>JBDTLP010000034.1:0-45759 GCA_039934735.1 Ferruginibacter sp. | reverse complement strand
CGTCTAATTCACTATTGTAAATTTTAAGTTTGTAATAATCAAAAATAAAGCGGAGCGCGTCATACTCTCCGATCAACCGGACGGAACTATGATCGTCATTTTCATAAAATCTATGTTGGAAACGCAATTGATTTGTTTGGTTTTTGAAAATATCTTTAATGAATTCCAGGTTACTTCGAATAAGTTCCGTACCCTCAGTAGTATCTTTTTGAACCTCCAGCGTATCCATTCCTTTTTCCATTCGGTTTGCCAATGCCATAAATAAGGTTTTCCCTTTATAATTCTTATTTGCTAAAATCATCTTTGCTTCTGTTACAATTTGCTGATTGTTCCACCATAAAGCAGCATCAAGAGAAACATAGGCATTGAATAATTCCGGATGATGTATCAAAGTGTTCACAACATTCAGGCCGCCAACAGAGTGACCAATGAAGATTTTATAGGAAACTGTTGGGTAATTTGATTCGATGTATGGCATCAATTCCTTTTCCACATAAAGCATGAATTTATCAGCTCTGCCAACTACACCAGGCGTTTCTTTATCTGTACCAAATGTCAGATCCGTCATTCGGGCAGGATGTAAAATCCCCACTACGATCATGGGCGGACAAAGACCTGCGTTACTCATAAATTCAGTTATACTAACGATATCATTAAAGTTTGCATCTCCGTCTAATAAATAAATTACCGGGTAACGTCCTTTACCGGTATTTTCATTTCCTCCATTGCTATTTGGAATATGAATCCAAACTTTACGTTGTTCACCTAATATTTTTGATGTGAAACTTTTTTCAAATCCAACAGTAAATAAATTGCTCTCCTGTGCTTTGGCACAAAAAGAAAAAAGTAATATTGTAAAAGAATAAAAAAATGTTTTCATAGAATTTTTAAAGTTTGGTTTAAAATATTGCCTGATCACTTCTACAGGTTTTAGTATTCGCGTTTTCATTATTGAAAGAACGCACTTTATTCTTGTATTGGAGAAAATAATATGCACGAAGACATGATTTGTCCCTTGCCCCGGTCTGGTGTTATCACCAGCCGGACTTGCCTGACTAACAACCTGCCAAATAACATGCATATAATTCCGCATAATTACAAATCCGTTTAAAATAATTCTCTTTTCATCTACAAGAAATCGTAAACTATCAACAAGAATATCTTTATACTTACTGGGTTTAAGCAATTTTTTCCATTCGGAAATGGTAGCGGTAAAAAATTGAGGCCATGTATCGGGAAGTATTATTTTCATTGAATGAAAAGAATTTAACGTGAAAGAATTTATTTGAGGAAAATAACAAGAAAAAAAGTTTTTTTAATCAAATCAAATGGTGCCCTGGCCTGGTGTTTTCACCAGCCAGCTTTTGCGAAGCGGCAGCTTTATGCTTCGAAACCGGCTGGAGAAAAGTCCTGGCAGTGGCCTGCAGGAGAGGGAACACACGTCAAGGAGAAGCAAGTCAAGGCTGATGCTGAAAACAATACCCATTTCCAATCTTTGTCATATGCTTACACCTTGCACCACTTTTCGTTCTCCCGCTACATTGCACTCCTTTATCTTCTCCCTGCGCTTTATGATTTACTTGCTCATTAGCTGCATAAATATTTTCAGGATTACAAATTTTACAAGGAGTTAAACCCAATTCTCTTGCTTCTGCTATTGTAATTTCCTGCGAAACATTTTTTACCATTCTGCAAGTAGCCAAATGATATTTTGCACCTGAAGGTGTTTTAAAAACCGTTTGCGAAAACCCACAGTTATAAAAGAAAGAAGTAGTGATAAGCAATAAAAATAACTTCATAGACAAGCAATTTTAATATTTAGTAAGAATTGGTTTTCTTGTCCTTCTTAATCTTATAGAATTCGATTTTCTTCTTATTGCTTTTTATAGTAGAAAATGTAAAGTTCTCATCGGATCCAAAAACAATTTCTGAATTTGCAGTGTTTATACCTATTGCATAAACAAAAGCTTGCAATGATTTCTTTTCTTCGCTGACAAATAATTTATTATCTCTGAGTGCATAAGAAACATTGTCCTTATATCCAACCACAAAGAAATTTTTATAAACAATATCATCTCCATCTCCGCCATATCCCAAACTATAGCGCTCTAGATTGTAAGTTTTTGCTGTTTCTTTTTTCGAAATTGCAAAGTCAAAGTTTACTACTTTAGTATCCCTTATAAATTGAACTTGCAATTTGTTATTTTGAGTATTAATAGCAGGAACTGCAATATATTTCGTGATTCTTTGCCCAGGTGTAACAATAAGTTCATTAGGCATATTCATCCTGTAAGCATTTTTTACAGACTCAGTCCTATCTGTTAAGTTTTTTTCAAAGTAATCAGATGCCAAAGGATAAAGTTGTTCTTCATCACTTACAAGTTGAAATTCTTTAAGGCTTATTTTTTCAATTTCCTGGCCTTTATTCTCAAAAGTTAGTTTGAAAACGCTGAAATAATTTTCATTTATTTTATATGGATTATGCTCAAAAAAAGGAAAAATGTCTATATCTGACAAGCTCTCAACTTCAGTACCATCTTTCCCGCTTTTCTCATCAATGATTTTCCTTTTTAAACGGAGAGAAATATCGACTGGAATTTTGCCATCTTTTTCAAGTTTTGAAAGGCAATCAAAAGCGTTAATTTTTCCTTGCAATAAAATCCTTTCTGTTCTTGGAACAGTTGCTAATTTCGTTTTCCAATTTTCAATAGTTGAAATAAATTCTTTTTCATAATTACCATCTCGATAGGCTGCCTCATACGTTTCTCTATTTAAACTTTTAGCGTCAACAGGCACAATGGTTATTTCCGTTTTATTAACACACTGCTTTGTAATAATTTCTGGATTGAATACAAGGTTATAATATTTTTGAGATATAGTTTTCTTTATAGTATTACTTGATGCGCAGGAGTTAAAAATTACTGGAATAATTAGACAATAGAATAGAATCTTTCTCATATAAAACTTCGTTTATTTGGCGTGAATATATAGTATGAAAGTTTTGAAAAAGGATTCTGATTTTAAGCCTTAAAGCAAAACTCTTTTTGGTAATTGTTCAAATGTATAATTATTGAAGCAGTATGAAAACAGTATAAACACCTATTTTTATTTATTCCCAATTTTGCGATGCAAAAAAAATCCCCGGCATCTGCGTCATCCGCCTACCTATCATATAACGCAATCAATCCTCATTTCCACCCAAAAATCCCTTACTTTTGCACCCTCAAAAACCCGCTCACCAGCACATGAAGAACATCCGCAATTTTTGCATCATCGCACATATCGATCACGGAAAGAGTACCCTCGCCGACAGGCTTTTGCAATCTACCAATACCATCAGCGAACGGGATATGCAGGCGCAGGTGCTGGATGATATGGACCTGGAAAGGGAAAAAGGTATCACCATTAAGAGCCATGCAATACAGATCAATTATCCTTATAAAGGGGAGCAATATGTGCTCAACCTGATCGATACACCGGGCCATGTGGATTTTAGTTATGAAGTGAGCAGGGCACTGGCTGCTTGTGAGGGTGCATTGCTTTTGGTGGATGCATCACAGGGTATACAGGCACAGACTATCAGCAACTTATATTTGGCTATTGACAATAATCTTGAGATCATCCCGGTGATCAATAAGATCGATATGGAAGGTGCCATGATACCGGAAGTGACCGACCAGATCATTGAATTGATTGGTTGTAAACAGGAAGATATTTTGCTGGCTAGTGGAAAAAGCGGGATCGGGATCGAGGAGATTTTGGCGGCGATCATTGCACGCATTCCTGCACCAAAGGGCGACCCGAATGCGCCTTTGCAGGCATTGATCTTTGACAGTGTTTACAATTCATTCCGCGGTATCATTGTTTACTACCGCATTTTTAATGGCACGCTTAAGAAGAATGATAAGATTAAATTCAGCAATACAGGCCTTGAATATGGGGCAGATGAAGTAGGCGTGTTGAAGATGGGGCTTTCTCCAAGACCTGAAGTGAGTGCAGGCGATGTGGGTTATATCATCACCGGCATCAAAGTAGCCAAGGAAGTAAAAGTGGGTGATACCATAACGACTACGGTTAATCCTTCTTTGGAAGCCATTAAAGGTTTTGAAGACGTGAAGCCAATGGTGTTTGCAGGTATCTTCCCTGTGGAAACAGATAATTTTGAGGAGTTGAGGGACTGTATGGAAAAATTACAACTGAATGATGCCTCACTTACTTACGAATTAGAAACTTCACAGGCACTGGGTTTTGGATTCCGCTGCGGATTCCTGGGCATGTTGCACATGGAAATTATACAGGAACGTTTGGAAAGGGAATTTAACCAGACTGTTATTACTACTGTACCCAACGTAAGTTTTATTGCGACTTCCAGTAAAGGTGAGGTTATTAGGGTAAATAATCCTACTGAAATGCCTGACCCAACCAAGATCGAAAAAATTGAAGAGCCTTTTATCAGGGCACAAATGATTACAAAGCCCGAATACATTGGTAATATCATGACGCTTTGTATCAATAAACGGGGCGTGCTTATCAACCAGGGATATCTTACACCAACACGTGTGGAACTTAGTTTTGATATGCCACTAACAGAAATTGTATTTGATTTTTATGATAAGCTGAAAAGTATGACTCGTGGTTATGCATCTTTTGATTATCATCCTATAGAATACCGCCCGAGTGATATTGTGAAAATGGATATTTTATTAAATGGCGAAAAAGTAGATGCATTGAGTGCACTGATCCACCGGGGACGGGCACACGAATTTGGCCGCAAGCTTTGTGAAAAATTAAAAGAACTTTTACCGAAACAACAATTCCAGATTGCCATACAGGCAGCAATAGGAGCGAAGGTGGTGGCACGTGAAAATATCAGTGCGATGAGGAAGGATGTTACTGCTAAATGTTATGGTGGTGATATTAGCCGTAAGCGTAAACTTCTTGACAAACAAAAGGAAGGTAAGAAGAGGATGAAACAGATTGGAAATGTGGAGGTACCGCAGGAGGCGTTTTTGGCGGTTTTGAAGTTGAACGATTAAATTTTATTGCGTTGTGTGATAGATACGCGGATGACACGGATTGGGCGGATAAAAACGGATTAATACATTGCTGGCGCAATGCATTTTATGTATATATTTTTCTTTTGAATGATGGCTTTTTTCCGAAATGAAGAATTATACCGACTTCATATTCTGTTGCTCTGAGATAATTTTGTAATTGTGATTCGTGTTCTCTTATTATTTCACCTTCGCCAGCTTTTAATTCTAGAATAACTTCGTTGTCTACAATGATATCAGAAAAATACAGTCCAATTTCTGCTTCATCGTAATACACTTTGACCGGTGTCTGTTGCAAACAATTCATTCCTTCTTTTCTTAGTTCAATGATCAGGGCATTTTCATAAACCTTCTCAAGAAAACCGTAACCAAGTTTATTATAAACTTTATAAAAGCATTTTATAATTAAATCTGTTTTATCCTCATTTAAAAGCATCACATTTTTTATACAAAGCTTGCCATTAAAAATTGTAATCTCTCGAGAAAACAAACAAAATCTTAAAGTTATTTAAACAAAAAAATCCGTGCAAATCCGCCGCATCCGTGTCATCCGCGTTCCAATCTTATTCGGCAAGAGAAAAGTTGCTATTTAATAATCGGCTTCTGAGGAACTGCAATCATTTTCCCCATAATAACAGGCTCATCATTTTTTTTAACCACAGTATCTTTTGGCTGAACCATTCTCACTTCTCCCTTTCTAACATTGCATTCAGGAATCGTATCTTTTTGCGGCACTATTGCAATATCTCCCATTAATGCATGAGTTGGTGGTTCGGGTGCAACAATACCCATTGAAACATTGCCAGTCATTACTTCACTTGTTGTATCTGTTATCGGGTTACATTTCACCGGCTTAATTACAGCAGCTTCGCCCATCATTCGTACGGTAGGTAATGTATCAGCCTTGCTTACGATCATAACCCCGGCAGCGGAATTGTTACCGGGTGTTACAACTTCTCCTTTCGTATTCACTTCACAGGAAAACAGGGTAGTACTAAAAACGAGCAGGCTGGCAACAAGGAATCGTTTCCAAAACGGTAATTGTAATTGAAATATATTTTGTGGGAGTTCAATACTTATTTGCTGAAGCTGGGTGCTGCTAAACCTGCCGCATAGACGCTCATGTTGTTTGTTGATGAGAAAGTTTTTTACCTCATCATCCTTCATTTGTGTAAAATCAACAACTGTTTTTGAGCAGGAATTACAATGGCGGCCCTGTTGGTTTGGAGACATGTTGTCCCAGTTTTCGTGGCAGGGAGAAGGAATCGTTATTTTTAGCATTTTTAAAATTTGCAAGGAGATGCGAGGATGGAGAAAAATGCATAAACAGCAACTTGTTTTTTTCGAACATTGAGTATTGTTCGTTGTATTTTGGAAATTTATTAGAAATGCTCCAATAGGCGAAGTCTCCAAATAACGTTCAAAATACAACGTACATTACTCAATGTTCCAGGAGCAAAATCTAGTGATTAGTTCTTCTTTTTAGAAGCAGGTTTTGTTTTTTCAACAGGAGGCGTTCCCTGCTCTTCTTCTCTAACACCACCATGATTTTCACCAAGGGGAACGGGCACGGGTGGTTGTCCTTCGGGAGTTGACATACCGGCAAAAACTTTATCAATAAAAACCCATTTGCCGCCTTGCCATTTAAATCCTGAATAATCACCATCGCCAACCATGGTATATTTTTTATTGGGTTGATTCGATTCAGAAATCAAATGCTCCATTAAAATCATTTGCATATCCTTATCATAAGTAAGTCTTGGCACAGCATCTTTTTTAAATTCCATTACATAACGTGCTGGTGATTTTGGAATGAGCTTATCATTTGGAATACTAAAATAATGTCCACCAAAAACGGGTTCACCATCAACAAATGTTAATACTTCAACTATTTTCCTGTCGAAGCTGATACCACCGGCATTAAATCCAATGAGCGTATAATATTTGTGAGTGCCACTTTCTGTAAGTACGATCTTGTAATAAACAGCGCCCATCCAGCCATAATTGTTTCCAATGCTGTCTTCAATATTTACGGTTACACCTGATTTATCAATCAACGGAATTAATTTCATTGAACCATCATCTGTTCTCATTTGTATTGCACCATGCTGGCGAACAACTCTGTCATTTACCAACATTTGCCAGGTGAATATTCTGAAGCTGCTATCGGGGGCGTATAACTGCGAAATCGTTTGCAATGAATCGAACACATAATAAAATGAGTTATTGGTTTTTAAAGTTCGCACCAATGCCTTTGTAAAAATACTATCTGCCTTAAACCTGTCGACCGAATTGATACCTGTTATTATTTTCCAGGAATAAACTTTCATCGTATCCTCACTTGCCTGGATCTTTTGATAATCAGTACGACTAACACGTTGCGCAAATGAACTTATACTCAATAGAAAAAACAGGATGATCGCTGGGAAAATTTTCATTCGCTAAATTTAAAGAAACATTTTGCAATACGAAACTTGTTGGTTTTTATTTAACAAGTGCTTCCCAAAGTATTTGATATCAGATTTCAGAAATCAGGTATCAGTTATATAATTATAAGGTGAAATTATTTTTTTGATAATGAATTTGCAAAATCTATAAGACTATTGGAAACAGCATCTATTTTTGCATCTTTAAGATCTACATCGGGGCGGGTTGTTGGTAAAAAAACGGTGAACACACCGAGGTTCCTGCCAAATTCCATATCGCTAATGGTATTGCCAACCATGATGGTTTTTTTTACATCAATATCCGGGAATTGTTTTATGGCCTGTAATCCCATGCCTGGGTTTGGCTTGCGGAATGGACTGGTTTCTTCTAAATCACTGCAATAAAAAATAGCATCAATATGACCGCCAGCTTGTTCAATTTCATGCTGCATATTTGCATGAATGGTATGCAGATCATCCAATTTTGTAAGCCCTTTGCCAACACCTTTCTGATTGGTTACTATTATTATACGATGAAATATTGAAGAGAATATTTTAATTGCTTCCGTCACACCATCATAGAATTTAAATTCCTCCCAGGTGTGGATATAATCTTTGTGTTTTTCGTGGTTGATGACACCGTCGCGGTCGAGGAAGAGGGTCCAGGTTTTATCAATTTTAGTTAAGGGAAGCATTTTAATTTTGAATTAGGAATTATGAATTTAGAATTATGAATGTGGATTCACTTTTCGAGATATCGTTTTTTTGTTGTAAGAATAATGCTTGCAATAATTTTGTCAAGTTCTTTTGAAAGATGAGATAATTTATCGAATAAATCTTTCCCAATGTAATCACTATCTACTAATAAATTAAGCCAGTTTCTTTTGATTCCTTTAAGGCAATTCCTAATTTATGTACAAAATCTTTTTTTGATTCTGCAGAAATTGCCTCATTTACATTAGCTCCAATTGACGTACCGGAACGTAAAATTTGTTTTGATAAAATGAAATCTTTTCTCTCTGTAACAAGATATTTATACAATTTAATTATTTCAAGTGCAAATAAATATGATTTTTGCCCACAAGATTATTATTATCCTTCATTATTAATGATTTTAAGTCCCAAATTAAGGAGTACTTTCAACATTAATAAGTCCTAATCACCCGATTTTTATGAGATTTTAAACACGAAAAACAATTCATAATTCTTAATTCATAATTTTAAATTCCTTATCTGCTTTTGCAAAATCCTCCGGTATCCCAATATCAATAAAATACTCATCTTGTATAATGCCGATCATTTTTTCTGATGTAAAATATTTTTCGAGATAATCTTTTTCGAATGAGAATTTTGTTGGTAAACCGAGTGCTAAAAAAGCAGCGACATTTAAACCATATACGCCACCGTTGATGAGGCCGTGTTCGTAAAATTGTTTTTCCTTAAATGATTGAATGTAATTTTCCTGGTTTATTTCAACAACGCCATATCTTTCAAAATGCTCCATGGGCTTCAATGCAAGTGTGCAGGATGAATGACGATTTGTATGAAAGGAGAGCAGCTTTTCTACATCAATTTTATACATCGTATCACCATTCAGTACAAGTAGATTTTCTTCCGTTGCCTTTGAACATGCATGCTGAATGGCACCGCCGGTACCGAGTGGTTCGTCTTCAATTGAATATTGAACCTCCAGGTTGGGATAGGTTTTATTGATATAATCCTCAATGAACTCATGAAGATATCCCAATGAAAAAATAAAACTGGTAACACCCTGTTGCTGCAGGTAAGCGATCACGTAATGTAAGAATGGTTTGCCTGCAACAGGCGCCATACATTTGGGAAGATCAGGAACGGCACTGCGTAGACGAGTGCCTAATCCGCCTGCGAGAATGATGGCCTGGTAACCCCCCGGCCCCCTAAAGGGGGAGCTTAGCGCTTCACGATTTGTTACTTCGTTCATAAAAAAAACTTTAAATAATTGCAGACGATTCCCTCTTTAGGGGGTTAGGGGGTGTCGTTAGGGGGCTGGAAATATAATCTCTTCCACCAACTGACAAATAATATGTCCCAATAAAATATGACTTTCCTGAATGCGTGGTGTATCAGTTGATGGAACATTTATCAGGTAATCGCTAAGATCCTTCATCTTGCCGCCTGTAGCACCTGTGAAACCGATCGTGATCATTCCTTTTTGCCTGGCTGTTTCAAATGCTTTTAAAATATTCCCGCTATTACCGGAAGTACTTAAACCAACAACAACATCTCCTTTTTTACCAATGCCTTGTAGCATTCTTGAATAAACCACATCATAACTATAATCGTTTGCAACAGCAGTGATATAAGATGTATTTACATGCAGCGCTTCTGCAGGCAATGCTTCACGATCAGTATAAAAACGTCCACTGAATTCTGCTGCAAGATGTTGTGCATCGGCAGCACTTCCGCCATTACCGCAAAACAATACCTTGTTACCATTTTTAAAAGAAGTTGCTATTGCTTCAACACATTCGCTCAATGTTTTTTGCAAATCTTTGTTTGCCAACACCTGCAATTTTACATCGATAGATGCCTGTATTAAATTTTGAATCTGGTCAGTCATGGTACAATTAAATTAGATTGGTTAAAAATTGTGAGGCAAAGGTAATGGAATTTACATTTTGCCAAACCCAATATGGGTGTTGCAATAACGTAGTTTCAAATGAAAGATTGTATGTAATATCTTACAATGGAATCATCCGCAGCAATTGTTCAACCCCTTCAGGGTTGGAAATGCAGTTTATCTAATTGCACCAAATTGCATTCGGGGTTATGGATATTTAAGCCCTTCGGGCTAATATAAATAATCAATTTACATTAAGTAAAAGACTACTTGTAATATCTTACAGCGTGAATCACCAGTACCAATTGTTCATCCCCTCCAGGGTTGGAAATGCAGTTATATTTAATTGCCCCGAATTGCATTCGGGGTTATGTATATTTTAGACCTTCTGGCTTATATGAATAATCGGAATTTATTTTTCAGAAATGAAATATGGGTAATTGTATATGAAATAACCCCGAAAGAAATCCGGGGTTATTAATATTAAAGTTATTGGGGAAATCAAATCATAATTAAATTTGCCAACTTGTAAGTCCGTATTTGGTAAATGAATAATTTTTTATTTCACCTCCAAATTTCCGCAGTGCCTCTTTCACTGCATAATTTGAATTGCCCGGGCAATAGAAGATCATAAATCCTCCACCACCGGCACCACTGATCTTTCCTCCTGTTGCGCCTGCTTTTTTTGCGGCTTCGTAAATCTCTTCAATGCTGCTGTTGCTGATGTTTGCAGCCATCTTGCGTTTTTGTTGAAAACCGAAATCGAGAATTTCTCCAAATTCATTCAGGCGTCCTTTCAACAACGCTTCTTTCATCATGCGTGCCTGCTCTTTGAGCTGGTGCATGGCTTCAATGCTTTTTTCGTTATTGCTGGTTACATTCTTTACCTGTTCTTTAATGATGGTTGCGCTTTCCCTTGAGGTTGCAGTAAAATAAAGCACGAGATTATTTTCAAGTTCATGCATGTATTGCGGACGAATGCGCAATGGGTTTACAATTACTTTATCATTTTCATAAAACTCCATATAATTCACGCCGCCAAATGTAGCTGCATACTGATCCTGTTTACCACCGGCAAGCTTTAATTCATTCCGTTCAATTTCATAAGCCATGTGTGCAATGTCATAATCTCCCAATGGAAGTTTAAGCATTTCTACAAAAGCGCCCAATATCGCAACTACTAATGTGGAAGAAGTACCAAGTCCTGAACCTGCTGGTGCATCAACAAAAGTGGATAAACGAAAACCTGTTTGCGGTTGTTTAAATTCTCTTGATATCCGATTGTAAACACCCTTCAACAGATCGAGCGTACCATCAATAGGCAATTGCCACATCCAGGGGAAACGTTGTTGTTCATTGCGATCAAGCGCTTCAACAATGATTTCCATTTCATTGATTGGTTCGATGCTGGCATAAGCTGATAAAGAAATGGTAGCATTTAAAATAGCGCCGCCATGCAGGTCACTGTAAGGGCTAACGTCTGTACCACCACCGGCGAGGCCTATGCGAAGGGGAGCTTTACTTCTGTAGATCATTTTTCGAGTTATGAGTTTTGAGTTAAGAGTTATCAGTTAGTTTATGTTAAGTTAAAGGTCATTTATAAAATCAACATTTTAATGACTCAAAATTTTGAGTTCGTTTTAATGCTCATGACTTTCATCTTTCAAACTTTGGTTAACGTAAAATGCCAGTAAAAAGTATATTTTAATCAAATTTTTAACGTCAGGTTTCTTGCAAACGCACTCTACACTCATAACGCTACACTCTTAACTATCGCATTCACCATCACTTCCCAACTGTACTTCTTCTTCTCTTCCCGCAAATAAGGAAGAAACTGCTGTTCCCCTTTATCAAAATATTCAACAATCTTTTCTGCAATTGCATTCGCATTTGGTTCAGCGATAAGCCCCACTTTATTTTCGGGAACCATGGCTGGAAGTGCACCAACATTGGTTACGATCATCGGAATTTCAAAATGATAAGCGAGGGGCGTAACACCACTTTGGGTAGCATTGCGATAAGGTTGTACTACCACATCTGCGGCACATAAATAATATTTCACTTCGCTATCGGGAATGAATTCGGTGCGAAGGATGAGGCTATTTTCAATTCCTAATGATTTGATTTGATCATCATACAATTTTCGGTCTTCGTAAAATTCACCGGCTACGAGTAATTTGGGGTTTATAATTTGGTGTTTGCTGTTTGGTGTTTGGAGAATTTTCATTGCATCCAATAAAATATCGAGGCCTTTGTATTTTCTAATAAACCCAAAGAATAAAATTATTAATTCTTCATTTTTAATTTTTAATTTTTCCCTTGCTTCAACTTTGCCTATTTTTTCTCCAAAATTATCATACAACGGATGTGCAACATATTTTGCAGGCTTTGATGGAGCAAATATTTTTAAATCAGCAAGTACTTTTTCACTCATGGTAATGAATGCATCAATCGGTTTCAAAAAATATTTTGTGAATGGTACATCGCCAAAACGTTTTTCATGTGGAATGATATTATCTGCCAGGCAAACAACTTTTGTATGCTTGTTCTTTTTTACAATGCGCAGGATCGTTCCCAGGCATGGGCCCATAAATGGCAGCCAGTAACGGACTAAAATAATATCCGGTTTTTCTTTTTTAATTCTCCTGCCAACTTTTATCCAGTTAAATGGATTGATAGAATTGATGGCTACATTTATCTTTATCCCTGTAGGTGTAGGTTCAGTTGAGTATTGTGTTGTTCCCGGAAATAAAAAACCAGGGTATTGTAACGAGAAAGTGTAGATGCTTACCTGGTGGCCATTATTTTTAAATTCAAGTGCCAGGCGTTCGTTGAAAGAAGCGAGGCCACCGCGGAGTGGGTGGGCCGGGCCGATGATGATTATATTTTGAGGCAATTCGTTCAACATGTAAAATTTGGGGACAAAGTGATTTGGTAATTTGATGATTTGGTAATTCGATGATTAAGACACAAATATTGAATCGTTTTAATCATCAAATTTCCAAATTACCAAATCATCAAATTGATTAAAGTCCGGCTTTCTCCTCAATTAGATAATTGTTCCTATCCGCAGAATTCCTCGATATCAATTCACCGATAAATCCTGCAAGAAATAATTGAGTACCGATGATCATAGCAAGAATGGCAAAGAAAAAAAGTGGTCTTTGTGTCATTCCTGTTTTATCTAAAAAGAATTTTGAAATAGTGAGGTATAGAAATTGTCCAAAACCAAACAAGAAAAAAAGTGTACCCCATAAACCAAAGAAGTGCATGGGCCTTTTACCAAATTTACCAACAAAGAAGATCGTCATCAGGTCAAGAAACCCATTTATAAAACGGCTCCAGCCAAATTTTGTAACGCCGTATTTTCTTGCACGGTGTTCAACTACTTTTTCGCCGATCTTTCTAAAACCAGACCATTTGGCCAATATGGGTACATAGCGATGCATCTCGCCATATACTTCAATACTTTTTACAACTTTCTTGCTATATGATTTTAAGCCGCAATTAAAATCATGCAATTTTATTTTACTCATGCTCCTTGCAGCCGCATTGAATAATTTACTTGGAATATTTTTCGTGAGTGTATTATCATATCTTTTTTTCTTCCAGCCACTTACAAGATCAAAACCGCCATTGACGATCATGTTGTGTAATTCCGGAATTTCATCAGGACTATCCTGCATATCTGCATCCATCGTAATGATCACATCGCCCTGTGCTGCTTTAAAACCTTCGTTCAATGCAGCGCTCTTTCCATAATTGCGTTGAAATTTTATTCCTTTGATATTTCCATTTGCATTGCGCAGGCGATTGATCACGTTCCATGAATCGTCGGTGCTGCCGTCATCGATCATAATGATCTCGTAAGTGTAATCATTGGCAAGCATCACACGGCCAATCCACGCTGCCAACTCGGGCAACGATTCTTCCTCATTAAGAAGTGGTATTACGACTGAAATATCCATAATTTATTTTTTGTCCGGATAAAATATACAAGCACAATTAAATAGCGTATATATTTACTAAACTTTCTTTTTGATAAAAAATCCTGCAGTGATCAATGAAACCAATGAACCAATCAGTAAATATTTTACCGTATTAATGGTAAGCATCATTGGCATAAAAATATCTCTCATCTTTTGCGCATTTTCATCAATCTCTGCTTCTGTATGATTACCTTCCTTCATTACTAAGATATTGTTTTCTTTGATGCCATTCTCCAATATCTGCGGATTCAATTTATAAAATACAAATGTAAATACCGCCATAAAAAAAGTAACTACAATAAAGGTTTTAAACCCTTCAGAAAAATAATCTTTGAATCCTGCTGTTTCCGGTGCCCGTTCCTTAAAAGAAACCAGGCTCCAAAAAATACCTATAACAAAAATGGCAATGATCAAAAACTGGTTCATACCATTTACAGGCAATTTCAACGAATAAAAAAATACAACAGACATGATGATCATCAGCAAGCCTGTTATTACGCCTTTAATAGTAGCAGTCAGGTTTTTCATTTTAATTTATAACAACCTTGTTTTTATTAATAATGCCAATCACTTTTCCTTTTAATGCTTTACCAATTAAAGGACTGTTTTGTGATTTCGACCTGATCATTGACGCTTCAAAAATATATTTTTGATCTTTATCAAATAAGGTAAGACATGCAACAGCACCTTCTTTTATTTGAGGTATTTCAACATTGAATACCTGTCGTGGTGCAATCGTTAATTTATTTATTAAGTTTTCAATATTATTTTCAAAACTGTTTACAACGCCAAATAATGTTTCCAGGCCGATCATTCCATTCTTAGCATATTCAAACTCACAGGTCTTATCATCCCAATGCTGGGGAATATGGTGTGATGCGATGCAATCAATCGTTCCTTTGCCAATGGATGCTCTCACTGCCATCATATCTGCTCTTGTACGCAGCGGGGGATTTACTTTTAAATTGCTATCATAGCTTTCAAGGTCTTCATCACAAAAGAAACAATGATAAGGGGTAACGGAAGCCGTTAGCCTCAGTCCTTCGTTTTTTGCTTTTTCAATCAATTCAATTCCTTTGCGGGTAGATACGCCTGTTATGTGCAATTTGGAATTTGTATATTTTAATAATTCGATGTCACGTTGGATCATTAATTCTTCTGCAATAGCGGGTTTGCCCGGCAATCCCAATCTTGTACTTACAATGCCTTCATTCACCAGGCCGTGTGCCGATATTGATTTGTCATCTGGCACCTGTACAATAACCCCATCAATGGAAATAACATATTGCAATGCTTTCATCATAACACCCGGGCTTTGTACAGGCATCGTTCCATCACTAAAAGCAATGGCGCCGCTGGCATGCATATCATACATTTCGGCAAGGTCCTTTCCTTCAGCATTTTTTGTTATGGAAGCAATGGGATAAATATTAACCGGGAGCGGAATTGATTTCTGAACAATATATTCTACTTGTGATTTGGAAGATATGGTTGGGCTCGTATTCGGAAGGATCATAATATCCGTAAATCCACCCGCTGCTGCTGCGGCTGCACCGGTTTGAATGGTTTCCTTTTGTTCATAGCCGGGATCGCCAAAGTGAGCAAATATATCCATCCATCCAATACTTACATGCAGGTTATCATTTGCGATAATCTCATCTGCATTTTCAGTAATGTTATCGGCGATTTTTTCTATAGTTCCATCAATAATAAAAATGTCTTTGATTTGCCCATGAAAGGCGGAGGCGGAACAAATGATGTGAGCTTGCTTGATTAAAACCTTCATTATTTATATGAGATTGCGCAAATATCAGGAAAAAAGCTGAGAATTTCATGTAAAAGGGGAAGCTTGCTTTTTATCTACGCCGATGATAGATACGCGGATGACGCGGATGCGGCGGATAAAACGGATTTTGCTTGCTTCGCAAGCGATAACTAAATTTAAATACCTGTTTACAATACTTGCGAAGCAAGTAAAGACCCGTTCAATCTGTCGCATCCGCGTCATCCGCGTTCCCATCCTCTAGGTATATGTAATCATACTATTCAATAAAGATCATTCAACCGGGTTAAAACAAAATCAGTGAATCAATGTCACCATTAACCGTTTGCTAATTGAAAACTACTATTTGCACAGTAAAGCGAATAATATAAAAAAGAATAAAATAAGTTTGACCAGCTTATTAAAAACAAAACAATGCCAAAGAAAATGCACACTTGCGAAAACCAACACTCATCACGTGACTTACTTTTTGCTGATCAACCATTAGAACAAAGGGTTGCCATTGGAAATAATGAAGCACCATGGAGTTTATTTAAAGAAGCAAAAAAACATATTGACACCGGTAATACTGACGCTGCAATTGAAGCACTTCATCGCATCATTGACCTGCCGGGACTTGATTCAAGACAATATTTACAGGCTCATCATTTTTTAAATGAGCTCGTTATTTTTTCTGAAGAATATTTTAAGCTGTATGGAGTAATGATTGAAGTGGGTACGCCCGAAATGTTTATTTCCACTTTTAGATTTATGAATTGAAAACACATTCATTTCTTCATTAAAAAATTAATTATGTCGCAAACATATACACAAGCAACTTCACATGAAAGTTGAAGAAGTGCGAATGGAAGAAACTTTGTAATGAATTGAGAAAGTTTAGAATTTTAGTTACATTTTTTTTACCACGGAGTAAGAGGAGTTTTTATATGGAGTTTCACGGAGTTTTATTTAATTATAAATAACGCTGTAAAACTCGTCCTTAAACTCTTTGACCTCTGTGGTTAAAAAAAAGTTACAAATAAATCAATGCGGTAACTTATCCCTCAAAAGACCATATACCCAAGTACCGGCAATAGCACTTAATAATGTAACGATGGTAACAGTAGCACCTGTACCAATCTGCGCAAACAATGGCCCGGGACATGCGCCTGTGAGTGCCCATCCAAGACCAAATGTCAATCCGCCATAGACCTGTCCTTTATTAAAAGTTTTTTTAGGCAATTCAATGGGCTCACCATAGATGGTTTTTATTTTGAATTTCTTAATAATAAAAACACTTATAACGCCAACGAATATAGCAGAACCAATAATGCCATACATATGAAAACTTTGCAGCCTGAACATTTCCTGGATACGAAACCATGATATCACTTCTGATTTTACCAGTAATACGCCGAACAAAATTCCCAGCACTAAATATTTTAAATTATACCATCGTGGATGTTTTAATTCAGATTCATTGAGGCCCTCTGTATCAAGGCTGCGTGCTTTAAAATCAGGATTGGTTTTTAAAAAATCATGATGAAGCTGTTCTTTATCTTTAATAATTGTACTCATGATAATTGCAGGATATAAGGTAAAATAAAATTGGCCATTATAAATCCGCCGGCCATAAAACAAATGGTTGCTACCAATGATGGCCATTGCAAATTTGATAATCCCATGATCGCATGGCCGCTTGTACAACCACCTGCATAACGGGTTCCAAATCCAACAAGAAAACCACCAAGCACCATCATGATCATTCCCCTGGCAGTTAATAAAGCGTGCCAGTTGAAAATATCTGTTGGCACCAATCCGTTATAATCATGGATGCCATATTTACTTAAATTTTCTGCAAGTGCAGGATTCACCTGTACAGGTTGTGGATTGTTTAAAAAACCGCTAACTAAAAAACCACCAGCAAGAATTCCTGTTACAAAAAAAAGATTCCATGCTTCTTTCTTCCAGTTATAATGAAAGAAAGGAATTTTTGCAGGCAAACAAGCAGCGCAGATATGTCGTAGTGAAGATGAAACACCAAAACTTTTATTGCCAACTAATAGCAGGACAGGAACCATCAATCCAATTAAAGGGCCTGATACATACCAGGGCCAGGGTTGTGTAAATATGTTTAAAAGCATTTGATAAAATTAGGCTATAATAAATAAAAAAATAATGAAGTGAAAGGGGGAATAATTATTGTAGAGCTTCTTATGCTTGTATGGACTGCTATCGAATGCGGCCAGAGCAGTTTGCAAATCATTCTCTCAAAACACTAAATATGAACAATTTCGAAAAACTTATAACAGGAACGAAACCAGTATTGGTCGATTTCTCTGCCGAATGGTGCGGGCCTTGTAAAATGATGCCGCCCATTTTATCAGAGTTAAAAAGAAAAGTAGGAGATAAAGCAACGATCATAAAAATGGATATTGATAAAAATCCTTCTTATGCTCAGCAATTTGGCGTTCAATCGGTGCCAACCCTGATCATTTTTCAAAATGGAAAAATAGTTTGGAGAAAATCGGGTGTTACACAGGTAAATGAAATATTGAGGCAGTTGCCATTATGATTAGGAGCCCAGGTTGCCTTTTTTTTGCGGGGATTTTTATGCAACCAGTGTGGTTGCCCTTTTTTTTGCAAGATTTTTTATGCAACCAACCTGGTTGCGTTTTTTTGTTCCGAAATTTTAGGCAACCATTATTTATATTATATTGATGTGTAGGATAATAAGATTCGGAACTTTATGGTGTTTTAAAACTGTACAATTAGCCATTACATTTGCAATCCGGAAATTTCGGGCGGTAGCGCACACGTCTGGGGCGTGGGGTCGTTCCGCCGAAGAGTGGGATTCTTCCGACAACAAATAAAAATTACTCACGGTCACGTAGAGATTTTTTCATTTAAAAATGCGAGTGGGTTTCGCCCAACTTAAAGAAGTGTCAATTAAATAATATATTTACCACTCAACTAAAAATGAACGATGTCCGAGACTAATAAATGTCCTCTTTGTAACCGTGAATTGGCTGAACCAATTGTGCGTCATCATTTGATACCACCCAGCAAGGGCGGCAAGGATACAATTACGGTGGCTATGCATAAAATTTGCCAGGCCAAAGTACATGCTGTTTTTACAGAAACGGAACAAAAAAATTATTATAATACGATCGGGCGAATCAGGGAGCATGAAGAAAGAACTAAATTTATTAAATGGGTAAGTAAAAAAGAACCGGAATTTTTCGATCATTCAATTAAAAAGAAATAGTTTTTTCAAAGAGATTCACTTACCAGCGTTTTAGCTCACTTGCATAAAAAGTATATTCCGGTGTTCCAATAATATCATCATCCGTTACATCATACCATGGAGATTTTCCTGTTGCTGAAAAATTTAGCAGTATATGTATATTTTGTGCAGGCATATAACTTTGTGCGATCATGTATTTTTTTTGTCCATCTTTATTTATTACAACATCTATTACAATAACTGCATGCCCGGGAAAACCACCTCGTATCAAAACATCGCCGGGTTCAATATCTTTTAAATTTATTTTCTTTAATTGTTTGGATAAGGATGCGGTTCCACACATACCAAAAACGGTTTGCAGGTAATTATTAAAATTATCATTCGAATAAGGTTGTGAAAAATGGTACGCCTTGCCTTCATTATCATACAAAACAATTGAATCATATTTTTTCTGATCAAAAAGATATGAAGCTCTTAAACGCATGACTGCGTCTGCACATTGCTGCAGGTTCTTGTTTCCAACGGGAATATCAAGCACGGCAAATTGCGCAGACAGGTTTTGCTTTTTGCTTCCGTCATACAAATAAACGGTCTTATCTTTTTTTAAATGAATATGCAGGAGCCATTGTGCAAATGAATTTGCTGTTGTATCTAATCTTTTAAACCCTCCAGGCAATGGAATTGCTGCAATATCAAAATATGGATTGTCGCTATTGACAATACCAGCTTTATCAACCTTGTTAACTACATCAACTTTACCAACTTTATCTACCTGCGCCTTAGAATCACTATTTTTACACGATATCAAAAAAAGCAGCATAAAGGCTATTATAGTTTTGCAGTGCATAAATGTTTATTTTTGGAATGATAAAAACAGCTGTAAGATTGGAATCTTTTTGTTTACAAAAACTTAAAACTGAATGACGAATATTTTAATTATTGATGATGAGAAGGCGATCAGGAAAACCCTGTCGGAAATTTTAAGCTTCGAGGGATATAAAATTGATGAAGCAGTTGATGGCGAAGAAGGCCTTAAAAAATTTAGTGAAAAATCATACGACGTTGTATTGTGCGATATCAAAATGCCTAAACTTGATGGCATTGAATTTCTTGAAAAAGCAAAATTAGTTAATCCTGATATTCCAATTATCATGATCAGCGGGCATGGTAATATTGATACTGCAGTAGAAGCTGTAAAAAAAGGTGCTTTTGATTATATCAGCAAACCGCCGGACCTGAATCGTTTACTCATCACATTGAGAAATGCGGCTGAAAAACAAAATCTTGTTACAGAAACAAAAGTGTTGAAACGTAAGGTAAGCAAGGTTCAGCCAATGATCGGCGAAAGTAAATCGATCGAAAAAATAAAAAGTACCATAGAAAAAGTAGCCCCTACGGATGCCCGTGTGCTGATCACTGGCGAGAATGGATCTGGCAAAGAACTGGTAGCAAGATGGATTCATGAAAAAAGCAATCGCAACAGCGGGCCAATGGTGGAGGTGAATTGTGCGGCCATTCCGGGGGAATTGATAGAAAGTGAATTATTCGGGCATGAAAAGGGTTCTTTCACTTCTGCCATTAAACAACGCATTGGCAAATTTGAACAAGCCAATGGCGGCACATTGTTCCTGGATGAAATTGGCGATATGAGCCTGAATGCACAGGCAAAAGTATTGCGTGCATTACAGGAAGGAAAAATAACAAGGGTAGGTGCCGATAAAGATATCAGCGTGGATGTAAGGGTTATTGCAGCTACCAATAAAGACCTGTTGAAAGAAGTTGATGAAAAGAATTTTCGCCTGGATCTTTATCACAGGCTTGGTGTGATCATCATTCATGTTCCTGCGCTTAATGAGCGAAGAGATGATATACCACACCTTGTAGAATATTTTTTAGATTTGATTGCTACCGAATACGGACAACCGAAAAAAACGATCGATAAAAATGCTATGGAGGCATTAAAACAACATGACTGGACAGGTAATATCAGGGAATTGAGAAACGTAGTGGAAAGGCTGATTATTTTATCAGGCAAAACGATTAGTGCTGAAGATGTTGAAAATTTTGTGTTACCAAGAAAATAAGTTTCAATGGTTTCAGCTGTTTGTATCATTTGGAACGTCTGAAACCTTTGTAGAATTGTTAAATATCAGGGAAAGCAAACTGTTTTTTATATTAATTATTCATAATCAGGCTTTGAATGTTACTTTTGGCCCGATAAAATTTGACATATGAGTATTGGTTACATTATTTTCATTATTGGAGCGATAGGTTGGCATGTAGGAATGTATGGTATGTTTAAGAAAGCAGGCATGGCTGGTTGGAAGGCATTTATACCTATTTATAATACCTGGTGCCTGGTAGAAAAGATGGGGCTGAAAAAAATATGGTTCTTTTTCCAGCTCATTCCCATTGCAGGGCAGTTCATCACCATGTGGATCTGTATAAAATTTGTAGAACACTTTGGCCGCTTTGGTTTTTGGCAGCATACAGCCGCCGTACTTTTTCCTTTTGCTTATTTTCCTTACCTGGGTTTTTCAAGTAGTGAAAGATATGCAGGAACATTGGTTGTAGATAATTATAAAAAATCAGGCGCACGTGAATGGATAGATGCCGCATTTTTTGCAATCGTTGCTGCTACAATCATCCGAACCTTTGTTTTTGAAGCTTATACAATTCCAACACCATCTATGGAAAAAACATTGCTGGTGAATGATTTTTTATTCGTAAGCAAATTCAGTTACGGCCCACGCATTCCCAATACACCAATAGCAATGCCTTTTGTTCATCATAGTTTACCTAACTCAAACATAAAATCATATGTTGAATGGATAAAAATCCCCTATACAAGATGGTTTCCCAGCCCGGTAACTAGAAATGATGTGGTGGTGTTCAATTTCCCTGTAAATGATACGCTGATAAATGATGAAGAAAATTTTGGAAGCAAAAAAACATATTACCAGGAAGTAAGGGAAATAGGAAGAGAACAAACCTGGGACAGGTACGGAGATAATATTATAACAAGGCCCGTAGATAAGAGAGAAAATTTTATTAAACGTTGCGTAGCTGTTGGTGGTGATGTGTTGCAGGTAATCAATGGAAAAGTTTTTATTAATGGAAAACCACAGGATGTTTTTCCGCAGTCTCAACGTTTTTATAAAATAGAAGTTCCTGCTGATGGTTATCTTGACAATGATAAATTAAAAGAATTTGGAATTAATATCAGGGAAGAACAAGGTGATAAGGCACAACTAAAAGCAAATGTTTTTCTTGTTAATATTACCAATGAAGAAAGGGCTCATTTAAAACTTCCTGCAGGTTATAGCATATCTGATTTTATTATGGAACCAGATAGCCAGCTGTTCCCTTATTATGATACTGCGTCGAAATGGTCGGCTGATAATTACGGGCCAATAACAATACCTAAAAAAGGTTCTACTATCGATCTGACAGCAGATAACCTGATCCGTTATCAACGTTGTATAGAAGTATATGAAGGAAATAAAATTGAAAACCGTGATGGTAAAATTATTATCAATGGAACAGAAGCCAAAACCTATACATTTAAAATGGATTATTATTGGATGATGGGAGACAATAGGCATAATTCTCTGGATAGCCGTTACTGGGGATTTGTTCCTGAAGATCACGTGGTAGGAAAAGCTTCATTAATATGGTTTAGCTGGGAAAACGGCCCACGTTGGAAAAGATTGTTTAATTCTATTAAATAAGATGCATTGCCACTGATCCACTGATTAAAAACTAAAAAAGTAATCAGTGAATCAGTGGCAATTGTTTTTCTGATTTTCATTATTAATCGTTAATTTCATCAACGCTTTGGTCCTCTCTACTCATTGTAGGGAGGATTTTTTATCTTAAATATTATTGCATATGAAAAAAGAAGAAGTGCGTTTTGGATATGATGTATATGAGTCATCCACTGACCTGTCACCTGAAGATGCATCACTCCTAAAGGCTGCAAGAGAAGTAACAGCAAAAGCCTATGCGCCTTATAGTAATTTTTTAGTAGGTGCCGTTGCCAAATTAAATAATGGCGAAACTGTTTCGGGTACCAACCAGGAAAATGCTTCCTACCCCGTAGGCATATGCGCAGAAAGGGCTTTGCTTGCATCAGCCGCCATGCTTCAAACCAATGTGCCGATTCAAACCATGGCCATTGCATATGATAATCTAAATGGCGAAAGTGATCATCCAGCCTCTCCGTGCGGCATGTGCAGACAATATATTTCAGAATATGAAACAAGAACGAATCAACCGATCAGGCTTATCTTAAGTGGGATGAAAGGGAAGGTTTTTGTAATTGAGAAAGCAAGCCAGTTATTGCCACTTTCGTTTGGTGGGGAAGATCTAAAATAGGTGAATGGGTGAATGAGTCAATAGGTGAATAGATGAATGAGTCAATAGGTGAATATTTTTTTTGATTGACCTTATTCACTTATTCACCTATTGACTCATTCACCTATTGACTCATTCACCTATTGACTCATTCACCTATTATACGTTATCCGATAAATAACCCCCGAATAATCATCACTCACCAATAAACTCCCATCTTTCATCACCTGCACATCAACGGGGCGGCCAAGTACTTTTCCATTGGGTTGAAGCCAACCTTCGGCGAAATTTGAATAGGAGATTGATTTTCCTGACGAATCTAATTTTACAAGTGTAACACGATAGCCCAGAGGTTCGGTGCGGTTCCAACTTCCATGTTCGGCAATGAATATTTGATCTTTATAATCCGGAGGAAAATTATTTCCTGTGTAAAAACGCATTCCAAGCGCTGCTACATGCGGCCCAAGTATTTGTACCGGTGGGGTATAGTCGCTGCAATTTTTTCCTTTGCCAAATTCCGGATCTAACAAATTTCCCTGCTGGCAATAAGGATAACCAAAGTGCATTCCTGCTTTTGCTGCCGTATTTAATTCATCACCGGGAACATCATTGCCCATATTGTCCCTGCCATTATCGGTGAACCACATTTGATTGTTAGAAGGCTGCCAGCTAAATCCAACTGTATTGCGAATTCCTTTTGCAAAAATTTCTAAGCCTGTTCCATCTGCATTCATCCTGGTGATGCTTGCATAAATCGGATTTTCACTTTCACAATTATTACAAGGAGCGCCAACAGGCACATACAATTTTCCATCAGGCCCAAATGCAATGAACTTCCAGCCATGATGTTCGTCTGTTGGGAATTTATCATAGACTGTTACCGGTTTTGCAGGATTATTTAAATCTGATTCAATATGATCAATTCGTAGAATGGAAGAAATAGTTGCAATGTATAAATTACCATCTTTAAACGCCACGCCATTGGGTACATGAAGATCAGAAGCGATTGTATAAACCTTGCCATCTTTTACGGCATACACTTTACCGCCATCTCTTGTTCCAACAAATAAAGTTCCGGAAGGAGACAGCGTCATGCTTCTTGCATTCGGTACTTCTGCATAAACACTTATTGTAAAACCTACAGGTAATTTTATTTTATTAAGATTGTATTTTTTATATAATGCATCATTATCGTTATTGGTTGATACGATTTTATTTTTTCCTGTAGAATTATTGCAGGATGCTATTCCTACCTGCGACAATATTATCAATAAAGGAATGAACGATTTTGAAATTAAGTTTAAAAAAAACATACAATGAATTTTAAATTTTAGGAAACCGGTTAATGTTCACCGGGATAATTCGTGAAATTCGTGCCAAAAATAACTGCAATCAAAAAAGCAATTGTACGCCATTCGCATTTTTAGCCTCATGTTCCAGCAACCATTTTTTTCTCCATAGATCGCCGCCATAACCAACCAGCGTTCCATTGCTGCCAATAACGCGGTGACAGGGAACGATAATCGCAATATTGTTTCTTCCATTAGCAGTACCAACAGCCCTGATCGCTTTTACATTGCCAAGCCTTTTACTCAGGGAAAGATAACTGAGCGTTCTACCATAATTTATTTTTAGTAATCCCGCCCAAACCGATTGTTGAAATAAGGTACCAGCCTGTGAAAGTTCCAGGTCAAAATCAAACCTTTGCCCGGCAAAATATTCATCCAGTTGTTTGATGCATTTTTTTATGATGGGTGATTTGCCTTTTTCATATTTAATTTCATCTTCATTTACTGTGATATTAGTTTGCCTGTTTGCAAAAGATACTTCAACAATGGCAGTTGCTTCACTACTGATAGAAAGTGCTCCCAGCGGGCTTTTATAATAAACTGTCTCAGACATAATAGCAACCATTGATTTAATTATGAGCATTCGATTTTAACCACAGAGTCGTGAAGGAGTTTTTATATTGAGTTTAACAGAGGTATTATCTAATTATTTTTACTCAGTGAAACTCCATATTAAAACTCCATTTAACTCCGTGGTTAAAGAAAAGTTACTTAATAATCGAAAGCCTGTTTTATCTCAGTTATAAGAGTATTAAAATTACAAAAAACGACTTTACGCCATCTCCTTTATATTTGCAGCATTAATGACAACGACAAAGCAAAACGATACTGCATTTTTTGAAAAAGCAATGGCTGCCGTTGCAGATCCGTATCGCATGAGTATTTTGAAAGAAATGCTGGAAAAAGGGTCAATCCGCTGTTGCGATATGGTATCGCTTACAGGTTTATCACAACCTACTTGTTCTCATCATATAAAATTATTGGCCGATAGCGAACTCATCGAATGCAGGAAAGAAGGCCGCAATAATTTCTTTACGATCAATAAAATTAATTTTAAAAAACTGGGTGGTTACTTTGAGCAGTTTTCTGCAGCTTGATCTACGGCTATGATTGGAAGACGGATGATACGGAGTTGGCGGATGATCACGGATTTATTTTTTGTTCCAAAAAATTACAGATTATTATAACCCCGGTTAAGACTTTCGCATTTTTATTACTTTCTGCGACATGCTGCGAAGCAGCATTAATCCGTGTTCATCAGCTCATTCAGTATTATCCGTCTTCCAATCATAGCGGTCAATAAAAAATTCGGGAAAATAATTCTAACCGATTTTATCTCCATTCTCAACTTTCAAGGAAGGTTCCAACAATACCACTTCATTATTTTTATTATACACACCCAGCACCAGGCATTCGCTGAAGAAATTGGCTATTTGTTTAGAAGGAAAATTAATGACTGCAATAATTTGGCGGCCAGGTAGATCTTCTTTTTTATAGAGTGAAGTTATTTGTGCCGATGAATTTTTTATGCCTTCAGCACCAAAATCAATTTTAAGTTTGTAAGAAGGCTTTTTTGCTTTTTCAAAATCAGTTGCTTCAATGATGGTTCCAATCCTGATATCAATTTTTTCAAAATCATCCCAACTGATCATAACATTTCAACTTTAACAACAGCATCTAAATTTAGTGTTCCAAAAATATGAGGAAAAATTTCCTGTACGGATTCTGCAAGCTGGTATTTAATGGGAGCGACAACCTTATCTTCATCTATATGCAATAACACCAGTTCTTTTTCATTCTCAAAATAGCGTTCAAGCACGCCCGTTATCTGGTTAACTGCGCTGGTGTGAATGAAGCCTTCCTCTTTGAGAGATGCTGCTTCATAAAAACCATTAGAAAGGGCTTTTTCCCAATCTTCTTTCCTGGTTACATGGTAGATCATAGTTCGAGCATATTGGCTAATGATAAAAGTTCATCCATTTTATACTGGTTGTTCACATTGTCGAAACATTTGCTCATTTCTTCCAGTAAGAACTGTATGATGCGCCTGTTGTTCATCGGCCTGAAATAGGAATTAACCGGTGGAACAGAAAGACGTTTAAAATAACTTTCGATATCCTTGTGCGAATACATTTGTCCCGTTAAAGGATCAATGTAAAATTTTATTTTTTCTGATGCATGCCCCGAAGGATTCAATGCTTCATACTGCTGATCAAAATAACCAAGAATGAATTGACGTGGTATATTGATCGCTTTCACCGGGATATCAAGTAATTCGCATAAAATTAAATAGATAATTCCATTGCTGATCGAATTTCCTTTTTTTGCTTCAAGTGTTTTATTTATCAAAAAAGTATCAGGTGATTCATAACTGATCTCTACGCCTGTTTGTTTGTAATAATTATAAACGATACTGTTAAGCACATTCGCTTTTTCCATTGGCGTGAGATAGCTGTTCAATTCAAGCCATATATTACGCCTCAGTTTTTCAAGTTCCTGCATGATCACGACTGCATTCATATCAGGATAATGATATTTGGCTACAATGATAGCACCTTGTAAAAGATCTGCATCACCATCTTTCCATTTAATGAACTCGGCCGTGAGGTCGCTGAAATGCAGTCGATGGATCAATAATTCGATCCTTTCCTGGGTTTCTTCATTGCTCACGTTTTCCCATAAATGTTCAAGATGCGGAATGATATCCTTTCCAAAGGAGACTATTTTATCGCTGATCGTATTGTAAACTTCCTCATCCGGATCGTCTATCAGTGTTAAAAGTGCGGCTATTTCTTTATTTTCTTTCAAGGTTTGGTAAGGTGCTGTTAGATATAAACGACAATTTCGGGAAGATATGATACATAATAATGTGAAAACTTTCCACAGGCGTGCTAAACTTACGGATGTCAGATAACAGATATCAGAAATCAGCTGTCAGAAATCAGCAAAAAGATTATAAAGTATTGAATGAATAAAAAAATTTAGCAAGAGAAAACAGCTGACATCTGATTTCTGAAATCTGATATCAATTGCATAGCGTTAAAACCAGGGAAAACCTAACGAGCCACATTAACTCTTCAATAAATGCGAAACCTCTGCATCAAAAGTTAAATGCTGTGAAAGTATTTTTTCAAATTGTAATTTTTCATCCTGAGAAATAAAAACACGTTTGGGAATAATGATCGCTTGTATAGAATTATGAAAAAGAAAATAATAGTTTTTGCTCTCCAGTTTTTTTGTGATAGCGGCCCATTGAAATCGTACTTCTTTTAATTCATCTTTTATGTTGATACCAGTATCTGAAACAGTAACCATGTGTTCAAGAAATATAGAACTATTGCCGGGATCTTCTGCAACCTTATCAGCCTGTCGCATGGTAGCTGTGCGAACACCAAGAAATGAAAGTAATGTCGTTGCAACAAGAAAACCGGTAACGATCAAAATAAACTTATCGGAACGTTGTAAAAAACCAGTATAATAAAAAGCGAATAGTAATAAGATAATTGGCAATACTTGTTTACCATAATAGTAAAGCCTTTTCTTTTTATTACCCGGCGCATCCCACATTACATAGGTGTAATAGTTTGAGTAATCTTCTTTAGTTATTGCGTATTTTAGGGAAACCATTTCACGTATTTTTAAACACGAATTGATACCACGAATTTCACGAATTATTCAACACAGTTATATTAATACTATTCGTGTAATTCGTGCTTAAAATTCGTGTTCCTTATTTCTTCTTCACTGCTGCCTTTTTAGGAGCCGCCTTCGCAGCCGTCTTCGTTGCTGTTTTGGGAGCTGCTTTCTTTTTAGCGGATGATTTTTTATCAAATGCCTTCGGTTCCTGAATGAGTATCATCTTTTTTATTTCTTCAAGATCGATGTCAGCCAATTCCTCTGCAGTATATTTTCCTTTTGTGCCATTCGACATTAACTTCAACATTTTTTTACCAAAGCGAATGAACGGGCCCCAGCGGCCATTTTCAAGTGCGATCTTTTCTTCGGGCCATTGCCTTATAAAGCGATTGGATTCTTTCTCAATCTTCTTTGCAATCAATTCATCGCAATCTTTTTGCGTTAACTCATCAAAATTATAGGCTCTTGGTACATTTATAAAAAGTTCGTTCCATTTAATGAACGGGCCAAAACGTCCTTTACCTTTTGTAATTGGTTTCTCATCATAAAATCCAATAGGAGCATCTTCAATTTTTTTTGCAGTAATGATCTCAACCGCACGTTTCATATCAATTTCAGAAAGGTCTTCACCACGTGGAATAGATATAAATTGTTCCCCCAATTTTACATAAGGGCCAAATCTTCCAATGTTGATAGACACTTCAAGTCCCTCATATTCACCCAATGACAAAGGAAGTTTAAATAATTCCATTGCCTCTTCAAACGTAATGGTTTCGATACTTTGGCTTGCTTTTAATTTTGCAAAACGGGGTTTCTCATCCTGGTCATTTTGTGCCTGCGCACCCAACTGAACCATCGGGCCATATCTTCCCATCCTTGCTGTAACAGGTTTACCGGTTGCAGCATCCACGCCCAGCGTTCTTTCACCTACAGCTCTCTCGGCATTCTCCAGCGTATGTTCTACACCGGTATGAAAGGGTTTATAAAAATTGGCCACCATTTTATTCCATACCATTTTGCCATCAGCAATCTCATCAAACTCCTTTTCAATATTTGCAGTAAAAGAGTAATCCATTACTTTGGTAAAATGCTGGTTTAAAAAATCAGTCACCACCAATCCAAGATCAGTAGGAAATAATTTTGATTTTTCAGCCCCGGTATTTTCGCTCTCGGTTAATTTCTCAACCTTATCGTTTTGTAATTTTAAAACACGGTATGTTCTTCGTACACCTTCTTTGTCTTTCTTTTCAACATAATTGCGTTTAACGATGGTAGATATAGTAGGGGCGTAGGTGCTCGGCCTTCCGATTCCAAGCTCTTCCATCTTTTTTACCAAAGAAGCTTCTGTATAACGGGCACTGTGTTTGGTAAATTTTTCTGTAGCGGTCATCTGCCTGAATTCAAGTACCTGGCCAACCCTTAAATTAGGCAGCCTGCTTTCATCCGCATTTTCATTTTCAGATTCATCATCATCTGTACTTTCCAGGTACACTTTTAAGAACCCATCAAACCTGATCACTTCACCGCTGGCACTTAGCTCTTCGTTGTTCGTGCTTATATTAATTTTAGCAGTTGTTTTTTCCAATTCTGCATCAGCCATCTGGCTGGCGATGGTACGCTTCCAGATCAATTCATACAAACGATTCAATTCAGGATCATTTACCGTGTGATTTTCCATGTAGGTGGGGCGAATGGCTTCATGCGCTTCCTGTGCAGATTCATTTTTGTTTTTGTATTTACGTACCTGTAAATAATTGGCACCAAAGCTTGCACCGATCTCTGCTTTGATGGCATCCATCGCCGTTTCGCCAAGGTTCACACTATCAGTACGCATATACGTTATCTTACCACTTTCATATAATTTTTGTGCAAGCAACATGGTTTTACTAACGCCATAGCCCAATTTACGACTGGCTTCCTGCTGCAAGGTAGATGTGGTGAAAGGCGCTGCAGGTGTACGTTTGCCTGGCCTTACCTGTATATCTTTTACCGTATATTTTGCGCCGATGCAACTTTGTAAAAATGCAAGGGCAGCTTCTGACTCGGTATATTTGTTTCCTTCGGCTTTGAAAGCAACTGTTTTATCATTAAGATCTGTTGCTGCCAAAGAAGCATCCACTTTAAAACTTCCAACCGCATTAAATTGATTGATCTCTCTTTCTTTTTCTACAATTAATTTTACCGCCACGCTCTGAACCCTTCCTGCGCTTAGGCCTCCTTGTTGGCCGATCTTGCGCCACAATACCGGGCTCAGTTCAAAACCCACAATTCTATCTAATATCCTGCGTGCCTGTTGAGCATTTACAAGATCCATATTTATTGTCCTGGGATTTTGTACGGCTTTTTGTATGGCAGGTTTTGTGATTTCATGAAAAACAATACGCTTGGTTGTCTTTGGATCAAGGTTTAACACCTCTGCCAAATGCCAGCTGATACTTTCTCCCTCACGATCCTCATCCGATGCCAGCCAAACCTCATCCGATCTTTTTGCAATGCTTTTTAATTCTTTCACTACGCGATCCTTTTCTGCGGGCACAATATATTTGGGCATGAAATTATTATTGATATCAATACCCATGTCATTTTTTTCCAGGTCACGGATATGTCCATAGCAACTTTTAACCTCAAAATCTTTTCCAAGGATGGCTTCAATAGTCTTTGCTTTTGCAGGCGACTCCACGATCAATAGGTTCTTTGCCATAATTTTTTTCTCCTCTTTTTATAGAATACGGTTAATTTTTATTTAATCGAACTTGCTTTCAACCTCACTATTAACGGGCTTTTTTGCTTTTTTGTTTTTAGCCTGATCGTTTAAAAGTATTTCTTAATATTATTTCGATCCAACATATTAATACGCAATAAAACCGCAACCGGCTATGCCCGGCAGCGTGCAATATTACTTTAAAATTTAAAAATCAAAATATTTTATCGGCTAAATTAAATTTAGTGAGGATGATTATAAAAAATCTACGATCGCTTTTTTCACATCTGCATCGCGGTATATTTTACGATGACCGAGCCCTTTGCTGATGATGAATTTAATATTCGGATGATTGTCTGCTTTCACATTCAGCGCATCTGATAAAGGGGTTACATCATCATCTTCATCATGAAACCAAAGCACATCCGCTTTAATATTATTCATGGCCCGGCGAATGGAAAACCATGCAGGTTCCTTACCACTGGTTTCTAAAATAACCTGTTCCAGGGATCTTTTCAATCTTTCATTATTAATACCGATGATCTTAAAAGCACTGTCGATGGCCGTAGTTGTTTCTGTGGCAGGTGCTATCAAAACAAGTTTTGTATTTTCATCATGTGGTATTTCTTCCAATGCAAGACAAATAGCTAATCCGCCAAATGAATGTGCAACATATCCCTGTATAGGTCCATACAGTTCAATGATCTTTTTTATCATTTTACTATAATCAAGTGCATTCACTGTTCTGCCTTCGCTGGCGCCATGGGCTGGTGCATCAAAAGCAAGTATTTCATAATCCTTATGAGCAAGAATGTTTACGTAATTATCAAAATTGTGGCAATTGGAAGAAAACCCATGTAATAATAAAATCTTATGCTTGCCAGGATGATGGCAGCGAAAACCCTTTATCAGCTTGTCTTCCAGCAAAAATTCGAGTGGTTCGGCATCTTTAAAAACCTGTCCTGGCTTTATAGCTTTTAATATAGGTGTACAAAAAAGCCGGAAAGCTTCTTCACCAGCTTTACGTTTATTTATAATACTTAATCCATTCAATTTTGTTCGGATAAAGCCAAATGCCAACTTTTTTTGTACATTCATCGCTTCAAAGTTAAAGAATATGAAGGTTGTAATCATCGGCTCCGGAAACGTAGCTACCGTACTCAGCAGGCTTTTGGTAAAAAATAACCATACTATCTTACAGATTATCAGTCGAAACATTGATCATGCCAGGATATTGGCTGATGAATTAAATGTGAATTATTCTGATCTTTCTGGCCAGCCAGATGAAGCTGCAGACATTATAATATTAGCTGTTTCCGATTTTGTTGTAATGGAAGGCTTGCCGCAATTGCATTTCAATAATAAACTGATCCTTCATACCGCAGGTTCGGTTTCCAAAGAAGTTTTAAAAGACCTTTCTGCTAATTATGGCGTTTTATATCCATTGCAAAGCCTTGTAAAAGATGCTGAAAATATTCCTGCAGATATTCCCTTGCTTATTGATGGTAATAATGAAGGCGTAATACAATATATAGAAGAATTTGCAAGAACATTATCATCCATCGTTCAAAGAGTGAATGATGAAGAGCGACTGAAACTACATGCGGCGGCTGTTATTGTAAGTAATTTCACCAACCATCTTTTTTCTATTGCTGAAGAATTCTGTAATAAAGAAAACATTGATTTTAATATGCTGAAGCCACTCATTATGGAAACGGCGCATCGCATACAAAACACTTCTCCATCATTGCTACAAACAGGCCCGGCTGTACGCAAAGACATTCAAACGCTGGATAAACATTTAAGGGTGCTGACGAATCATCCAAAATTGAGGACGACGTATTTGAGATTGACGGATAGTATTATGAATCCGTAGAACACAGCCCTTCTATCTCCCCCGAAAAAGCCCCTCTATCTTCCGCCAGCTGGCGGAGAGGAAACGTAATAGATTGCCTTATGGATTACGTAATAGGATACATTATATATTTCTTAAAAAAAATCAGTGAATCAGTGGCAACATTTTGCGTAAGCTAAAACATAAATATTATGCCAACACATTTGGGCTACACATAATGTCCCTTTCCTTCGGGAAGGGGTTAGGGGATGGGCTTTAATTATGCGGAAACACAATGTCCGTCTGCACCTTATACGGATCAATCAGTTTTCCTGCTTTATCAATAGGATCCATCACATAAACTTCATAAGCAGGTGCACGCAGTTTTTGTTTACGATCTTTCATCCAATCATTCAATGCTTCATAAGCAATGGAGGTTTGATCATAGGGCCCATAAAAATGAGCAATGAGGACACTATCACCTCCGGTGATCGTTTTAAACAATACGTTTTTAGGAAGCTTTGCAGGTTTTTTATCAACTGGTAAACCGGCTTCAAAAAAGAAAGGCGCTTTTTGTGTACGGTACCAGGCCATTGGCGGGCCGGTCATCTTTAGTTTATTTTGTTTGATCACAGCACCCAGTTTAGTTCCAAAGATCAGGGCTAGTTTTTGGCTGAGCCTGATACTTGTAGATGCACTGTCTTTTATATAGATAATATTGGCTTTCAGCGAAACGGTGTCAGAAATATTTATAATAGGTGCACTTTTTACAACATCAGTATCTGTTTTTTTATGTGTCGCTGTATCTTTTCTGAAAATAACAGGTGCAGGTGCATCTTTGTCCTTTTTGTCTTTATCGCTGCCACATGATGATAGGCAGATTATTAAACTCACGGTTGCACAAATTATTAAATACTCTTTTAAATGACCCATATTTTAATGTCTTGTATTGATAAGTCGGCTAAAATAGTCAAAATATGTTTTAATACAGATTTTCCTTAATTGGTAATTTCCTGTACGTTTGCAATCTGAAATTTGCAGGTATGTATAAGATTACGTTTAAGTTTGAGCAGAAGGGCCTGGAACCGGTTACAATTGATAATGTGGAATCAGATCAATCGATCCTTGAAGTTGCATTAAAAAATGATATAGATCTTCATCACAACTGCGGGGGTGTATGTGCATGCAGCACCTGCCATCTTTATGTAGAAAAAGGCGAAGATCTTATTGAAGAACTGAGTGATAAGGAAGAAGATTTTATTGACAGAGCGATCAATCCAAGATTAAATTCAAGATTGGGATGCCAGTGTGTTTTATTGGAAGGTGATGGAGAAGTGATTGTGAAATTGCCGGATCAGACACAGTTTCTAGGAGAGTAAAACCAATTAGATAATTTGGTAATTTGATGATTTGATAATTGGGATATTCTCAATTCAAACACACTTCACATTTTCAAATTATCAAATTACCAAATCATCAAATTACCAAATTGAATTTATATGAGTTTCGAATTGCCCATTCACTGGAAAGATTATGAGGATATCGCCATGAAATTATACGAACGTTTTGGTGATGATTTTAATGAAGGTAAAATTTATCGTTTACGTTTTACTGACCTTCACAAATGGGTAATGGAAATTCCTGGGTTCACCGGCAAAGCAACAGAAAGTAATGAGGGCCACCTGGAAATGATACAGAGTAGTTGGGTGTATGAGTGGAGGGATAATCAGAAATAATTTGGAAATTTGTTGATTTGGAAATTTGGTAATTGGGTCTAAAATATTTAAAAGACTCTTTCTTTTTCCAGCTCTTTACATTTCCAAATTTCCAAATCACCAAATTTCCAAATTGATGAACGTTCTCAGCAATTTCAAAAAAATAAAAGCTTTCGTTTTGGATGTTGACGGTGTGCTCACCGATGGTTCATTGTTATTGATGGATGATGGACAGATGGCTCGCCGCATGAATATAAAAGACGGATATGCCTTGCAGCTAGCCATAAAAAAAGGATACTATATTTTAATTATTTCCGGCGCAAATTCCGATGCAGTTAAATTACGTTTACAGAAGTTGGGATTGAACGAGATCTTTATGGGCGTTCTCAATAAAAAAAATAAACTGATTGAATTTGTAACAAGGCATAATTTAACAAGCGAACAAATTCTTTATATGGGTGATGATATCCCAGACCTTGAAGCAATGCAGCTTGCAGGATTACCATGTTGCCCTGCAGATGCAGTTCCTGAAATAAAAACGATTTCACAATATATCTCGCCAATCAATGGGGGACATGGCTGTGTAAGAGATATAATAGAAAAGGTGTTGAAATTAAATGATCATTGGGCTGTTGATGAATCTGTTTCCTCAAGGTAGAGGGGTCAGGAGTCAGAAGTCAGCTGTTTTTTATAAATGAGCTTTTATTGTAAACTGGTTTTTTAAGCTGATATCTGATTGCTGACATCTGATATCCTGATCTAAAGAGAACTACAATTTCATTATACTACCAACGCCTGAAAATACTCAATGAAATTATTCGATGCATTTTTAAGACTTATCCGCTGGCCCAATCTTTTATTTATTGCGCTAACACAATGGCTATTCTATAATTGCATCGTTCAATCGTTGTATAAACAAAACACAACAGCTTCTTTTCACTTTCCACAACGCGATTATTTATTTTACCTGCTCATGATGGCTTCTGTTCTCATTGCTGCTGCAGGTTATATTATCAATGATTATTTTGATTTACAAATTGATGTGGTAAACAAACCTGATAAAGTAGTAGTAGATAAAGTAGTTAAAAGAAGATGGGCCATTATGTGGCACCTTATACTTTCTTTTCTGGGAATCATTTTAAGCTTATACATAAGTTATAAAACTGGCAAATGGGTCATTGTTATTGCTAACATATTTTGTGTGTTGCTGCTGTGGTTTTATTCTACCATATTCAAAAGAAAATTATTGTCGGGTAATATCATAATTGCAGCACTTACTGCATGGGTGATCGTAGTTGTTTATTTTTTTGCAGGCGCAACCATCATTAATTATAATGGCTGGCTCACAACTGCATATCCTTTTCCCATAAAAAGATTTTATAAACTCACGATTTTATATGCAGGATTTGCATTCATCGTTTCATTGATAAGAGAAGTGATCAAAGACATTGAAGATATGTATGGCGATGCAAAATACGAATGCAAAACAATGCCAATAGAATGGGGCATACCTGCATCAAAAGTTTTTACAGCTGTTTGGATCGTTGTAAGCATGGGCACACTTGCTATCTTACAATTGTATGCATGGCAATCGGGCTGGTGGATGGTTTCCATTTATTGCATTGCAGCAATCATTCTGCCACTTGGTATAATTTTAAGAAAATTGTATAAAGCATCTGTGCCAGCAGATTATCACAAACTTAGTTCAATGATAAAACTGGTCATGCTTGCTGGTATTTTATCAATGATATTTTTTAAATTCTATGTGTAGGATATGCAAAAAATAATTTTAGCTTCTCAATCACCACGCCGCAAACAATTGCTTGAATGGGCAGAGATTGATTTTGATGTTATCGTGAGTGAAAGTGATGAAACATTTCCACCAGGTTTATCTTTTGAAGAAACGGCGATTCACATTGCACGCAACAAAGCATTGGCTGTTTCAAAAAAAAACAATAATGAAACTACTATTCTTGCGGCTGATACCATCGTTGTATGCAATAACGAAATACTCGGCAAACCAACTGATCGTGCAAATGCAATAGAAATATTAAAAAAATTATCTGGTACAACACACCGGGTAATTACAGCAGTTGTTATTTTAAAAAACGGAAAAGAAATTTCCTTTGCTGATATCACCACTGTTGCCTTTCATTCCCTCACCGAAGAACAGATCATTTTTTATATAGACAAATACAAACCTTACGACAAAGCCGGTGCCTATGCCATACAGGAATGGATAGGCGTTGTTGGCATAAAATCTATTAATGGAGATTTTTATAATGTAATGGGTTTACCGGTAAGTAGAGTGGTACAAACTCTAAATACGCTTTAGAAACCCTTACATTTTATATTTTGCATTTTACATTTTACATTCTGCCATAGAAATGTAACATGCAAAATATTGAATGCAAAATGTAAAAGTAAACCCATCTTGTTATTTTCCTCTCTTTTTCCAAAGTAAAACACTTCACTTTTCTGTCCATTTCCTCTTCTTTATAAAATACAACCATCGTATTTTAGAAATTCAAAATTCTGCATTCATAATTCATAATTCTTTTATGACTGAACGTTTACTCCAATACATCTGGCAGTTCCAGTATTTAAATACCAGCAGCCTGCAAACAACACAGGCACAGGAACTGCAAATCATATTCCAGGGAAATTACAATACCAACCAGGGGCCTGATTTTTTAAATGGGAAAATAAAGATTGATCATACTACCTGGGCAGGAAGCATTGAATTGCACACCAATTCCAGCGATTGGAAATTACATAATCACAGCAATGATAAAAATTACAACAATGTTATTTTACATGTAGTATGGAACGACGATATGGATCTGCAATTACCATTTCCAACTTTGGAATTACAAAACAAAGTATCTAAACTATTATTAAAAAAATATGAGGACCTTATGCAGAGCCAGTATTTTATTCCCTGCGAAAATCATTTGCATGAAATAAATGAACTCACACTTGCAAAATGGAAAGAAAGTTTATTGGTAGAACGTTTACAGCAAAAAGCAATTTATATAGAAAAATTGCTAAAAAAAAACAACCAGCATTGGGAAGAAGTTTTCTGGTGGATGCTTGCCCGCAATTTAGGAACAAAAATAAACAGCGATGCTTTTGAAAAAATGGCGCAAACGATTCCTGTAAATATGCTCGCCAAACACAAGCATCAGTTGATTCAGCTCGAAGCATTATTAATGGGACAAGCCGGTTTGTTAAATGAACAATTTGAAGAAGATTATCCCATCATGCTTCAAAAAGAATTTCGTTTCCTGCAAAAGAAATACAAATTAAAAGAAGCTTATCATCCCTTGTATTTTTTAAGAATGCGTCCCGCAAATTTCCCTACAATCAGGTTGGCACAACTGGCCATGATCATACATGAAAGCAATCATTTATTCGATACGATAAGAGAAGTTCAACATTGCAATGATGTTGAAAAATTATTCAATATAACTGCCAACGACTACTGGCATTATCATTATGTGTTTGATGAAACAAGTACATTCAAAAAGAAAACACTTGGTAAAGAAATGATCCGCAATATTCTAATCAATACAGTCATTCCCATGTTATATGCTTATGGTTATTGTACTAACAAAGAAATATTTAAAACAAAAGCATTGTTATGGATGGAACAAATGCCATCAGAAAAAAACAATATTACAAAGGGATATGAATTGCTCGGCATAAAAAATAATTCTGCATTTGATTCGCAGGCATTGATACAATTGAAACATGAATATTGTGATCATAAACATTGTTTGCAGTGTGCCATTGGAAATAGTATTTTAAAAATGGCAAAATAATTTTTTTATGAATGGGGCTAAAGCCCCTGTTTTTCTTAATCATTGTCCGTTGGCTGAAGCCAACGGCAATAGATGAGAGGCATTCTAAAAGTGCGGGCTAAGAAAATACAATAAACTATCTATTGCCGCTTGCTTTCAAGTAATAATATGATTAAATGAAAAAAGAAAAAGTAAAATATTATAAGATCATCTATTGCCAGTGGCTGAAGCCAACGGCAATAGATGAGAGGCATTCTAAAAGTGCGGGCTAAGAAAATACAATAAACTATCTATTGCCGCTTGCTTTCAAGTAATAATATGATTAAATGAAAAAAGAAAAAGTAAAATATTATAAGATCATCTATTGCCAGTGGCTAAAGCCAACGGCAATAGATGAGAGGCATTAAAAAAATAAAATTTCAAAAATATTATAAACCCTTCTATTGCCGTTGGCTTCAGCCAACGGACAATGAAATAATAATCAAGTGGCTTTAGCCACATTCAAAAAAATAAAAACTATGAGTTGGGTCAGAATCTGGGTACATCTTGTATTTGCCACTAAAAACAGGGAGCCATTTTTAAATAGTAAAATCAGGAAAAAAGTATTTAAGCACATAAAAGATAATGCAGAAAAGAAAGACATTTTTCTTGATGTTGTTAATGGGTATACCGACCATGCTCATTGTCTCATCTCATTAAATAAAAAACAAAATATTAGTGATGTTGCACAACTTATTAAGGGAGAATCATCATTTTGGATCAATCAGAATAAACTAACTACAAACAAATTTTCATGGCAGGATGATTTTTGGGCAGTCAGTGTAAGCGAAAGTCATTTAAAAAAAGTAAGAGAATATATCTGGAACCAGGAAAATCATCATAACAAAAAATCTTTTGAAGAAGAGATTGAAATATTTATGAATAAATATGGATGGCAGTATATTAAAGATTAAAAACAGATACTAATTAAAATAGGCTAAAGCCCAAGCTGTTTTTTTTTGGGCCGTTGGCTAAAGCCAACAGCAATAGATTCTCAACCTCCCCACTTATACTCCGCCACCACCTGCAAATCTGGATGAATACTTCTCATCACCGGGCAACCATCACCAATCTTTTCTAATACCAACCTATCCTTTTCTTCTAATTGAAGATCGGGAAGATGCAAAGTCACTTCAATTTTTCCAATCCTTCGTGGATCACTAAGCATGTGTTTGGTTACATCTATTTTGGTTCCGCTAAGATCAATCTTCATATCGCTGGCCCTGATGCCCATTGTTGTAATCATACAGGTTGCCAATGAAACACAAAGTGTATCTGTGGGACTAAACCTTTCGCCCTTACCCCGGTTATCAGTAGGTGCATCTGTTTCGGTAACAGTACCACTTTGAAGGTGTGTGCATTCACAGCGGAGATCACCTTTATAAACAACTGTTGCTGTCATATCGTAATTTTTTTTATATTAAGCAGGAACTATGCAGCAGTTCGCTTTATATTTGAATCTAAGTTAAGCATAACAAAGTATTTTTACATAAATTTACTTTCGAAAACAGGATACATGAAGAAAATATTTTTGCTTTTAATAACTGCAGTCATCCTATCACCATCTATCATGGCACAGGAAGCAAATTCAATTAAAAAGAATAAAAAGGAAGAAAGAAAATTACGTATCAGTGCCATTGCCAAACAGGAAGAAGAGGGTGTGGTGAAATACAAAAAACATACATTATTCGGAGTAAAACTAACAACTGACGGTAATGGTTTTTTCTTTGAAATGGAAAGAGCTAAATCTGTAAAAAAAGCATTATTATTTCAATTAGATATCGCAGAACGCAAACACACAAAAGAAGCAAAACTTCAAAGTCAGGATATCTATAGCAGCAGCAGCCCGATCATTTATGGTAAATTAAATTTCTTTTATCCTGTGAAGCTGGGGGTTCAGGAACAATTTTTACTTGGAAATAAAGGAAATAAAAACGGGGTGGGACTTACAGGAAATATTGGTGGTGGAGTAAGCCTTGCTTTATTAAGGCCTTATATGGTTGACATCGTTGATAATGATGGCTCAGGCAATCATAAATATGTAGCTTACGATCCAAATGATACTACATTCGGTTTTCTAAATATAGACAGGTTTGTAAGCGGGCCTAATATTGGAACTGGCTGGAGCAAATTAAAACTTACACCCGGCCTTTATGCAAAAGCTGGTGCACGCTTTGATTTTGGAAAATACAATGAAATGGTTAATGCACTGGAAGTAGGTGTTGCAGCAGAATATTATAGCAAAAAGATACCGCAAATGGCTTTCAATTCTCAAAAACAATTTTTCTTTTCTGCCTATGTATCGATCATGTTTGGTAAGCGAAAGTAGCAGCCCGAAATATCATTTATCGTAAATACAAGGATTCCCTTTTACATTTTTAGTTTTATCTTTGCAGCCAATAAAAATCATTTACTGAGATGGCATGTGGAACAACAGAAGAACAGATCCCCGCAGTGAAAAAGCCAAACTGGCTCAGGGTTAAACTTCCCATTGGTGAAGAGTACAAGCATGTAAGAAACCTGGTTGATACCCATAAATTACATACGATTTGCGAAAGCGGCAATTGTCCGAATATGGGTGAATGCTGGGGCGCAGGTACAGCTACTTTCATGATACTCGGTAATATCTGTACAAGAAGCTGTGGATTTTGTGCAGTAGCAACGGGCCGTCCTGATGCTGTTGACTGGGACGAACCACAACGTGTAGCCGAAGCAATTCATTTAATGAAAGTGAAGCACGCTGTTATCACTTCTGTTGACAGGGACGAACTGAAAGACGGCGGCAGCATCGTCTGGCAAAATACAATCAAAGCCGTTTATGCATTAAACCCTGATACAACACTCGAAACACTTATTCCCGATTTTAAAGCTGAGAAAGAAAATATACAACGGATCATTGATGCCGCACCGGATGTGGTGAGCCATAATATTGAAACGACTGAAAGGCTTACCAAACAGGTACGCATACAAGCTAAGTACTGGCAAAGTATGGAGACACTTAAAATTTTAAAAGCAGGTGGCATGCGTACAAAAAGCGGTATCATGCTTGGCCTTGGCGAAACCAAAGATGAAGTTGTAAAAACATTGCAGGACTTATACCAAAGCAATGTTGATGTAGTAACCATCGGCCAATACCTTCAGCCAACAAAAAACCATTTACGGGTTGATCGTTTTATTCATCCTGATGAATTCGCAGAATATCGTGAGATTGGTTATCAACTCGGATTTGACTATGTAGAAAGCGGGCCGTTAGTAAGATCTTCTTATCATAGTGAGAAACATGTGATAGAAGGATGGGGAAGGGGGAAGTGGGAGGAAGAGAAGAATAAGGAATAAGGAATAAGAAATTTATAATAAGGAATTAGAAAGTGAAAGCCTCTGTAGATATGCAGGGTTTTTTGTTTTATAGTTTAATTTATTTAAAAGTTAGCGAAAGTCCATATTCACTTAAGTAATCAATTGTTGCTAGAAATACCTTGCCTGTTTCTAACTTTATTTCAATCATATTATTTTCAATTAATTTCCAGCTACCTTTTTTATTAGTTCGGCCATGATTTGTATACCATTGACAAGAATCGTTGCTTTTTAGATAAACATAACTATTGTAATCATTGTCATTTTCCTTTGATGGAATAAATTGTTGCGTGGGCGTGCGTGAGAATTCCAGCACTTTCCATTTTCTTGTAAGAAATTCTTTCACTCTTTTATCTGTAGTGCCTGCAATATTTACCATTACTTCTTTAACAACAATTCCTTTCCTGTAAAATATATCCTTTTCAGGCCAAAAATTTTTGTACTGTACCCATAAACTATCTTTCAGTCCATTTATATACTTACCCGATTCTTGCTCTCCATCAGCTTTAATATTCTCAATCCAATATTCATCTCTACAAAATTTAAATTGATCTGTTTTCTTAACGCCAATAATATTTCCGTTGGAATCATAAACAGACATTTCAATTATGTCATAAGGCCTGGCTTCTTTCTTTACAACACCTTCGGCAGTTTTTTTACCGGTAGTATCATATTCAAAGCAATAAAATTTATTTGGCTCAAGCTTGAGGTATTCAAAATGAACTTTATCTTCTTTTGAAGTATAAAATGATTTACCTCTTATAACCGAATCTCTATAAAAATCAAATTCATGAATCCCGCTATCTTTTGATAAGGTTGTGTCAATGATGAAACGTAAATTTTCTATTTGCCCAAAACAAAAATTACAATTCAACATAATTACTACCAGCAATACGGAATTAATAATTTTATATTTCATACTCATTGTTTATTAAAGCAGAAATGGAGTTCACAATCTTAAAAAACTGCAAACTCCAAATTCCAAATTCTCAAAAAACGTAAACCTTTTACATTTTACATTCAATATTTTACATTTTACATTTCCTACTCTTCCCACACCAATGCACTTGCTCCCAATATCGCCGCATCAGATTCTTTCAATTCACTAAATATCAGTTTTACTTTGTTTTGAAAAATGGGCAGCAGGTTTGCTTCCATGTGTTTTTTAGTTGGATTTAAAAGAAGGTTGCCGGCTTTGGTAAGACCGCCAAATAGCACGATCACTTCGGGTGAGGAGAACATGACAAAATTTGCCAATGATTCACCCAATATCTGGCCGGTAAATTCAAATATTTCATTGGCAACTTTATCTCCCTGCATAGCACATTGGTATACAGTTTCACTGGTGAGTTCATTCAAACTATAGTCACGCAAAAGGCTATGTTCTTCAGGGTGTCTTGTAAGCAATTCAATGGCTGTATCACGTACACCAGTAGCCGAAGCGTAAGATTCAAGACTTCCACGCAAGCCCGTACTTTTATGCAACCTGCCACCCGGGCGAATGGTGGTGTGCCCAAGTTCTCCTGCAAACCCATCATGCCCAAGTACGATCTTACCATCTATTACAATACCGCTTCCTACACCTGTTCCCAATGTCATTGTTATAAAATGTTTTACATCTTTGGTACAGCCATACATCATTTCTCCCATGGCAGCAGCATTTGCATCGTTGGTAAGTTTTGTTTTTAGTTTGAATTTTTTATACATCAATTCAGCGATCGGTATAATGCCTTTCCATTTTAAATTAGGCGGGTATTCAATATTGCCTGAATAAAAATTTCCATTGGGAGCGCCCATACCAATGCCCGCAATGTTGGCAGTACCACCAACATTTTTAACCATAGGAAAAAGTTTATCATACAGATCATCAATAAAATCTTCTACTACTTCATGCTGGTTGCTGGGAATGCGATCCTGTTCAAGTATGTTTCCATTTCTGTCAACTACACCAAACTTTGTAGTCGTTCCACCTATATCAATTCCAATAGCATATTTTTCTTTCATCATGGTTGATTAAATAATTTTACTAAAAATTAATGGCCCACAGCATTGTCACTAACATCATAATCAATCCCTTGTTTTTTCAAAATACCTTTAACAGCTATTGCAAAAAATGCCAGGTAAGCAAAACAGATTACAGGAATCCAATAAGATTGATGTATGCCGATAACATCAGCAAGTTTACCCTGAATTGGAGGAATGATACCACCACCCAATATCATCATAATAAGAAATGCGGAGCCTTGTGTAGTGTATTTTCCAAGACCAGCGATTGATAAAGAAAAAATAGAAGGCCACATGATCGAGCAAAACAATCCACCACTCAGAAAGGCATAGGTTGCAACGATGCCTTCTGTTTGTGTTCCCACAACCATTGCCGTTACACCCAATAATCCAAATATCATAAGTGTTCTTGCAGGTTTATTATTGCTGATATAAAATGCAATGATCTGTATCAATACACAAACGATGTAATAATACAATGGTTTCATATCATAATGTGCAATAGTATTTACGCCAATGATCACACCGAATGCAATTAATGGAACAATTATTTGAAGCATCAGTTTATTATTCTTCGAAAGATTAAATGCCGAAACAGCACCGGCCCATCTTCCAATCATTAAACTTCCCCAATACATAGAAATATAAGGTGCAGCTTCTGAAGATTGAAAGCCGCCGAAACTTTTCTGTTTCATTAACTCACTTAAATTACTTCCAATTGCCACTTCCACACCTACATATACAAATATGGCGAGCATGCCCAATACCAATTGAGGATATTTCATAGCACCCCAGCCATCGGCCTTTTTTGCAGCACTCATATTGGCAATGAGTAAACCCAACACAACAACGCCAAAAGCTCCAAGCAGCCACCGAAGCCTGTACGCATTCATGGCAAGTACATCAGCAGTTGATGCATTGGTGAGATCTGTTTTATAACTATTAAATACTGGTACGAACATGATGATCAGCAAACCTGTCATGATCAATAATGTATTAAGCGCTTTATTAGCCTTCTCTGTTTTTTCAACCATTACACCAGCTGGTACTTTTTTAGAAAAATAAAACAACGCTGCAGCTGCAATGAATAAAGCACCAACGCAGGTGTACAGTGTGATCACTTTACTTAATTTCAATCCGGCAATTTGTTCATCGGTAATAGCTGCTGTTGTTCCAAACAATGCAAAAGCTACAACGATGGGGCCAATGGTTGTTCCAAATGAATTGATACCGCCTCCAAGATTCACCCGACTGGTACCTGTAGAAGGATCCCCCAATGAAATAGCGAATGGTTGTGCCGCTGTTTGCTGTAATGAAAAACCAAGCGCAACAATGAACAATCCTACAAGCATACCCGCAAATGTGTTTGCATTTACAGCAATAATCATAGCGGCTGCACCAAGGGCAGAAAAAAGCAATCCATATACAATACTTTTTTTATAGCCCCACTTACCAACAAGGTCCTTACCACCAAATGCGCCGTAAGCAAACAAACCTAACGCACCAATATAATAAGCTGTATAAAAAGCAAAATCAATCAACTGGCTCTGAAACTGATCAAGGTGAAAATAATGTTTACAAAAGGGGATAAAAACGCTATTACCGGCGGCAATAAATCCCCAGAAAAAAAATACGGTAACAAGTGTCCCTAATGCACCGTAATTTGTGGGGGTTGTGGTTGATTCTAAATTTTCGGAAAGCAGATCTTTTTGCGCTGTGGCCATAGTATATGATTTGAGTGATGAAAATACCAAGAATTTTAATCAGTATAAAAATTAATTTTAGATAATGTGATTATAAATTGTTGATTTGTATTTCGGTCGGTGTGGACACCATAACTGTTCGGAAGTTTTTTACAAAAGATCCACGCCGAGGATTGGAACGCGGATGA
>JBDTLP010000033.1:0-46050 GCA_039934735.1 Ferruginibacter sp. | reverse complement strand
CTACAATTTACACAATCTAAAACTCATCGCCTGGATAGGCGATGTTAGTTCAACATTTGTATTGTCGCTGGTTAATTCAAAATTTACACCAGCGTATATATTTACAATATCGTCTTTTACAACTGATTAAAAAAATATCCGCGATCGTTTTTTGGGTTTTTTGAGTAGCGCCAATACAGCAGGGGAAAATTAGATTTTTAGTACAATCTTCAATAATCAGTTTTTTATTCGGATGCATCAAACCTCTTCTGCTTCCGGTAAATATCAATTCCACATGCTTGCTGCTCCCAGGTTGCTTCCTACCTGCATGCTTGCTGCAACGAAGGATGGATATTGTTGGATGGTACCCAAAACCTCCATTTCCTGTCATTTCCTATCATTTCCGCCGGGTTTGATCAAACAGTTTGCAGGCGCAGATATATTTGTACTTGCAATTAAATATCACAATCAAAATATTTTGCATGAAAAAAGATCTGCCATTTTCCTTAACACTTATCTGCGGAGCAATTGGAAAAGAATTTGTGATCAAACATTATAAAGATGGGGCTGTAAAAACAAAATATCCGGATATGTCGGGCATCATTGCGACAGTGCATCAAAGAAATTGCAGGAATTTATTTAAAGAAGCAGTCGCTTATGCGAAAACTGTAATTACTGATTTAGATAAAAAGACCTGTTGGCAAAAAAAATTAAGAAAGCGTAATAGTGTGTATAATGCAGCTATTAAAGAATATATGCTTCGTGCAAAAAAAGAAAAGCAAAATCAATTTATTGAAACAAATCGCCTGCTTATGAATGCAATGAAAATTTCCGTAAATAAAAATGAGCGGGCAGGTCCTTTTACAAATGTCTTTGCAAATAATTTGAAGAAAGCATTCGTTAAAATGCCTTCATTTAAAGAAAAGCCTGCCAATCCTGAATTATAATTATCGGATTAGTAGAAGATATGCAAGCCCCTTTTTTAAGTATCTTCACCACCTAACTAACTACCACCAATGCGTAAATTTATCGGCCTGCTCCTGCTGCTTACATTCAACAACCTGTTTGCACAAAAAATCTCCGTTATCACCCAGCACAACAATTTCAAAAGAACAGGATGGAATGATAAAGAAACCATTCTTAATCCCACGAATGTAGGTAGTACAGATTTTGGACTTATAGGAAGCCTTTCAGTTGATGACCAGATCTATGCACAACCATTGGTAGTAAGGCAACTTACCATTGGAAGTTTTACGGGCAGTGTCGTATTTGTTGCAACGGTTAATAATACAGTGTATGCTTTTAATGCAGATGATCCCAGCTATGCTGCACCGTTATGGCAAACAAATCTCAATCCCAACGGGCAAAGATCACCTGATATATTTGATCTTACTGATCCTGTAAATGGTGCACCATGCGGTGGTAACTACCGCGATTTCAGTGGTAAGTTTGGCATTGTAGGAACACCTGCTATTGATACACTTGCAGGTACTTTGTATGTTGTTACAAAAACAATTGACAACAATGGAAATTTTTCCCATTACCTCAATGCTTTGAATATTGCAACCGGCCAACACAGAACAGGCAGCCCAAAAAAGATAGTTGCTTCTGTAGCGGGTACGGGTGATGGTAGTGTAAACGGAATTTTAGATTATGATGCCAAGTATTCGAATCAGCGTCCTGCTTTATTACTATACAATAATATCGTGTATGTAGCATCGGCATCGCATTGCGACTGGGGCCCTTATCATGGGTGGATATTGGGCTATAACGCAGCAACACTCAACCTTTCTTATACTTATAATACAACACCAAATGGATGGGCCGGTGGTGTGTGGATGGCAGGACAGGGAATGTCTGTTGGCGATGATGGTAATTTATATGTTGTAACAGGTAATGGCACTACCAATCCTGACAATACAGATTTTAGCGGGGGAAGAAGTGAAAGCCTGATCAAACTCTCTCCGCAATTACAATTATTGGATTGGTTTACGCCCGCAAATTATCAACACCTCGATGACCTTGATCTTGATTATGGTTGTGATGGAGCATTGATCATTCCCAATAGTTCCATTACTATTTCGGGATCTAAAGAAGGCGTTTCTTATGTAGTTGATTACAACAACATGGGTAAATTAACGCCTGGTAATACACAGGTATTGGATACACTTATTTTTAATCCCAATGCACAACAATTTTATATTCATGTACATGGCTCTCCTATTTATGCAAAACTTGGAACTACAGAATATGTGTATGCCTGGGCAGAAAGTTTTAAGATGAGGCAGTTTACTTTTGACAGGCCCACATCAACGTTCGATGCTAATTTTAAACAGGGTACGCGTAACCTTGATGATGGTATGCCTGGCGCTATGTTATCCATTTCTTCCAATGGAAATGATGCTTCATCGGGAATCGTTTGGGCAAGTTTTCCTTTTAGTGGTAATGCCAATCAACAGGTAAGGCCAGAAACGCTTGCTGCTTACAGGGCTGATGATATTTCTACCGGCGAAATATGGAACAGTGATATGCATCCGGGTGACGGCCTGGGTAATTTTGCAAAATTCAATCCTCCTACCCTGGCTAACGGTATGCTGTATGCGTCCACTTTTTCAAACCAGTTAAAAGTATATGGATTGAAATGCAATGGCGCTCTTACAAATCTTGTTTATGGAAATGGCGGTGGCTTGAAAGGAGAATATTTTAGCAACTCATCTTCGGCTACAGCTTTTACATCAAGTCCCGATATTGCAAGGCTTGATCCGCAGGTAAATTTTAACTGGGGAAGCGCAAGTCCTGATGCTGCAATCAGCAATGATGTATTTAAAGCAAGATGGACAGGAAAAATAAGGCCATTGACCAGTGATGTTTATAATTTTTATACCATTGCCAGCGATGGAATCCGTTTATGGGTAAACAATCAATTGCTCATTGACAGCTGGACAGATAAACCAATCACAACCAACACAGGCAATATCGCTTTGGTTGCAGGTACTGATTATGATATTCGCCTTGAATATTACAGCAACACTGCCAGCGCAAGTTGCATATTTCAATGGAGTGCCAATGGTATTTGCAAACAAACCATTCCTGCTTCCCAGTTATATGCTTCTTCTGCGCATTGCAGCAGTAATGGTACAGGACTTTTGGGATCTTATTTTAGTAACACAGCAGTAGGAGGAACATTTCCTGCAACTCCTACAATAACTAATATTCTCACTGATGTAAATTTTGACTGGGCAGGAGGAAGCCCTGCCGGGATAAGTACCGATAATTTTAAAGCAAGATTCAGCGGCTATGTACAAACGTTAGATGCAGGAACTTACAGCTTTTATTTAACAGGCGACGATGGTATCAGGTTATGGGTGGATAGTGTACTTGTGATCGATGAATGGATTGACCAGGGTGCAACAGAATATACTGCGACTGTAAACCTTCCCAAATCATGTCATAAATATGCTATAAAAGTTGAGTACTATGAAAACGGCGGTGATGCTGTTTGTAAACTTGACTGGAGCGGCCCTACTGTGGCAAGGCAACCAATTCCACTGACACAATTATATACACAACCTGATGTTGATTCTGTAACAACACCTATTGATACAACGATCACTTATACGAACCCGGCGGAATTTCTTGTGTTCCCAAATCCTGCACGTGATCATGTGGGTGTTTATTTGAAGGATGGTTTCAATGCAGGCGAAATAATATCGATCTACAATATGCTTGGACAAAAAGTATCTCAAACAATATTACCAGGGTCAAATCCAGGAACACTTTTTACAATACCAACTGCAAATTTATCTACAGGCGTGTATGTGATAAAGCTTTTGCATTCGGGTAAAAAATATGCAGTTAAGTTATTGGTGACAAGGTAAGGTTATGTTTAAGGTTTAAGTCGTTTAATGTTTAAATCGTTTGAAGTTTAACGTCATAAAGACCTAACAGGTTTTGAAAACCTGTCTGGTCTCTATTGCCACTGATTCACTGATTTTTTATTTTAAATCAGTGAATCAGTAGCAACCACCTAAGCTCCTACATTCCAATTCACTTTTATAGAATTCTTTTCTGCATATACTTTTCCAATGCTGATCAATTTTTCATAAAGCTCATTATAATGCTTATAATATTTTTCATGAATTACCTGCGTTTCTGATTGGATCGTTTCCTTTGATGCATTTTCATCATATGCTTTTGCAAGTTGTGCATATTCAGTTTTATAAACGGGTATTGCGTATTCATATAATTCTATAGAAGTAAGGATCATTTCTTTTGTATCAGTTGTCTGTTCAAGGCCTTTTATTTTTTTAAGCGCTTCCTGCAGGAATTTAATTTTTTCCTCAAGTATTTCTTTGCGTGGCATGGTAGCCGTTGTGCCGTCCTTTTGTAGTTTAGCAGTACCATATTCCAATTCGGGTAATCCCCTTTCATCGGCAAAACCATTAAGCATATTTGAATTTAAAACGGCTTGGCCAAAATAATCATTGGGAGTGGCTGTATTGCAGGCTGTAAAAAACAAGCTAACAAACAGCATCAATAGTTGGATATTTTTTTTCATCTTCTTTATTTTATACAAAACTAATAGGGGCAACATGAAAGGATAAAGTATAGTTTGCAAGCGGTTGATAAATTTTAATAACCGGAATCTTTACTACAATTGCAAACGCGGCCGGCAGTTGTAAACCCAGCCTGCCGAAAGGCTAGCCCAAGAATGCTTTGATAAATAGAAATAAATATAATGATGGTTTTGCGTTTCATTATGAATGTATATTGTAAAACCTGGCAACTCCTATTTGCATCAACCCTTCCTGCGGAATGCAAATAATAAATTATTCACAACCTCCCATTCGAGCCTATGGAACCAAAGAGAAATTTTGATTTGCTAAATGGTATTTGGATTAAGTTACAATCAACTTATATTTATAGAATGAGAAAATATTTATTTGTAATACTATTTTTAAATACAATTACAATTTGTCGTGCCCAGGAAGCAACTATTGTTAACCGGGGTTTCACCATCATTAATAATGAAAAGGTTATCACAAATGATATGCTTTTCTATACACCGCCATCATTCCCCGGGAATAAGCCGCCTTTATTCATGGTCAATGGGATTGAAGTTCCATCACTTTGTTGTTTTGATAATCACGATGATTTTAAAAAGATAACAGTTTTACAACCTGCCGAAGGCTTTGCAAAATTTGGAAAAAAGGGAAAGCATGGTGTAATCATGCTGGAATTAAAAGATGATGTAAAGGAACCAACCATTGAAATAGTGACGAATAAAATTTATTATAAATGCATGATCAACGGAAAACTGACTGATGCTTCAAAACAATACTTCGAAAAAGCAAATGGTAAAGATTGCAGTATACTCGATCTTAGAAGTTCGGCTACGTTACCATTTCTTTACATAGGAGTAAATAATGAAATAAAAATGAAACAGCTCGGTGCAAGCTGGGATATAATAACCGTTAGCTTTTCCGGTGGCACTATTTCCGGCACCGGTGGAAATCGTATAATACGTGTTCAAAAAGAAGGCGATGTAAAATTAGTATTGAATATAAATGGAAAAATAAAAATATTTATGATCAAGGCTGTTCCGTTGCCTGCTGCAAAATCACAATAAAGAATTTTATAAAGTAAATAACGTTATAATATAACGCTGTTTATTAAAAAAAAATATTTATACCAAAACCATTAGCCGCAATTATTCATAATCACTAACTTTACATTTCATTCACCAAAGAAAAAGGAGGTATTATGCAATCTACAGATAGCATGGCCACTTCGGTAACGAAACGTTAACTGAAATCCATAAAAAGTCTGGACGCTAAAAACGTCAAAGCCACTAATTCGTTAGTGGCTTTTTCATGCTGCAACTTCTACTTTAAATGCAAGGCTGATGTAAGAAAAAGAATCTCCTTCGGGATTTTTATTTGTAAACTGCCATTCTTTTCCTGTTTTAAAAACAGGTTGTTTGGAACTTGCGCAGGCCTCACCTACACCAATATAAGAATCCAATGCATCAATGCGAAAACCATAAGCCTGGCCTTTATTTAAATGAGGGCCAGGAATATCAAATGATACCCACTTGCCTGCATCTGTATTTTTTAATTCTACACTTGAAGCGCCGAGTACCTGTCCCCAACTTTCATTTTGCGTATCGAATTTGTGCAGTGTGATGGATACATGGCTCTTCTTTACAACCATATTTGAAAATACTTTAATGGCCCGCAGGTCGCCTTCTTCATTGGCAATAAATGTCTGTCCCTTTATAAGATGATCTTTGTTTCCGGGAACTTCACCGATCCAGCCGGTGGAATTGTTGGTAATTTGTTCTGCAACTTTTTGGAATACTTTGTTTGATGGTGTGTTCATAGTTAGTATTTTTAATAAATAATAAATGGGATATTGTTATTTTATAACACACTAGCCCAACAAATATTGTTCTGTAAAAGGGCATTTGGAAAAGTTTAAACAGACCATTAACACCTGGTGAATGGTGCATGCTGAAGACTTCAAAGTATTTATACAAAATCCTGCTTTATTTATTTTAATATATATTTTAAAAAAGAACAGAAAAAGGCAACATTACAAAGATTTCACCCTTACCTGTTAACCATTCACAACTGGCACGATTTTTATCATCATTTTATAAAATTTAATATGAACAAACTAGTACGCGGATTGATCGCCGGTTATGGTGCAAAGAAACTTGGAGGTGGCTGCTTAACCACGATCCTTCTATTTATTCTTATTTATTTTGCCTTAGGTCAATGCAATTAAAAATATACGCCCAAATTTTACACAGTTTGTCGTATCTTATCGACGTATTTCTTTAAATACAGTATAAGTTTATTATTTTTACAAAAAAAAGTAAGCATGAAAATTTTTGTTGCAGGATTACCCTATGATCTGGATGATGCAGAATTAATGGAGATTTTTGAAAAATTTGGAACCATCACCTCTGCTAAAGTTGCCATTGATAAAGAAACTGGGAAAAGTAAAGGATTCGCTTTTGTTGATATGCCTAACAGGGAGGAAGCTAAAGATGCGATTGAAAGCCTGAACGATATGTCACTAGGTAAAAAACCTTTGGTTGTAAAAGAAGCAGAAGAAAGAAGTGGCCCTCCAGGTGGTAGTGCTGGCGGTTTCCGCAGGCCTAATACAGGCGGTGGTAGCGGTGGATTTAATCGCGATAATGACAGAGGCGGTGGTGGTGGATACAACAGAGATAGGGATAGCAGGGATCGTAACAGATAATCTTCGAGTTGATAATTTTATATGTTTAGAGGTTGATAAAGTTGGGAGTACCTGACGTTATCAACCTCTTTAGTTTATTTACATTATAAACTCTACTAAGTGATCACTGATTTGGTTCTATCCAAATAACCGAATTCCCCGTCCCGTACTCATTTTGTTCCCAGAGTTTATTTTGCGGATCAATGATCCATTTTCCATCTACAACAAATTTATACAAGTGTTTACCATTGGAAAGATGTACAGAAAATATCCAATCGTTTCCATGTTTATTCATTGCATAAGCATGCTCATTAAAACTATTAAAATCACCGGCAAGAATGACTGATTTCGCATTTTCAAAACCCTGTAATCGGAATGTGTAATTGGGGCCGAGTATTAATACTGAATTACCTTTTGCTCTATCAATACCTGTATAAACCGGGTTTGCCGGATCTGTTATTTCAGTTCCATCAACAACAAAACGGTATTCATAATTACCAAATCCCAATGTATATGGCAATTCCCAGCCGGAATTTGTTTTGTTCATGAAAAGCTCTTCCTTACGCCAACCATTAAACGAACCTGTTAACATTACATGGCGTGCTTCAAGAAAACCACTCAGCCTGAATAGATAAGGCATACCAATTTTTATTACAGAATTAAAATCATTAAATTCATTGGGGAGTTTATCGGGGTTTGCAGGATCAATAAACCAGTTGCCATCTGCAAAAAACCTGTAAGTGTAAGTTCCATCAGCAAGATAAAGTGCCAGCCCCCACCCTTTAGACGATTTCCTCAGCAGCAATTCTTTATTTTGCCAGTTATTGAAACTTCCTGCGACATATATTCTCTTTTCATTCTCATACCCATTTAACAGGAAGAGCGTATTTGTTTTATAATAAATAGAATTGGTATTTCCTTTACCATCATTTTCCCGCTGCTGGTTATCTTCATCAATTCTCCAATCACCATCAACAATAAATTTATACCAATACTTACCGGCACCAAGTTTCACATTTGCAATCCAGCCACTATCGTTTTTTTTCATTGGCAAAGCGTCAGGCGAAAAATCGTTGAAACTACCTGCAAGCATTACACGCTTTGCTTCCAGGTTACCCCTGATATAAAAACTTACCATTGAATCATGCACCTCAAAAGCTGCGCCTTTTTTAAATTTATTAAAACCAAAAACAATCCCGCTTTTTGCAGGAAATCTATCTGCTATTGATAAATCAAGTTGTTCGCCCGGGTTATTCATTTCGGCCGGACTCAACATGGGTTTGCTGATGGCAATTTCATCTTTATTATTTATCTCAATATTCCAGCCATTTAGTTTAATTGAATCAGCAATATTGTCTTTAATGAAACTTTTTAATGCAAGTTCAGTAAGATTAAATTTATTTATAAAACTATCCAAAGCAGGTTCACTCAGGGACTTGCTTAATCCAATATACATCTTACCATTTTTGATCGTGTATATTTTTACAGGTGCTTGTGCAGATACATTTAACTGCGCAATCACAACAAGAAAGCATACGTACACAAAAAGGCGCAGCACATTTCTCATTTGCTTTCCTGTGATCATTGTTTCCATATATACATTTTACGTTTTACAAAGTTAAACCCAATTTTATGTAAGGATAGAAAATCAAAACCCAGCATTCCATCCAGGCACCTGTCGTATGCAGTACACATTTTTTCGAGGTTTGTTACAATTACCGGCAGGCTGCTAATAGTAAGATCTCCCATTTTCAGATCCCTCAGATCACCAGTAAGCGCTTCTGTTTTTTTTGCCCCGGTTCCGGCAAGTGTTATACGCCCGGTAACCGTTACATTTTCAAATATTTTATTGGGCAACCGGCTATCCAATACATTTGATTCTGCACCAGTATCAATGAGAAATGTCATTTTCTTTCCCAGCATTTGTGCCACTGTGAGCAATTTATTATCAACAATATTAATAGGGAAAATATTGTATGCAGTGGTATCTTTCAATTGTTCACCAGAATAAGAATTGGCTTCCTTTTTCCCAACAAGATGTAAATAAATAACTGAATTTTCATAATCAATGATCATTTCAAATTTTGTAAAAAGCTGCAGGCCCAGTAAACCAAGTATGCGTATGCCTTTACTATTTTCAATATGACCAAGATTTATTCTATCGGCATCAACCCTGGCATATTTAACAGGGCCAAAAGAAAATTTGGCAATAATCGTTGGGTCTGCAAAGGTTGTTGCCCCTGTAATACCGCCCTGGTCCTGCGAAGCAGTTGCAGTAGAAGTATAATCACGAAAATAAGTCATGTTCAACACCAGTCCTGGTGCACCTGTATCCAATATAAAATTGCCTTCAAGGGAATCTGCTTTTGCTTTTATCAAAATAAGATTTCCGGCTCTTGTAAATGGAATGATTGCTACGGCAGAATCGCAACTTACAATCGGATCATTAAAATTTGTGTTTGATAATTTTATTGGTAAGATAGAATCTATAAAAGAAATATGCTTTGCATCAACTGGAGCTGCCGTAATGGTTTTATAACAAATCGTATTTGAAATAAGAAATACGACTACGAAGCAATTAATAAATTTTGAAAATAGAGGCATTCAATCAGGTTGAAACAGTTGATATGGTTAACTGGTTAATAAAGTTAACCAACTTTATTAACCTTATCAACAACATCAACACTGTCAACCTTATCTACTCCACCAACCAATTCCCTCCACTCATTCTCTAACATCCCCATCTCAATCATGCTCCTCCACTTTTCATTATACCACATGATGTCCCTGCCGATGCCTTCTATTTTAAAGCCACTTTTTTCATAACATTTAATTGCGGAAATATTATCATCATAAACGCCAAGGCTTACCCGATGTAAATTCAATTCTGCAAATCCAATTTTTAAAACTGCTCTTATCATTTGCTGGCAAATCCCTTTTCCACCATGATTGAAACTGTCAACGAATACCCTGCTAATTCTTCCAGATCTATTTTTATAACTCATGCCCCCCAAAGAGATATGGCCAACAACTTCTCCGCTGATCGTATCTACCGCTTTATACACAAATGCATCAGAAACACCCGGCTCATTGGTATCTTCTATGTACCAATCAAGGCTTTCTTCTGTAAGTGGAAAACGGAATAAGTCACCAGCCCAGTTTTTCAACAGAATTTCGGAATTGATCCAGCTTATTAACTGGTTGAAATCGGTTTTCTCAAATTTTTCTAATCTTATCATGAATGTTGAATGCTGTTTTTAAATTGGAGTTGACATCTCTGGAGAACTCACCCATTAAGTTGAAATCTCATAAGTTGACATCTCCACGGTTGACATCTCTAGAGAACTCACCCATTAAGTTTAAATCTCATAAGTTGATATCTACACAGTTGACATCTCCAGAGAACTCACCCACTGAAACGTTAACACTTAATGTACCACAAAGTACACATAAAAAATAGAGCCTTTTAAAAAGGCTCTATTTCATTTTATGGTACTTATCTTATTTTTTTATAAACTTAACATCAGAATAATTGCCATCGGGTTCAATGTATCTTAACATATAAACACCTGTAGCAAGTTTGCTTACATCGAGTGTATTAAGAGATCTTCCTGTTGTAACAGCAATCTTTCGTAGCATTACCAAAGCACCTTTGCTATCAATGATACGAAGCGAAAGGTAACCATTGATGCTGCTATTGTAATCAACATTCAATTGACCGGCTGTTGGATTTGGATATACCTGGATAGTGCTGTTCTTATCAAATGAAAGTGCAACAACATTACTGATCGTTTTTGCGCCATTGATATCAACTTCTTCCACCCTGTAATAATTCCACTTATTTAGGGGCGTAAGATCCTGGAATCCATAACTTCTTAAAGTATTGCTCGTACCTGCCGCATCAACACTTCCAAGATCAGTTGTGAACCTAACACCATCTGCAGATCGCAGAACATTAAAATGCGATGTGTTTTGTTCAGAAGATGTTTGCCAGCTTAATACAGCTTTGCTTCCATCTTTGTGTGCTGTTAAACCAAGTGCACCAACCGGTACAGGAGCTGTAACAATTACGGTAACATAATTCTTACTGAAATTTACACAGAATGTAGAGGGATTTGCAAAAATATTGGCAGCCATCGTATTCAGGCTTTGCCCGGTATAAGCCGTATTTATGGAAGCTATTGGATAGGTATTGTTATACGATATGCCATATACTGCATAAGTTCCTGCAGGATATGTTGCACTGTTTGTAAGATTTGAAGTAGCACTTACTCCGGCAATGATACCAGTTGCTGTATTTACAATTACATAACCATAGGCGAAGGAAGCTCCTGGATTAAAATACAATGCCGATCCTGAATAAAGCTGTCCGCCAGCAGGCGTTGCAGAAACTACTGCTACTGAATATGGATCAGGCAAAGCTGGTTGCGTTGCAGTAAAAGAAGTAATAGCCATAGAATAAGGTTGCCCACCAGTTAGCGTCACAGTATAACTTGTGGAAGCTGTTGGCGTTGTTCCATCGTAGCTAATATTCGATTTTAGAAAACCTGCACAAGGGCTTGCAGGATCATAACTGCCATTATATAAATTCATAACTGTTCCAAGTGTACCGGTTAAAGTAAACGAGTAAGTTGCACTGGTACTGGGCGTAAAATTAAACACGTCATATACTACCGGGTTTGAAAATGTCTGGCATGTATTGCCTGGCGTAACAAATATTGCAAGGCTTGAAGGCGGATCTGTTGTTGTTAGTGTACCCGAAATCGTTAGTGGAGTACTGTATTGAGGGCTCAATCCTAAATTCAACGCAGCATTCCCTGCTAATGCAACAACAGTTGTTGTTGGTGCAACTACGGCACCTTCGGCAGCACAAACAGATGTGATAGTAATGTCGCCAGTATTGATATCAAAGAAAATATTACCAATAGATTTTACCATTATCCTTCCTTTTGTTGTAGCCTGCGCTGGTATCACGATATTTTCAGTACCGTCATTTGCTGTACTTGCCAAAAGTGTATAAGGAAAAGTAAGTCCCCCATCCGTAGAAAATAATATTGAAACATTTGGTGAATTAAAAGGTGCTACGTTTGTACCTGCAACAGTCCATGTAATGGTGGCTGTATTGGTTCCGTTAGCAACCCATGATGTTGCTGTTGGCTGAGATGTAACATTAAAGGGAGTAGCTCCTGAAGTAGCCACATTCATTTGTGCAAAACATACGCCACCACCGCCTGCACGGTTATCCCTTGCTGTTAGGCGGAAGTTCATTGTCCTTGCAACGGAAGGTAATTTTTCTCCAATGGTAGAAACATTATTGGCAATATCATACATCCTTGGAAAAGTTCTTGAAGGAGAAAACACAGGAGAAAAAGAACGGAACAAAGGCGTATTGGCTCCTGTAGTAACGGTCCAGTTTCCAAAGGCCGCACCAACATCTATTTGCTCCCAGCTGTATGTTAACAAATCTCCATTAATATCAGAAGCAGAACCTGTAAGTGTAAATGGAGTTGAAATAGGAATGGTATAATTAGATCCTGCATTCACAACTGGTGGCGTATTTCCGGTTGCAGTTGCAACACCACAGGTAGATCCGCCACCTGTTCTTGAAAAAGTTCCCAATTCATTAAAACTCACTGCATGAAACTGTGGATCGCTATGTGGTTGAATGTCGTTTGTTGTACAGATACCAGCGTAAGCCATGATCGTTGTTCCACTGCCAGGCTCTGCATTAGCCGTGTTTGCACCATTACCGGCACAATTACCAGTTGCAGCATTGAAAGTATGTTGGCCACCAAACTGGTGCCCCATTTCATGCGCTACGAAATCGATATCATAAGCATCTCCAACAGGATTTGGAGAACCTGTGATGCCCCTTGCTTTTTGAGTTGAATTACAAACAACGCCAAGTCCGGCCAAACCGCCACCACCTGTACTGAAAGTATGCCCGATATCATAATTCGCTGAACCAATAGCCGCATTGATCACAGTCTGGCTTTCATTTATTAAAGTAGGCGCATCATCGTTTCCGGTAAAAGGATCTCCTGCACCATTGGTCAGGAATTCTATTACGCTGTTGTTAGCAATAAGTGTAAGTCGTATGGCAACTTCTTTTTCATAAACACCATTTACACGATTAACGCTTGTAACGATGGCAGAATGCAACAATGCAGCTGTTGTTCCGCCTACCGCCACTGCATACTCGCCGGTGCAGGCAATTGCAAGCCTGTAAGCACGCAATGTAGCACCCAGGCATGGGCCGCTGGTGGGAACAGAATTTTCTATAGTAGTTCCATCGCCTTTTGATTCATCACCGCCAGGCAATACGCCGATTTCTCTAAATGCTTTTGGCTTCAGGTCTTTTTTGAAATAAGAAATATAACTTGTTTTTGTTCCTCTTGCATAAGGATCGATCCATGCAGAACCCGTTAAAGGCGACAATATCATTGCATGAAAACCAAAAGCTGTCCAGTCGATTTTTATGGTTGCAGAACGGTCTTCAATACCCTGGCCGCTATAGGTTCTGATATCAGGAAATTGGGCTTGTAATGCCGGCTCCTGCATACTGTATTCAACTACATTAAAATGATTGATGCTACCATCTGGCATTGGAAGTGCAAGAATGAAAGGCGTTAAGCGGCTTGCATCCGAAAATTCCAGCGGGGCCGTTCTTAAAGCTTCAAGCAATTGTAATGTATCTAAAGAAAATACCTTGTAATGTTCAGGTATGATGGTTCTTTTCTGATTATCGCCCTTCGCCGCTGATTCAGCAATTTCTTTCCAGAAATTACGCTGTGCAGATAGGTTGGTAACAAGAAATAATAAAGGAAGCACTAAGAATAGTTTGGTAGCATTTTTCATTTATAATAATTAAGTCGTTGAAGTTCCAAAAAAATTGTCATACAAGCAAAAGAATGAATATAAAATGACCTTTTATTTACAAACGGTAAGGAAGGATATCAGATTTCAGAAAGCAGAAGTCAGATATCAGATATCAGATATCGGCTGCCTGCGAGCAGCTTCCATTTTTTCACCAGCTGACATTTCGTAAATCATCTGATGGCTGATATCTGATATCTGATATCCCAAAGCGTAAATAAAATAGCTGAAATCTAATTATTGACAATCAAATTCCCTGAGCATTTTTTTTGACGACCTTATTTTCCATGAGATGGTTAATAATGTTTGCAGGTCTTCTTTCGAAACCCTTTTAAGATCTACGAGTAATAGCGGATAGTTTTTATAATGATCAGTAAAAAAGTATATATCAGCATCAGATGCGATCCATTCATCGCGGTCGTTGTTATAAACCACAAGCGTTTGTCCATCTTCTTTTATCCGTGCAAATAATTTTTTCTCAGTAAAAAATCCAGGCGTACCATAGCTGGGCTTTTCATATACTCCCGGAAACGCAAGAGCGATCTTTCTTACTTTTCCAGAATAGAAATAGAGATTCATGTGCAGGGGATTTTTATATTATAGCAGCAATGTTGATTGTGAATGGTGAATGGTGAATGGTGAAATCCTTGAAGTTTAGGCAAACCGGAAACAGCAAAACTTCGAAAATAATTTTAACTTGCGCTGCGAAAAGAATCAAATTCTTAATTCTTAATTCTTAATTCTTAATTCTTAATTCTTAATTCTTAATTCTTAATTCCTTACTCACCCATGATAAACCCTCGACTTAACAATAACCCCACTCCCAATTTCCAATATCTCCGCCACCATCATATCTGCTTCGCCTGGAACCTTGCGTAAATATTCCATTAATATCTGCTCATCGTTAATAATTAGATTTTGTAATTGGTAATGTAACAATGGCAAACGATTAAATGCATCTGTCCACCAGGATCTTAATGAAGATTTTCCTTTTATCCAACCATTTGTTTGTGGCTCCCTGATCTTTAATTTGGGGCTAAGATGAATAGCATCTTCAGCATAAAGTTTTAATAATTTTTCAAGATCATGTTCATTGAATGCAGCGATCCAGTTCAATGCAATTTGTTTGTTGAGTTCAATTTTATTCATTGTTCTTTTTTATTTTCGTGGTTTTTCTTTAACCACAGAGTTGAAGGAGTTTCAATATTGAGATTCACAGAGTTGCTATTAAAAATAAAACCTCCATGAAACTCAATATAAAAACTCATCTTACTCTGTGGTTATAAAAAAGTTCCGCTAAATACCAAAATCTATTCATTTACTTTTTTCATTCTCGAAAACGGATAACCTTTACATCCTTTCTTTGGATTACTTCGATCGGCTGCCAAAGCATGTTCAGCAATAGAATCATTTTTTGCTTTGTATGCAGTATAACAAAAACCCCACAACCAGGGTTTCATATTTTTAAACTGCATGTAATCAATCCGGGTATATAAACCTGCTTCGCTGGGATTTTTATCATCATTCTTTGCAATGCAATATTGTTCTTTTTTATTCCATTTTAAAATATGGTATTTAATTCCCGGTTGTTGTATCCACAAACTGTCATTGATGGTATAAAGAATATCATAATCATCATTAAAATATCCAAACATGAATGGAATGGTATCGCCCCGGTTGGTATTAGTTGTATGCCTGGAACCTGGTTCAATATTTCTAAAAGAAAAAAATAGGAAAATAAAAATGAGAAGGGTCAATATTTTCATCGCATGCTGGTTCATTCGCATAATTAACTAATTAAAACAAATGTAACCGGAATCATCAACATCTAAAACTTTTGAAAGCTATGAAACTTTAAAAAAGAAAGGGACCAAGATAGAAATCTAGTCCCGTTTTAAATCCAATATCCTTGAAAAACCGGGAATGATTAAACAGGAATCATGCCAGACCGTTTTTGCTGGTTAATTATTATTACTCATATCCTTATAGTTCATTGATTATCAAATTTTTATCTTTTTTTTCGCAGGGATTTTCTGATTAACATACTTACTATAAGTCTCCGGTTATTTTTCTATTGTTACTACCGGTAGCCTTAAATAGATAATCAGATTCCGGGTACTTATTAAACTGATTTCTTATTTCTCTACTTGCTCATCGGGTTTTTAGGATATAAATGCATGTGAAATGCTATGAGGATATTTGTTGCTGTATTTTAGTTTTCATCTTCCTTCCAGGAGCACTATTATTTTACAAACCTGCCAGGCCGTATTTTAAATAGTGAATGCTGAAATAGTTGCAATTTATTTTAGTCATACAACCGTATAAACAACTTAAAGCTTAAAGCTAAATGCCTTTCAACTCATAACCCCATCCATTTTAAACAAACCGGACTTCCAACAAAAATGCGATTATGGGTATCCGTTAATTTACCCGTTATCGTATCTCTTTTAAAAATTACCACTTCATCACTTTCCTGGTTTGCTACAAGTAAAAAATTGCCTGTGGGGTCAATACAAAAATTGCGTGGAATTTTTCCCATGGTAGATTGATGATCAACAATCGTCAACATTCCATTATCTGCAATTGAAAAAATAGTAATTGAATTTGATTCACCGCGATTACTTGAATAAAGAAATTTTCCATCGGGAGAAATATGAATATCCGCAGCACTGATCTTGCCATGAAATGGTTCTGCCAATGCATTGATCGTTTGTAGAAAGGAAAGCTGCCCTTCATCGTATGAAAATACAGAAACATTACCAGCCATTTCTTCTGTGAGGTAAATATATTTACCGTTAGGATGAAAAGTTAAATGCCTTGGGCCAGCTCCTGGTTGCACAGAAGTGTTTTTTTCTGCTGCCCTAACCTTTCCCGTGAGTTCATCAAAATGATAGGAAACAATTTTATCTATTCCAAGATCAGCCACCAATAAATATTTATTATCGGGAGAAAAAACAGTACAATGTATATGTGGTTTTGTTTGTCTTGCTGTATCAATACTTTTACCCTGGTGATTAATGGTATTAACAGATGTAACAATGGATCCATTATTTTTATCAATGGGAAAGATAGAAAAATTTCCTCCACTATAATTTCCTGCGACAAGCCATCTTCCAGTTTTATCAATAGAAATATAACAAGGATCATCACCTCCTGTAGGTTGTTGATTTATTTTTTTTAGCAGTGGATGTTTATCCTGCAAAGAAAATGCACTTACCATTCCTGATCCTTTTGTTGCTCCCAATTCATTTACAGCGTATAGAAATTTATTATCCGCAGAGAATGCCAGGTAAGATGGATTGCTGGTTATTGCACTATCTAAAAGAACAGCCTTTCCGTTTGAGCTATTAAAATCATAGACGTATATTCCCTTACTCTTCCCATTTGTATAAGTGCCAATCGCTAAGCGGGAATGATTGTTATGTTCAATCGTTTGTGAAGAGGAAGACAATGAGAGGAAACAAAATAAGAAATACAGGATGATCTTTTTCATGACTGCAATTTACAGGTCAATCGGCAATCGGCAATCGGCAAACCTTGTCGGCGGTTGTAAACCCCGATAGCGGTTACTGAGTGAATGATCAAAAGTGAATGGTGAAATCTTCGAAGTTTATAATAGACTTAAAACCACTTAAACAACTTATAGCTTAAAGCTTACGGCTAGTAGCTTTATTTTTTAACACAGAAAAAAACACAACAAGACAGCAACGTATATTTAAAATAACAAACTGCATCTTTTATATTTTTCGTGAATAAAAAAAGATGACATCTTTTGAATGTCATCTTTTTTTAATTATTTATTCCTGGTGCTTGCCCGGCTTGTATTGTTGTATGGTACCTGGTTGAGTTCCTTTCTTGATTTAGATGTTGTATAACTTTTATTGACAAAAAAGGTCAATGCTTCTTCATCATCTTTTACCATCATGTTCATGTTCTCTGTTGTATAGGCCAGTATTTGTCCTCCTTCGCCTTTTTGAACAAAATATTCATCAACCGCTGTTACACCATTATAATATTTTTTTGCATAAACGTTTATTTTTCCTTTGGCAATTCTTACTGCAAAACCAGGAAGTGTTTCTGTTGCAACATAACTTTTATGTCCTGAAGTAAAATTCGATTGTGATATTGCATAATGATCTTTATTCTGGTAAGCTTTGATATCCTTCCCCATGATCTTTGTTTTTCCATCTGCTAATAAATACGGTGTTTTAAGTAAACCCGTAATAAGTTTTAGACTTGAATAATTTTTGATCGTACCATCATTTAACTGAATAAAACATGCAGTTGTTGGTTCTTTGGATTTTTCTATATCTGCTTTACGAAGGGCAATTGATTCTTTCGTAGAATTACATGAGCCTAATAAAATAAGTGTACTTAATAAAATGGCAGTAGGTTGTAAGGTGATTTTCATAGTAATGGTTTTACCCCCTTAAAACGATGTTTTTGGTAAAATATTGTAACGGGAATCGGTAAAACATTCTTTCGACGACTGCATTATAATTTTGGCAAAGCCCGGCAGTGACTTTCAAAATGAAAGTATTTACCGGGCTTTGCCAAAGTTGTATAAAGGTATTGATGCTCGAATAAGTGAATAATAAAAATACAAAGATCCTCAGATCATCTTAGCAGTTTTGTATTGCCGATAACTGATTTCTGAAATCTGATATCCAATTAGTGACGACCCGAAGTAAACTGCTCCATCAGCTTCATAAGTGCTACTCCATCATTACCACTGCAAGGGTTAGCCGCTTCATCGAGGAAGTATTCTACTACTTTTTTTATCATCGGCTGTTGAACGTGCTGAAGCGGTTCAAATGAAAAAACTTCTGTTCTTTCATTTGTAGTAAGGCTGAATGTTGTATGATCAAAAACACTAAAACTAATTTTTCCTGCAGAACCAATGATCTCGCAGGTATCTGTATCTGCTCCTGGAGATGCAGCAAAACTCCACAGGCCATTAAAGATAACACCTGATGAAAATAAAATATTGCCTGATACGATATCATCTGCTTCATACAGTCCCGCCTGGTTTCCTGCTATACCTGCTGCTGTATTCACATTTCCAAAAAACCAAAGCATCAGATCAAGTTGATGAGGAGCGAGATCATGAAACAATCCACCTCCACTAACAGCAGGGTTTACCCGCCAGGATGTGCTCTCCTTTTTTAAAGCATCTTGTGAAAGTGCAGGCCTTAGAAATGCGAGATGGCAAAAACGTATATCGCCAATGGCATTGGCATCCAGCAATTGTTTTATCTTTTTAAATTTTGGCTGCTCGCGCCTGTAATGGGCGACTGATAATTTTAGATTTTTCTTTGCAGCATGTGTTGTCATTGCTATTGCTTCGGCAGCATTCAGTGACATTGGCTTTTCTACATAAACCGGCTTACCTGCATGTAAAGCAGCGATCGTATAATATTTATGAGTAGATGGAGGTGTTGCAATATAAATGGCATTTACTTCCGGATCATGGATGAGTTTATCAGCTTCATCATACCATTTTGAAACATGATGCCGTTCTGCATAATCGGCAGCCTTTGCCGCATCTCTTCGCATAACGGCTACCAGTTCTGAATTATTTACCTTATTGAAAGCAGGGCCGCTTTTAATTTCAGTCACATCACCGCAACCAATAATTCCCCATTTTATTTTATTCATGATCGCCGCCTTAATGACTACAATTTAAAATAAAAAATGAATAAAAATCATTGCAAACTATTTATGTACCGGCGACTGATTATTTTTACCTTTACGTTTAGGTACAAAAGCAAGTGTATTTGGATCCGTATCTGTATCTTTTTCTTTATTGAAATAAGCATCATTAAAAATAGAAGCTGTAAGTTTAAGTTGCTTCGTTAGTTTGAAATGCCTTTTGTTATTATTAAAAAAATCAAGTGCTTCCGGACTGTTTTTTATAAGTGCGTCCATCAGTTCCGGTGAGTATGCAAGTACCTGTCCCTCTCCTTCCTGTAAATAATATTCATCAATCACTTTATCGTTGATCTTATATTTTTTAATGTAAACATTCAATTGCCCGGTTGCTATTCGAACAGCAAATCCGGGAAGTGTTTCTGATGCGATATTGCTTTTATGTCCTCCATAAGAAAAGCCACCGGCATTCACTGCAAAATGATTTTTATTCTGGTAAGCAAGTATTTCATAGGGATAAATCTTCATCTTTCCATCCGCCAAAAGATGCGGGGATTTATAAACGCTTGTTACAATTTGTAAAGTGGAATATTTTTTTATGCTGCCATCAACCAATTGAACAAAGCATTGAATGCTGTCAATTTTTGAATTGCGAAGAGCCATTTTTCTATCTAAAGCATACTCTTTTGTGCTTGAACAGGAGCTAAAAAATAATATCGTGGTAAAGAGCCCTAAAATAATTGGTATAGGTCTTTTCATAGTAGGATTTATAACTAAACGTGTATATATGTAAATTATTGTAGTAAGAACGCTACAAAATGTGTGATATCAATTATTTATCTGTCTGATGTATAGCATCAATAACCCGGAGAAATTAGAAATTCTTTTTTCGTATTTTTATTTGAATATCTGAATTATAAAAAGGCTATCAATAAAGCTTCCAGGTATTTAACAGCCATTATGCGATATTCATTATTCTTTATATCAGCTCTTTTTATATCTCTTTTCCCTGGAAACTTTGTATTTGCACAAGTAAGCGATACTTCCATTTTAAAAATTCAATCTCGTATAAAATATACTGATTCTTTTATAATAAATAATCCGGAACAATTTTATAGAAGAGGAATTAGCGGTGATACTGATTCTCTTATAAAATCAAAAAAACTGATCCCTGGTTATTATGAAGGGATGAGCGAAGTGAAAGGAGCATGGTCTTTATATACTTTTCAAAAAGAAAAAGGCGATACAATTTATACGATATCTTACCATGATAATTTCCTGGAAGATTTTTACCTGACTTTTTATTTTAATGATAATGTATTGCTTTATTCAAAATTAGAATATCAAAAGCATGATCTTGATACTTCATTTTGTAAAAGGGAAGAATACTACCGGGACGGAAAAATTACACTCTCTACTCATACAACCGGGAAAATCGACGAGATTTATAGAGATAAAATTGATACCGATCTGTTCAGCATGGGGAATAAATATTTGCAGGTATTTTTAAAGAATGGAAAATAGCCATCCTCAAATCCCCAAAACCGATTTCAACTTACTATACCCCGTCTTACTCACCGGCAATCTTGCCCCTGTAGTCAATAACAATGAATAACTCTCCTTCTCCATCAAATCAACCCTCGTGATCAATTGCGTATTCACAATATAGGAACGATGCACCCGGATAAATTCCTGCGCTGGCAAACTATCTTCAAAATACTGCATTGTTTTTTTCTTTAAGAAAACACCATCAGCAGTGTGGATCTTTATATAATCGTCTGCTCCTTCCAGGTAGTGTACCTGTGCAATGGGAATGATCTTTATTTTACCATTTTCTTTTACAACAATGCGATTGGATTGTACAACAGATTGCAATGCGGTATCTGCAACAGATTGCGCTGTATTATTTTTCTGAAGTTTTATTTTTTGAATGGCTTTATCAAAACGTTCCTTACTAAAAGGCTTTAATAAATAATCTGCTGCATGTGCATCAAATGCTTTGATGGCATATTCTTCAAAAGCAGTTGTGAATATTACCAATGGTGGATTGTCTATCAGTTCCAGCATTTCAAATCCCGTGATCTTGGGCATTTGAATATCAAGAAAAATGAGATCGGGATTATGCTGCTGAATAGCTTTCATTCCTTCAAAACCATCACTACACTCCTGCATTACCGTTATGTCGGGATACGTTTGCAGGTATTCCTTTACCATCATTCTTGCAAGTGGCTCGTCATCAATTATTATTGCGGTCATGTTATTTGGGGTATACTAATTATGGTGATAAATTGCCCGGCTTCCTTTTTAATTTGTAACAGGTCTTGCCGGGCGAATAATAAAAACAACCTGCGTTTGATAGAAGATAAACCAAATCCTGTTCCTTTCACAGGCACTGCTGTAGATTCATCAAATGGATTTTGTACTGTTACTTCCAGCATGCCTTCATTGTTTCTTGCAGCAATTAAAATAGTTACATCACCTACCGTATCGTATAAACCAAATTTAATCGCATTTTCAACAAGTGGCTGTAATAATAATGGAGGAAGTTTCATTTGCAATAAAGTTTCATCATATTCAATATTGGTTTGAAGCCTGTACCCAAATCTTACTTTTTCTATATCAAGATACAATTGCAGGTATTGTAATTCTTCTTCAAAACTTGTCCACTGCTGATCTTCTTTTTTTAAAGTGCCCCGTAAAAAATCAGCAAGCTGTTGTATCATATGCCTTGCTTTTTCTGGTTGACTTCCGGTCAATGCGCTAATCGAATTTAAACTATTAAATAAAAAGTGTGGTTGCAATTGCTGCCTCAGTTTATTCAATTCGGCATCACGTGCCAGCCTTTCCGTATCAATTTTACGCTGGTTATCTTCTTGCTGTTCACGTTGTGTGTACCATAGTAATCCAAGTACAATGGTACAACTCAACATCAAAAAAGCAAATGCAAAACGTATGGTACCTGTGTGTGAAAGAGCATGTAAAAAGAATGTGTCTGTTTTATAAACAAATTTCAGAATTACTTTTACCAATAACAACCATATTCCACTAAGTGCAGCACTAACGATCATTACATATAAATACCTTTCCTTACCGGGCAAATAATAATTCATATTTCTAATAACGAGCAAACAAAAAATGCCTAACAAAGAACTGCTTAAGAGTGCATCAACCAGGCCCTTAACCGGATCGATGCCCATATCCTGCAATGCTACCCATTGAATGGTACACCAGGTAAACCACCATATTGTAAAAACAATGATGAAGCCGGTCTTTGATTTATGAGAGATGCTTTTGGCCAATGCTGATGGTATATTAATTTACTTCTGTGAATTGATGAAGCCCATGCTGCAATAATTGAGTAGCTCTTTTTTGAATATGACCGATATACCTGTCAGGCTCCTCTTCTTCCATCACTTTTGAATAGATCTCCGCTCCATCCGTAAATTCTGAGAGCAAATGTAACTCACTCACATCAATGAATTTCCATTTAACTAAAGTAGTGATACCGTCAACATTTTCTGTATCACCGATCAATCTTGCTTTATGAAAAGCATGAAGATCATCCTCAGCATTAACCAATCTTAGCTGTTCATCAAATTGCGGCTTATGATCTCCGTTAGCGCAAATAATACGGAACACTAATTTTGCAAGATACCATTTCATTGTAAATAGTTTTGGATAATTAATAATATATGATCAGTAACTTTTTATATCAATTCCCCCGAATACGCAAGAACCTTTTAAGATCAGTACTTTGTTTGGATCAGAAGGCATGCCCTGGTTATTGCGCCTCTTATCATCTACACTATGAAATGCACCATCTATCTCACTCATCACATTCCAGTTTGCAGGAACCCTCAATTTCAACCCTCCGAAAACCACGTCCATTTTGATGATTACCTTACCGGCAAAGTCTGCCTGCATCATGTCAACTTCTGCGCCACCAAAAACACAGGATATTCTTCCTCCCTGGAAATTTTTTGAAAGTATGGTCCTGTTAACGCCACTAAAAACAGAATCGATGCGCAGGTAATCGCTCTTATCAGAATTGGCTGAGTTAGTATAATCCGAAGGATGATCATAGCTTTTCATTCCCTGTGTTGCCTGTTCTTCCCGATTACCTTTTCCCAGGTATCCCCAGTCCTGCCGTCCGTTTTTTTTTCTGGGACGGATAATAAATAATATTCCAAAGCCCACAATCACCAATGGCCAGAAAGCAGGTTCAAGTTTTATATTAGGCATAAAATCATCAACCAGGAAAAAACCTCCGACCGCAATCATGATGATCCAACCTGTGTTTGAAAAATTATGTTTGAAGCCACTATAGATACCTACAAGAATTAAAATCATTGGCCATGTAAAAAGCCAGTATGGCAAATCGATATAACCCATATTGCGAATGAACAGAGCAGCTCCTACACCCACCAGGATCAAACCACCGATCACTCTTGCTCCGTCCTTGTTCTTTACATTTCTATTGTCTTCCATTGTCTTTATTTTTATAACACAAACCTACATGGCTATTTAATAAATAAAAATAGCCTTTAGGTTATTTATAGCGAAATATCGGTAAACGTTGGTGTCTTGTCGGTAAACAACTTTCGCAAAGTCCTGCAAGGACTTTCCTTTTAAAAAAAACTACCGGACTTTGCCAAAATTGTATCCCGACCTATTCAAAATAAAAATGATCATGATTGCTGCATTTAGGATTAAATGGAGAACTGCATGAAGGACATTTATAATTGGAAGATTTATATTCTGTAATGGTCATTTCATGTTTACAGTTTCCACATAAGATAGCCTTTGTATCAAACGCTGCTTTCAGCCATACTTCATGCGTATGTCCTGCTGTTTCTTCATGACAATAATAACATGGATAATAATCATTGCAACATTTGAACCTGATGGCGATTATATCAAGTTCAGCGTGATAATGTACACAGCGGGTATTTTCATCAACAGGTTTGCCTTTAATAAGCATGAGAAATTTGTTTTAATAATGATAACGAACTTTGGCAAAGTCCGGCAAGTATTTTCATTTTAAAAACCGCTACCGGACTTTTTCACAGTTGTCTCCGTTTCAACTTTTAGCTCATTGCCTAAGAATTTATTGCGCCAGGCTACAAAGCCCGATATCAAAGCCATAAAAATCAATAAAGATAAACCGGTTGATAGATTTGTTTTTTCAGATATGAAACCAATTAGTGAAGGGCCTGTTAAAAACCCAATCAAACCTCCTGTTGTTACCATCGCAAAACCTTCTACCGTACTAACGCCCGGGATATTCGCAGAAGCCCTGAATAAAACAGGCACGGTACAGCAACATCCAAAACCTACCAATACATAACCTGCAATTGCCACTGGCACTACGGGCGCTGATACAACAGTAAGAAAACCAAATGCCGCAAGCATGCAACCTGCAATAACTATTTTCTTACTTCCCATTTTTGAAATCAGGTTATCACCATTCAATCTTCCGATGGTCATTGCAACCGAAAAGCCCGCATATCCAAGGCTTACAAATGCTTTAGGAGATAACAATGTTTCTTTTAAATAAATAGCACTCCAATCAGCGACACAACCTTCTGCCATAAAACTACTCATGCATATAAATGAGATACCCAAAATACTTAGGGATGGTAATTTTATGCCTGATCTTGAATGAATGATATCTTTATTTGCAAACAATAATCTCCAGTTGAAAAATAAGACCGTGACAATACAAAATGCCACAATAACGATCTGCCAGCGGGACGGAATTCCAATTAAAAATAAAACTGCTGCAACGGCAGCACTAACGGCACCGCCAAGACTATACATGCCATGACAGGTGCTCATCAATAACCGATTGTACTTTTTTTCAAGAATATTGACAGTGGCATTTGCAGACAATCCATTTAAAAAACCAAAAGTTCCAAACAAGTACAGGCAAATCCAAAGCATGATCCTGTTCACTGCATTTACCTGAAGTATCATCACTATGCATGAACAGAAGTACCCTGCAACCAACCACTTTCCCACTGGTATTTTGCTGAATATCCTTGTTGAAAATAACATCCCCGTTATAGCGCCAAGCGGAGAAAGTAATAATGAAAGTCCAAGGCTTCCATCAGAAAACCCCATTCGTTCTTTTATAAGTGGAATGGAAGCTACCCATATTCCAAATAATAAGCTTGAGATTGAAAATAAAAATCCAACAGCAAGTGCCGGCTTTAATTTTATAAATGAAGCTATATTTTTAAACATTGTTGGCAAATTTACAGTCCTGTAGGGAAACTATGCCGGTAACTGTAAAATATCTCTACTTAACGAGTCCATCGGTACGTAATATCAATAAAAAAAAATTGTTGTTTTAATTGCATGAGATTACCACAAGATACAGTTGCCTTTTTCTCGCTTTTTTTGTTGGATATATCGTCCCTACGGGACTTGTAGAACAGGTGTTAGTTATATAGGTACCAGTATTGAGTCCCTATGGGACAGAAAAGGATTCAGAGATTAAGATAGCCCAGGAGTTGTTCGGGTTATAATAACCTCCACTACACTCCTACTGATTTTTAATTTACTTCTTAAAACAAAAAAGATAAACCATCATTTAATAAATGAAAGTTTATCTTTTATAATAAAGTGTTTACAAAAAACTAAGGACGATGTGGGGGTGGATGATGACGGTGATGATGATTTGGTTTGGGTGGATGTGGCGGCCGCTTGTGTGGCCTTGGTTTATGCTTGTGCCTGTGCTGTGTTATTTCGATTGTTGTTTTGCTTTCATTCATTGCAAATGAAGTGTTGCCTGCAAAAGCACATATGAGCAGAAGAATAATGATTTTCTTCATGTATTAATTTTTAAGTATTTATAAAAATAAATTGTTCATAAAGTTACAGTAATATTTTTCCAGTTATTAATAAAAAAAAAAGTGCAAATTATACAGGCACTTCTTTTTTATTATGGATGTTATACACAGTTCTCTACATTAAGGATGCGGAGGTGGTGGTGGCAATGGTGGATGTGGTGGACGAGGCGGCAAATGCGGACGCTGTGGATGTGGTGGCAATGGGGGATGCGGTGGCCTCCTGTGATGCCTGTGATGTTTATGATATTTGTGTTTTTGTTGTAATACTTCCGTTTTATCTGCAACCCTATTCAAAGCAAATGAAACATTACCCGCAAACACAAACAGCAATAAAATAATAATGGTCTTTTTCATGATTAAAATTTATTACAGTTTTTAAATGAATATTTTGCGAAGGGAACAACACTAATACCTTGCCAGGCGGTGACTAATAGGGAATGATTCAATTATTAAAATTTCAAATTGTGTATATTCTTACACAAGTTGTTTACTTTAATATCTCACCCCGGTATCAATTATCAATTGTCCCTTGTCAATTGTCCGTATTTTTGCAACTCAACTCATTTTATTTGCAGAACGATATCTTTTTAATAACACCACCATTCACGCAACTGAATACGCCTTACCCGGCAACTGCGTATTTAAAAGGTTTTTTAAATACTAAAAATATAGCTGCTTTCCAGGCCGACCTCGGTATTGAAGTAACGATCGCATTATTTTCTAAAGAAGGATTGAGCCATTTATTCTCGTCTATAAACAATGTGAATGAACTTTCTGAAAATGCAAAACGCATCATTGCATTAAAAGATGATTATATAAACAGCATTGATGCTGTCATGCTTTTTTTGCAAGGTAAAAATCAGGTACTTGCTCCCTTGATTTGCAAACGTGATTTCTTACCGGAAGCAAGCAGGTTTGCACAAACAGACGATCTGAAATGGGCCTTTGGAAGTATGGGATCGCAGGATAGGGCCAAGCATCTTGCTACCATGTATCTTGAGGACCTGTCTGATCTTATCAAAGAATGCATCGATCCTCATTTTGGATTCAGCCGTTATGCTGAACGGTTAGGCCGTAGTGCAAACAGTTTTGATGAACTGTATGATGAACTAAAAAAAGAATTTACTTATATCGATAAAATACTGATCAACATTCTTCAAAAAAGAATGACAGAAGTTCAACCAAAAATGGTTTGTATTTCTGTTCCGTTTCCTGGAAATTTGTATACATCGCTCCGTTGCGGACAATGGATAAAAAAACATTTTCCCGATGTAAAAATAGCAATGGGTGGCGGTTTTGCAAATACAGAATTGCGCTCACTTACTGATACAAGGGTTTTTGAATTCTATGATTTCATTACACTGGATGATGGCGAAGCTCCTATTGAAAATCTTTTTCATTTTATAGACGGCAGTAAAACGGTACATGAGCTGAAACGAACTTTTACATTGCTGGATGGCAAACTGGTTTATATTAATAATACTGCCTGTACCGATTACAAACAGGGCCAGGTGGGAACGCCGGACTACAGTGATTTTTTATTGGATAAATATATTTCTGCAATTGAAGTTGTAAACCCTATGCACAGTTTGTGGAGCGACGGCCGGTGGAACAAACTAACCATGGCGCATGGCTGCTATTGGGGCAAATGTACTTTTTGTGATATCAGTCTTGATTATATAAAATTGTATGAACCAATCACAGCTGAATTATTATGCAACCGCATGGAGGAAATCATTGCACAAACAGGACAAAATGGTTTTCATTTTGTTGATGAAGCGGCCCCTCCTGCTTTAATGCGTGCCTTGTCTTTAGAAATCATAAAAAGAAAATTAATCGTAAGCTGGTGGGCAAATATCCGTTTTGAAAAAAGTTTTTCACGGGATCTGTGTTTATTATTAAAAGCTGCAGGGTGTATTGCTGTTTCTGGTGGACTGGAAGTTGCATCCGACAGGCTATTGGGCCTGATCGAAAAAGGAATAACAGTATCACAGGTAGCCCGGGTAAATAAAAATTTCAGTGAAGCGGGCATAATGGTTCATGCTTATTTAATGTATGGTTTTCCTACACAAACCGCCCAGGAAACCATAGATTCATTGGAAATGGTGCGCCAATTATTTGAAGCTGGTATTTTGCAATCTGCGTTCTGGCACCAATTTACCATGACAGCGCACAGTCCTGTTGGCCTAAATCCTGAGAAATATAAAGTAAAGAAACTAACGGAAACTGTTGGCAGTTTTGCCAACAATGATATCGCTCACCTTGATCCTACAGGTGCGGATCATGAAAGTTTTAGTTTTGGATTAAAAAAATCACTCCTGAATTATTTGCACGGCGCATGTTTTGATTATCCATTACAAAAATGGTTCGATTTCAAAGTGCCGAAAACAACGGTGCCGGCTGACTATATCATCAAAGCATTGGAAGATCCGGAATATAACGGTACTAAACCTACTGATAAAATTGTTTGGTTGGGAAATACTGCAAAGGTTGAAAATTTCACCAAATCAAAAAAAGGCAACCAGTGGGAAATATGCTCGCTTACCTTTCAAAGTAAAAAAGAATCGTTGAATATAAAAACGGATAAAGCCCAGGGATTATGGCTGGCTGATATGCTCGAAAAATTATCTGTAAAAAATATTAAGACCTATACGATCAATGAAGTAAAAGAAAGCTACGAATCTGCCGGGTTTGATGATTTTGAACTTTTCTGGGATAATAAACCAATTAATACGCTATATAAAGTTGGGCTGCTAAAATTATAATTGCCACCAGGCAATATTATTTATACTTGTTTTAACCACAAACCGGAACCACAGACACATACGTCCATGCATAGTAGCAATTCTAAACCCAGCTATAAAATTCGACTATTCTTAGCGGGGTTTAATCGATTTTAACAGTAATTAATATATTGCCGGTATGGATTTTCTGATTGGATACGATTATATTCGCCACCGTTAAAATCCCGGGCAACAAATTTTGTTTTTAGGGTGTCTATTATAATCATTGATGAAAAACCGGGTTTATCAACCATCAAAGCTACTATCCATGTTGAAAAAAAAAGTATCCCTTCATATTTCCCTCCTAATGACGATCTCAGGAATTATCATTACTTTTTTCCTTGTTTCGTGGCTTACAAAAAAAGAGATACAAGTGGTTGAACAACAATCCATACCTGATTATAGCATTTTCAATTGCAAACCCACCGCAGTTCGCTTAGGAGGCTATGAATATATTCGCCCTTTACTTTTTGGACAAGATGCCTGTGAAGCACAAACGCTTAAACCTGTTAAAAATGAAATAGAGACCTTAATAAATTCTTATGAAGGTTCAGGTGTTCTTAGCAGTGCTTCTGTTTACCTTAGGCAACTTGGCAAAGGTGATTATATATCGATCGGCGAAACAGAGACCTATAATCCGGGATCACTTTTAAAAGTGCCGGAGTTGATCACTTTTATGAAGATGCGTGAAAAAGACCCGGGATTGCTTGATAAAAAAATCGCCTACCTAACACCGTTAGTATTGAAAAAACAGGCTTATTTTCTTTCAAAAAGCATTGAGCTTGGAAAAACATATACGATCAGGGAGCTGCTTTATTACATGATCGCTTATTCTGATAATAATGCTACCATGCTGCTTAACCAACGCATGGATCTTACTATTTTTAAGAAAGTATTTACAGACTTGGGAATGGATGATCCCGACATGACAAAAAATGATATTCCCATTACAGCTAAACAATATTCTTTATTCATGAGGGTTCTGTACAACGCTTCTTATCTTAATATAGATGACTCAGAATATTGTACTGAATTATTGAGCCATAGTGATTTTAATAAAGGACTTATAAACGGGCTTCCCAAAGAGATAAAAGTTGCCCACAAATTCGGTGAAGCAAATGATGGCCTGAATGCACATTTTTGTGAGTCGGGCATCATATATATAAACAATACCGCTTACTTACTAACGGTTATGACCAAGGGAAAAAATAATACTTTGTTGCCTGGTGTAATAAGTGATATTTCCAGGAAAGTGTATGAGATGATGAATAGGATTTAAAATAAACCTCAGATATAAAAAAATATTATAAAAGAGCCCATTAAAAAATATTAATGGGCTCTTTTTTAACCAACATAAAAATCATTTAACGGACTCTGCTCCTGCCACCGCAACTGCATGATCATTTTCCACGCTACTGCCACTTACACCAATAGCACCAATGATTTCGCCAGCCGCATTTTTTATAATAACCCCACCTGGAAAAGTAATCAAACCTCCATTGGAATGTTCAATATTAAACAAAGGTTGTCCGGGTTGTACCAACGGACTTAATGCTGCAGTGTCCATGGTAAACCATGCTGCTGTTTTTGCTTTTTTAAAAGAAATGTCGACAGACCCAATCCATGCTCCATCCATACGTGCAAATGCTACCAGGTTGCTACCTGCATCAACAATAGAAATGTCCATTTTAGTATTTAATTCCTGTGCTTTTACTTTTGCGGCCGCAACTGCTTTTTCAGCCTGTGCTAATGTAATGTTCATAATTTTTATTTTTTACTTTTAGTTTACTGCGTTTAATAACAGCTTTTTTTAATTACGGCCATACTTTTTATTCTTCACTAACCATGCCGCCACCTGGTAAAATGAAATGGCTTTTTGTACCAGGCTATCAACAGGAGCAATTCTTACAGCGTTTCCTGTTTTAAAATCCGGGGTAAACATTTTCACTTGTTTTACAGGAGTTTGTAAAACAACTTTATCCTCTATAATCATTCCCAATCCCTGGTAAGTGCTGATGAATGCTTTTTGTTTCGGCGGTATTGAATCCAATATATCCTGGCCGAAGAATTTACTTTTATAAGTAAAATGCAACATGCCAAGAATGGTTGGTGGTATATCAATCTGCCCCGTCAGGATATCTATTTTTCGTGGGGCCGTAATCGTGGGTGAATAAATTATCAAAGGAATATGATAACCAGTAACGGGCAGATCTGTGCTGCCGTTACTTCTTGCACAATGATCTGCCACGATCACAAAAATGGTATTGGCAAACCAGGGTTTTGATGAAGCCTTTTTTATAAAATCACCAATGGCATAATCCGTATATTTCACACCTCCTTCCCTGCTTTGTGCAGATGATGGTATGTCAATTCTTCCATCAGGATATGTATAAGGACGATGATTGGAAACTGTCATGATCTGAGAAAAGAATGGTTTTCCCTTACTATAATTATCATCAAGCGTACGCAATGAAAGATCAAAAAGATCTTCATCGGCAACACCCCATATATTGGAATAATGTACCTCTTCCGGCTTTATTGCAGCACGATCTATTACATCATATCCATTGTGCGTAAAAAAATAACTCATGTTATCAAAGTAACCATAACCGCCGTAAATAAATTGGGTGATATATCCTTTGCTCCTGAACACAGAACCAAGCGAAAATAAATTTTCATTACCCGGACGTTTAACAATACTCTCTCCGGGCGTAGGCGGAATGGATAACGACAAGGCCTCAAGCCCTCTTACTGTTCGTGTTCCTGAAGCATAGGTATTTGTGAAAAACAAACTATGATCAGCAAGGCTATCGAGGTATGGAGTTAGATTTTGAGTATTTCCAAAAGCTTTCAGGAAAGAACCGCTGAGGCTTTCAACACTTATTAAAACAACATTCATTTTATTTTCAGGCTGCGAAGATGTGATCAGCCTTTCTATACCTGAATCACCTGCATCTGTAAACACAGCATTTGATTTGGCAAGCTCTTTTTTTACAATATTGAATGCAGTTGAGTCTGGTATCGTTTTATAATATTTATAAAAATCAAGTTCATGATTTTTATACGCCTGTACAAACTGGTACACGCCATTACCGGCAAGTTCATTCGCATAATTATTTGAACTGAAAGATATCCAACCCGGATTTATGATCATTGCCAATAAAAAAGGGAGTGCTAAAAGCGCAAAAGCAATTACGAATCGCTTTAGCCGGCCATAACAGCATAGAACAGACGCTGCAAGTACTTTACGCACAGGCAGAAAAAAAATAATGGTAACAGCAAGCACAGCGGCTATAATGAGCGGCACGTTATATGATTCCAGGATATTACCAATAACCTCGTTTGTGTATATCAAATAATCTACAGCAATAAAATTATACCTTCCTGAAAATTCCTGCCAGAAAACAATTTCACTCACGGCATTAAACAGCAATAAAAAAATAGTAAGAAAAACCCAGAACTGTAATATAAATCCACGCCACTTATACCTGAAATGCTGAGACTGCGTACATAAGAATAAATAAATAGCCAATCGTACAAAAACAAAGATCTCTACAGCCTTGTATAGATCTTTATTATAATCACGTGGAAAAACATTTGTAAAAAGCAAGATGCAAAGCAATCCTGCAAGAATGGGAAAAACAATGATCATTCCTGCTTTTTTATAAATAAATTCATTGGTAAACATTACCTGTAATACAAATGGGATCGCAACGAAAAAGCTTACAACAAGATCATATAATAAACCAATAAAAAAACTTCCTGTAAATGAAAAAGAAAGGCTCATGCCCTTTCCAAATGCAAATAATAAAACGATCCTTGTAAGGAACGAGATAATCATCACAAACATCGCCACAATAAAAACAGGCGCAAATTTATGCCGGGATAAAAGTTTGTTCATCATTAAACGGCAATATAGGAAACTTTCTGAGTTCTGAGTTGTGGGTTGTGAGTTATGAGTTGATAAAGGCCGCAATTCTGTTATAAACTCCAAAGTTTTCACCATTCACCATTCACTATTCACAAGGTCATTTTCTTCCAACAAAATGATACGGATCAAATATTCCTTCATCAATCTCTGCATCCGCCTTACAATCATGATATTTTTCTTTTTGGATCAAAGTATCGTTCACATAAAAATCGCAGGCTGTTTCCGACCAGCCATTTCCAAAACGCTGGTGGCCACTAAACCTTCCTTCTTCTTTTTCTCCCCCATCAAATTTTATAAATTTTAATACAACCAGTTTTTCTTTATCGATCCATAGCTGATTTGTTTTTTCTTTTGCATCGGAAGCACCAATTACATATACAGGTTGCCCCTGCCAGTTATCTTCATGAAATTTTGTAAGATCATAACCCTGTCGTTGGATCATTGCTTTTACCGAATCAACAGAATAAAAATACATACCTCCTAATAAAAAAGTCAGGTTATCATCATTCAGTGATTTTCGTACCAGTTTTCCTTTTCGGAAATTATACACAGAATCTTTTAAAAAAATAACTGCATTACTGTCTTTCTTATCTCCAAAATCAATCCTGAATTGATCAGGAAAAAGGATCGCTTCATACCAGGTTGATGTTTTTACAAGACTATCATTCCTGAATTGTTCCGTTGTTTGATTAAATGTAAAAGACTTGTACCATTTACCAGCATAACGTTTGTGCATATCCTGCAAAACATCTGCTGCATTTTTATTACCCAAAAAAGAACAAAGTCCTGTAAGTAACAGGATATAAATAAATTTAATAGCCATAAATTTTCGATTAAGGAATAAATACAAAATAAGGCTTATCAAAATTAAAGATGACAATTCTTTTATGACTGGAAATATTTTACCTAAAAATAAAAGATCAGGAGGCAAATGCTTTTGGTTTTTAATCAACACGATACGTTTCCCGGAACTGAACATTAGTATGGCATGGTTTTAAATGATTTTTTCAAGTTCGCCAATAATGGCTTATATTCAGAAACTAAATTTATATTTTATGTTGAACCTCTACGTTTCTTTTAAAAAAATATTCACATTACTACCTGCCCTCTTCATATCTCAATTCATATTTGCCCAGCCGCCAATCATCACTTATACCAGTGTTGTAGCTGGATTAACCGTACCCATCAATGTTACCAATGCAGGAGATGGCAGCAATCGTCTTTTTATTCCCCAGCAAAATGGTAAAATATGGGTAAGAAATGGTGCAACCATGAAACAATTCGCAGACTTTGGTACCACTACTTCAGGCGGAGCTAATATTATTTTATATGGCGGAGAACGTGGTTTATTGAGCATCGCATTTCATCCACAATATGACGGTGTGACAAACAGGTATTTTTTTATTTACCATAATGATGTAAATGGAGATGTGGCAATAAGCCGTTGCCAAACCAAGGTTGGGAATCCTGATACTGCAGAAATAGGATCCATTATAAATATCATTACAATCCCACATCCAACGAATACAAATCATAACGGCGGTCAGTTAAGATTTGGCCCCGATGGTTATTTATATTTTGCAACAGGTGATGGTGGTGGTGGCAATGATGTTCCCAATAATGCACAATCCGGGACTGTGTTGCTGGGTAAAATGATTCGCATTGATATTGATAATACAAGCGCCTTTGGCAACTATGCGGTACCGGCAGATAACCCATATGTTGATAATGCGGCAATAGATGACAGGATCTGGGCTCTTGGTCTTCGGAATCCTTATCGCTGGAGTTTTGATCGCTTAACTGGTGATATGTGGATTGGTGATGTTGGACAAAGCCATCGTGAAGAAATTGATTTCAGGCCTGCAGGAGCAACAGGACATGTAAATTATGGCTGGCATTGTTACGAAGGTTATACCCCTACACCCGGTGTAACTCCCTGCAATCCCGGTGCAGATTATGTACCCCCCGTTTTTGATTATCCCAATCCTGATTCGGGGCAGGCCGTAACTGGTGGTTTTGTTTATCGCGGCAGCGAGTACCCGGCACTGTATGGTCGTTATGTTGCAGCTGATGTTTATACAGGTTATACATGGATATTATCTCCCAGGAGCGGCGGTGGTTTTGATTCTGTAACCCAGGTTCCTAATGTAAGCACCATTGTTGCTTTTGGTGAAGGGGAAGATGGAACTATTTATGCCGTATCGCAGGGAACAAATACACTTTATAAAATGGTTGCCATTGGTGGCGTTGTACTTCCTGTAAAGCTCACTGTTTTTTCAGGGATCGCCAATAATGGATATAATCAATTACAATGGCGCACAGCTTCAGAAATTAATACGGCAAGGTTTAATGTTGAATATAGTAAGGATGGATCATACTTTTCCAGAGCAGGAACTGTTGCGGCCAACCGGGATGTTTCAGGAAGTAATTATAACTTCAGGCATTATATAAATAACAAAGGCGATGTTTTTTACCGGCTTTCAATAGAAGATGATAATGGAACTGTCTCTTATACTTCGATAATCAAACTAAAAGGAACTGATAAAAATAATATACAGGTATATCCTACACTTGTTACGAATGGGATTGTGAACCTGGATCTAAATGGTAAGTCATTGAACACTGTGAGGATCATAAATACAACAGGAATGACCGTATTAAAAAAAGATATTTCAAATACTTCCAACACAGTAATCATTCCTGTGCATACACTTCCAAAAGGAATTTATATCGTGGAAATGGAAGGAGCTGGTATTTTACAAACAGAAAAAATATTTATAAAATAATATCTCCCATCAAAGGAGGAAAAAGAGAATGGCAATCGTTTGTATTGCCATTCTTGCTTTAATAACGTAAAGAGTATTTGAATAAAAAATATTATTCAGAAATCATTGTTGTCCGGTGAATTGTTTCAAAATCCTGAGCATCAGCGCTAAACCTCACCCCAACCACTCTCCAAAGTTGCTACTGTGTGGACAAATCTTTCTTTACCACCAAAAATGATAGATACACGGATGACACGGATTGAACGGATAGTAACGGATTTATTTTTTGTTCCAAAAAATTACAGATCAAATATTAAGTTTATTATCCGTGATATGCTGCGTCAGCAGCATTTATCCGTGATTATCCGTTCAATCCGTGTCATCCGTGTACCTATCATCGTGGTTGGTCAATTAGGTTGAAAAAATTAAAAGTGTTCGCAATTGTAAATTTAAAATTTCAAAAGATGAGTCCACACAGTAGTCCAAAGGTGAGGGGCTAGAACCCTTACCCGGAAAGGGCTTCAAAAAAATATTGAAATTTTAATCCGGCAACAATGTTCAGAAATAATAAAACGTTTTGATTGTATCTCTATATTGTTTGAAACCAATGAAAGAATGTACATTCCATTTGTAAAATCAGGCTTCCCTAATTACAGATTGGATTTTACTATCAATGTTATTTATAAAAACATCTGATATCGGAATGAATATGCGATTTTTTATTACCCATTGCTTATCTAAAAAACCTATTCTTCAATTTCAAAACAGGCCCTTCTATAAATTTATAAGAAGCTGCTGCCAATAAAAAACTTAATAAAGACAATATTGGAAATTTTATGATCCACGAATTTGTTTGAAGTATTTTGAGCTTACCCAACATGTCAAAATTTATATTATTCCAGACCGGGTTAAAAACATACAAGGTAAAGTAATACCTGATTGGCAAATGAAAAATATAGATGCCATAAGCGAGTGTACCAATGTAAACGATCTTTTTATTTTCTAAAAAACGGTCTAGCGGTTTGAAATAAAATTCAAAATTCGCCGCTTTTAAAACCAGGTAGAGTGAACAAAGCCCCAGTATTGGTGCCCCGAAAGAATATTGCAAAACTAAAGTAGCTGCCAAGAGTAAAAGCATGAAGTATTCAAATGATCTGCTTTTGAAAATTTTATCCGGCACTAAGTTTTCACTTAATAACACTGCCCCAAGCGCACCAGCACCAAGCGATGCCATACGTGTTAATAATCCCCAATAATTATAAATAGTTATAGCAGGAAAAATATTAAATAGCGTTTGAGTATAACCAATCATAATCATGAGAAATATGACCATCATTAAATACCGGGGTTTGTTTTTCAAAGTAAGTACCACGAACGGCCAAAAAAGATAAAATTGTTCTTCAACACACAATGACCAAAAATGAGTTACAGGATCGGCAGATATATTGTACCTGACGCTTGCATAATTAAAACTGTATGTAACAAGATATATAAGGTTTTCTCTTACAGCAGGAAGGCCAATAATCCAAAGAATTAAAATGGTAAGATAATAGACAGGAAAAATCCTTAACGTCCTTCTTCCAATGAAATTTTTATAATTAACAGCGAAACTCTTTTCATTTGGTTTCACCAAAATCGAAGTAATTAAAAAGCCACTGATCACAAAGAAGAGATCAACCCCATAATAGCCGGCGGAAATATGACGGCCAATAACAATGGCAAAGTGCTCTATTAAAACGAAAAAAATGGCTATAAATCTTAATCCATCAACCTTACTATAATATTTCATTTAAAGAATGCGTCGGGTTTGGTCTTGATAAATATTGAAGATATAAAATAAAAATAACTATTGTTCGAATAGCGTGCATTCCAAAAGTCGCAGCCTAAAGTGTTTGATGGAGCCAGCAAAACTGTTCGGAAGATTTTTACGAAAGATCTACATCAATGATTGGAACACGGATTATACGGATGGGGCGGATGAACACGGATATATTTTTTGTTCCAAAAAATCACAGATTCTAAAAAACTTTCTTTTCCTATTTAGAATGGGATTAAAGATGAAATACAAAAAAAAAAGATTTTCAGAGATTTTCTACCATATAAAAAAGAGCCGGTCATCTCCGGCTCTTTATCTGAATTTTCGGCTCATTGTTACCGTTACTTACCACAAGTGCCACAGCTGCAATTTGGCCCGCAAAGACAAATTGTACAAGTACAGGCTGTGCTGGATGCTGTTTTGATAGTTGTTTTCATGATGTTTCTTTTTTAAATTGTTAATGATTAATTAGAACACAAAATTACCATCACATCAGGGTTTGATCATTATGCTATTGAGGGGAAGCGTTATATAATTTTTGGAATTGGAAACTTTTTGTGTAATGTATCTTTTAAAGAAATATTCAATACTTAACGCCCGATAATCAATATTCAAGGTAAAAAAAATAGTACGCTGTTTTGCTCCGATGAGCATTGAGAATTGAACATCGGATATTGAATATTTATTTAAGACTTTTAATTATTGAAAAGTTGCAATCATATAGCATGTTTACGCAAATAGCTACCCTATCGATTTTCTTTTCCGCTCCCCTACCTTCTTAAAATGAGAAGCAGTAAGCCCGGTCGTTTTTTTGAATTGTGCAGAAAGATGTGCCACGCTGCTGAATCCCGTTTGATAAGCAATTTCTGTAAGTGATAATTCTTCATATACAAGCAGCTCTTTTACTTTTTCTATTCGCTGAACAATAAAGAACTGTTCAATGGTAATTCCTTCTACTGAAGAAAAAAGATCGCTGAGGTAACTATAATCATTATGTATTTGCTTCGTAATAAAAGAAGATAGTTTTAGTTTTTTATCAGCCGATTGATCATTGATGTATTGCAACACAATTTTTTTAATATCAGAAACAATTTTATTTATCCTTGTTTCTATCAACTCAAAACCAACTTTTTTTAATGCCGTGTCAAATTCCATCAATTGACTGGCAGTTAAAGTTGTTGTAAGTTCCACTTCACCAAGTGAAACTTTGCTGCCAGGTATTTCCTGCTTTTCTAAAATACTTTCCACTGTAGATATGCATCTTGGGCAAACCATATTTTTTATAAAAAGCCTGTTGTTATTTTGTTTCATTTTTAAGTATCCTTAAATGTGTACAACTTATAAAATTAGTGAACCTTTCCTAAGGCTGCAGATGTTATCCACTTTTAATGTGTTTATGTTAAAAAGATTATTACTTTGTTCTTTTAGAGCCCGGCTTTTTTGTGTACTTTCACCGCCTTTCCCTGATTCCTGTAAAATACCGCAAAACCACAATAGCTATGTCTGCCAACTGTTGAACTTACTGATGCTTTAAGTCAACAAAATAATATTTGAACTAATATTATTTTATACTAATTCATTGCAGATTATATATGAGAATATTTTTTACCCTCATAGTTTGTTGTCTTTTTAGCTTTCCTTCTTTTTCACAGAATGATGCAAAGGTTGATGCAGTATATACGCTTGGGAAGATTCCCGAACCATTGGGTGTTTACCAGCATAAAGTCCAGGCAAAAATAATTAACAACGGCATTTCCTTTTTAACTGATCTTCCCGTTACCTTAAATATAACGGGCGCAAATTCATATACGAATACAAAAACCGTAAATATTGCGGCGGGTGATTCCGGCATCATTGAGTTTGATGGCTTTTCCTGCTGGAACCCGGGGACCAATACTGTATCTGTATCCGTTCCTGACGACGATGACAATTCTAATAACAGTTCCGCATACACGCAACTGGTTAACAATAGTAGTTTTGCATATGCTGATAACACTGCTCCGACATCAACAGCAGGTTTTGGTACAACGGGGGGTATCCTGCTAACAAAATATACTGTTAGTGGCAGCGCTGTTATTACCCAGGTAAAAACCCATTTAGGAGACCAGGCAGTTAACGTAGGAAATACAATTTTTGCAGTAGTTATACAATACGGATCTATTATAGCACAATCAGCACCTCATGTTATAACAGCAGCAGAACTTAATACAGATATTAGTTTAAATATTCTTACCCCACAAGACGTAGAAGATGAATTTATGGTTGGTATTGACCAGACCCCATCGGCTACTCCTTACTATCCCATTGCCTGCCAATATGAAGGTTCAAAAACAAGGGAAGATGCATATTATGCAAGTTTTGAAGATGGAAGTGGGTTAACCTCTATTGACTATCTTGGAAGATTCATGATTGAAGCAGTTGTTGCTACTGGTACCGTTACTCCTTTTAATATTCCATCACAACCAAATCGTGTTTTAGCTGCATGGGATTTTACTGGAATGAATTCTCCTGTGACTGCAATGGCTACATTAACGGATACAATTCTTGCATCAATGCCGCTCTTAACAAGAGGCCCTTCAGCAAATGCCTGTGTAGGAATGAATGCTTTCTTCACTACAGGATTTGATGATGACGGTATTTCTGTAACGAACAGCGATTATTTTCAGTTCCAGTTAACCCCGAAGAATGATGATACTTTATCATTACAGGAAATAGATGCATTTGTTGGAAACAGTACCAATATGTTGGTTCCCGGAGTTAGTTCACAATTTGCTTATAGTACAGATGGCGTGAATTTTACCCTCATTGGTATCCCTTCTACCAATAGTATTAATGGCATTGGTTTTTATCTTGCTAATATTCCTTCTTTGCAAAATGTAACTGCTGGCCATATTATTACCTTCAGGTATTATGCAAGTGGCCCCGCAGCCTCTGCCGATTGGGGTTTTCTTTCTACTGCACCGGGTAAACCTGGGCTATCCATTACCGGTAGAGGCTCTTATTCGAACAGGGTGATAACAGATCCTGTAATACCAACAGGTGCCGATTTCACGTTGGGGGACTGTACTGTTACCGCTCCCGGATCTATAAACTTTACATCAACTGGTAATTTTGGCGCAGGTAATAAATACATTGTTGAATTGGGAAGGATTTATCAACCAAGTAGTAATAGTTATATATTTCTTGATCCTGTTGTAGCGGGTATGCTTAACAGTAATGCAAATTCAGGAACCATCAGCTTTACCATTCCAGCAGGAACAAACCCAAATGATTATGTAGTGAGGATATCAAGCACCGATCCGCCTGTGGTAGGTACTTATTCGCAGCAATTTGCTATTCATGCACCAGCATGCCATAGCCAGGCGACTGATCGTTTTAGAAGCAAACAATCAGGAAGTTGGTCTGATATCAATAGCTGGGAATCTTCTTCCGATGGCGTAAACTGGATCACCGCTACTTTAGTACCGGATGATTATTCTGCGCAGGTAGAAATTGCCCAAAATACAAAGATTGATATTACAAATAATGTAAGTTCCAATAAAACTTCCGTAAGAGGTTTGCTGACTATATTAAATGGAAATGGCAATACAGGAAAACTAAGCATTTCAAATCATGTGTTCCAGATGCCCAATATTAAAGTGGATACTTCGGGTATATTTCAGCTTGTTTCAAGTGCAGGCACTTTAAGTAATGTACTTTATCAATCAGGTGGATTTATATTAGTTGCCGGCAAGATTAGTATTGGTGATGGCGCTACAGCTATTGCAGGTGGCTTTGATGGTTTGGCTACCGGTGCATACCAGGTGTTGTGGATGAATGGGTCTGTATTTGAATGGAACAGTACTGCTGGCTCTATACCACCAGGTGATGTAACTTATTTCCCAAATAGTTTTAGCGCTATAACATTTCGACTTACAAATGTACCAGGCAACATCATAAATGCGAATACTGATTTGCTTGTCAATGGCCTTTTGGAAGTAAATACCAATATAACGTTAACGGGTGATGGCACAAAAACTTTCAGGGATGGAATAAAGGGTTCTGCTGTTTTAACACAAGCTCCTGGTTGTGGGAAATTTATTACCAACTCATCTTTTGAATCGATCCCTGCAACAAATTCCTGCATTGCTGCAATGAAAGGAATTATTGATGGCACAGTTGTTATTAACCTTGATACCGAAGGCATGACACTGGAAGGAGGCATTACAATACCTTCGAACGCCCAAATAACGATTGCCGGAAAATGTCATTCGTTGCAACAAATGGAAATACAGGAAGGAGCAACAATGAAAATAGATTCAGATACTTTATTTCTTGATGACGCCAGCCTTTTAAATGCAGGTATCATAAATGGATCAGGATCTATACAATTTGACGGTGCTACAGCGGCTACCCTTTCATCCCCGATATTGGTTGCTGTTCCGATATCGCTTTTAAATAAACAGGTACAACTTGGAGCAAATAGCAATATTTCAGCACTGAGCCTTTTGTCTCAAAGCAACCTGGCACTTGGAAGTTTTAATTTAAATATGGGGACTTCAAATCTTATTGCAGATAGCGCTAACTATATTGTTACCAATGATACGGGTAGGCTTAGCCGCTTTTCTGCAGGGCTTCCTGTTTTGTATCCTGTTGGTATCAACAATCTGTCTTATACACCTGTTAGCATTATCAATACTGGCAACGGGGATAATATAAAAGTACGGGTTGCGCAGGGAGTACAAACCAGCGTTCCTGTTTTAGATGAGAATGTGGACCGCACCTGGATTATTGGAGATACTGCACAAACCGGCAGCAATCTTTCTTTAACCATGCAATGGAATGAAACAGATGAACAACCTGTTTTTGATCGCAGCAATTGTTATATCTCACATTATTCAGTTTGCCCGCTAAATTGCGATGGTGGTTTTTTTGATTCGTACACAACCTCTGCTGCTACCGGAACAACATCTTTCACATCAGAAAGAAACGGGATCGATAACTTTGGATATCCATCTTTTATTGTTACATCAAGACCGTTCATATATACGTTTACAGGTACTGGTGACTGGAACGATCCTTCGAACTGGTCACCTGCATTAGTAGCTCCTTCTGTTATACCAAGAGGCGTGATCGTATCCATTGATCCACTGCCAACAGGAGAATGCATTCATACTGGTGACATAAACATCCAGGCTGGTGCAAAATTAATTGTGCAGCCGGATAAGAAGTTAACAGTGACGGGAAATTTGAATGCTGAATAGTAACTTTTATGGAGTCGGAATTTGTTCTTCCAACATTTTATTATTCGCTTTATCGTAGTAGGTACAAGTCATCTGGTTCATATCAACGGTCCATTTTTCAACGCCGGTTTCTGCTGAATGATTGCAAAATGCGGGATAATCCGTTTGCCCACGTTGATGGCTCTTTAAGTAATGTTTGAATCTTTCTTTATCACTAATATTTGCCACGTTTAACTTCGCATACTTTGGCTCAGATTGCACCTGATAATTATTGTCGCCAAAAAATAAAGTGCGGCCATTGACTACATAAGTGTCATATTTTTTTACACCCAATTTTATAAGTTCCTGTATATAATTTGGAAAATCTGCCCCACTCCTGACTTTTGAAAGCACTTCTTCAATCTCTTTAAGTTGAAACATTATTCTTAGTTTTTAAAACAATTAAAAATTAAAACTGAGTCAGTAAAAAAGATCCATTTCGATAACTCGGGATGACAACCAATTATTAATTTCTAACTGCCATTATTCATCAAAATTGAAGAAATTTATTAACAGTAACAATTCCAGCCATTGTTATATGCCGGTCTGACATTTTTTGATAACGTTCTTTAATAAATTCCATGTCAATTTCTGCGCTCATGAAAAATCTTATTGTAATGATGATAGTCTAAAAAATGTTGGTTAAACTTTGTAGTCAGGATTTTTATATAAGTCTTGCACTTAAAACTGTGACAAAATTATTTGCGACAGAAAATTTGCCTTAGTAAGTTATAACAATTTGAGATTAAAACTGCAGTATTAAAAGAATGTCAGCCAGGGACAATCATAAAAAAATTAAGCTCTTTGCAAATGATAAAGATTTCCGAAACATACTTTTCATTTTTGGTAAAAGCCCGAAGGACTTGAACCATTAATAAACGCAAATGGAATGCTGGGCATAGAAAGAAAGCTGCACAATCAATCCTGCAAGGGGTTAAATTATTCAGTCCGCTGTGATAAAGTTCAACCCTTTCACTATTCTTTGCTTTAACCCAGATTTTGCAGTTGAAAATCTACTGCGGCTTCCAAAAGCTGCATAGCTAAGCATATCAGAATATTTCCTGATCTCAAAATAGTTCACCATTTCTTCGATCAAAAAATAACCTGAAACACTTATCTGTATTGCCTTTGAAACCCTCATTAAGATTTCAACTGCAAAATCTGGGATAAAAAAAATCCCATTATCTTTTATTGATAATGGGATTTTTTTATTTAAAGTTTAATTTATTTACTAATCATCAGTTTTCTCACTGTCTTCTCTCCGTTCACCGTACAGTTAACAAAATAAATTCCATTGGTCAATTTAGTATTTAGATCAAGATTGATTATTCCATTGCTGCATGGCGCAGTAGTTTGATAAACAACCTGGCCAAATTCATTGGTCACTTCAATTTTTGCTGTTGCAGAAATCTTCTGAACATTACCAAGCGTGATCCTGAAATTACCATTGGATGGATTTGGATATACCGAACCATCACCTGTATTAGAAACGATTTTATCAGAAAGCGTTGCAGTTTGTTTACAAGCAGTAAATGCTACTGTTGTAGAAGCCACACTTCCTGCAGCACATGCATTAATTCCTTTCACCCTTACCAATCCTGCGGTAGTAGAAAAATTTACAGTAACATTGGTAGCTGTGGTTGCCAGGCTGGTACTTGTAGATGTTGTTGTTCCATCAGAAATATGAGCGCCTGTTGGTGCGTACCAGATATAAGAACTGGCATTATTAAGCGGTGTAATGGAGTACGCTACAGCTTGTTGACCCGAACATACTGATGTAGGTCCTGAGATTGAAGCGGCTAACGGTGGCTTAGCATAAACTGTTAAGGTTCTTGCTGTCGAAGTTCCGCAGGCATTCGTAGCAGTTACTGATAATTTACCAGATACAAATCCGCTTAGGAAATTAGACGTTATCGCATTTGATCCCTGGCCGGTAGCAATGGTTGCACTCGATACACTCCATGACCATGCATAAGTAATTCCTGAAACCGATGTAACTGAATAAGGAATATTGCCCTTGTTACAAACTCCATCTATTGCTCCTGTAATTGCACCTGGTGTTGAAGCAACAGCATTGCGGTTTATCTTAAGTGCCCTTACTTCGCTGCTTCCGCAGGTATTGTTAGCCGTTACCCTTAATGAATCTCCAATGAAGCCAGCATTATAAGTAATGGTAACAGATGTAGTTCCCTGGCCTCCTGTAATAACGCCGCCCGAAGGTGCTGTCCATGTATAACCAGTTGCACCTGATATTGCTACTATGGTATAATTTTTCACATCACCAGGACAAACCTTCGCTGTTCCTCCAACTGTAGTAATCGCTCCTGGTTTTTTGAGAACGGTACAAGATCCTGTTACTGTTGTTAGTTGTGAACTTTTATTTACACAGCCACTGGTATTGGTATAATTATAATCAATGACATAAGGGCCTCCTACTCCCGCAGTCGCAGGATTGAATGTGCTACCTGAAATACCAGGGCCACTAAATGTTCCTCCGGCGGGAGAACCGGTTAATATAGCACTTGCAGCATTTACTGCATAAGAACTTGCAAGGCCGCTGAATGAAACTGTTGGCAATGCATTTACTGTTACAACAATATGATTTGATGTCGCAGTGCCACAACTATTTGTATTGGTAACAGTATAATCACCAGCTGTAGTCGCAGTAAATGTTGTACCTGTTCCAACCGGGTTGCCATTTTGATTCCATGCACCGCCATTAGCATTTCCACTTAACAGCACACTTCCACCACTACAGAAAGCTGTTGCTCCGCCTGCTGTAATTGTTGATGCAGCTGGTTGTGGATTTATTGTAATGACAATATGATTGGATGTTGCAGTTCCACAAGTGTTTGTATTGGTAACAGTATAGTCACCCGCTGCTGTCGCAG
>JBDTLP010000032.1:0-46372 GCA_039934735.1 Ferruginibacter sp. | reverse complement strand
CAGTAAGTGGGTTGGTACTTGTTGTTCCTGATACAGGTGTTGTTCCATCTGTATAAGTATAGTTCCATGGTGCAGTACCGGTGAACGTGATTGTAAGGTCAGTACTTGTGTTTGTTCCCTGGCAATATGCTCCGCTGCCACTAATCGTTGCCGTTGGACGTGGATTAACTGTAACAGTTACTGTGTTTGAATTTGAACAACCGAAGCTGTTGGTTGCTGTTGCAGTATAGGTTGTCGTTGTTGATGGAGACGCTGTCACTGCTGCAGTATTCGTAGCACTCAAACCAACGGGTGGTGCCCATGACCATGTAGGGTTTTGCAATGAGGAATATGCAAACACTACATTTAATCGCTGCGTACTAAAGCTTGCAGAATTAGATGCAGCCGTAGTCGTGTAAGCCACCATGTTAGTTGCTGTTGTAGTATACAAAGTCTGAGAATTATTAATAGCATCTGCCCCATCATGCATTACTTCAACAATGATGTTAGAACTTCCATTCCATGTAAATGGCGTACTGAAAGGAATGACATTGATACCGACTGCATGTGTATAGGTTGCTGCAGGATACACGGTGGTAAAGCCTGATGCAGTTGACACGAAGTCTCCTGATAATACGGTCAGAGCACTTGCTGCAATTTTTACGGTGAAGTTCGGATTGGTTGTTCCATCACCATTTGTGGTAATGTTGAATGCCATTGAGTTTATATTACTACCTGCAGTAATTCCTGCAGATGTTAACTCTGCTGCAGTGTATAATGTCTGCATACGATAAGAAGGCCACCTGTTACAAAATGCGGTTGGTTGTGAAGTAGCACTTGTTATTGATGTTCCTGTTCCGATCGTTGCATTTCCTGCCCCTCCTGTTATACCGCCACTCGCCGTTAATAACTGGCTGCTTCCATTACAGATTGTTGCAGATGGAGGAGTGATCGAAACTACTGCAGGCTGTGTATTGATCGTCACAGATATTGACGCTGATGTATTTACGCAATTTGTTGCAGAATTGGTTATTACTACGCTGTATGTTCCGGTTCCAACGCCCGTTACTGTATACGTTGGTGAAGTTGCAGCCGGAATATTAGAACCATTCAATGTCCATTGATAGGTTGGTGATGCTGCGTCTGTGACAGCTTGCAACACCTGTGTTGAAGGAGAACAAAGTGTGATCGGACCTGTTTCCTGTATACCCGCAGATGGTAATGGGTTAACTGTTACCGTTACACTGGAAGTTACGGTATTCGTGCAGCCATCCGTTACAGATACTGTATATGTGGTGGTTACTGTCGGCGAAACACTGATACTTGCTGTTGCAGTATATGTGCCTGCAGGTGTGGAAGCCCATGAATAACTAAGTGGTGCCGTACCTACGGCTCCTGCGTTTAATGTTACAGTGGTACCAGCACATACAGGAGTTGAAGGCGTTGCTGTTGCTGTCGCAGTAGCAGCTCCAACTGTTACAGTTACCGTATTACTGCTTGTACATCCTGTCGCCTGGCTTGTCGCAGTAGCTGTATAGGTAGTTGTAGTTGTCGGATTTACGTTTACAGGATTTCCGGTGAGATTACCTGGGTTCCAGCTCCAGTTAACCGTACCTGCTATCTGGGGTGCGCTTCCCATACCAACAGCTACTATGTTCATGATGCCATTTGTAAGCGTTTTATCGATCTTAATTGTCTGTACTTTCTTGGCATAATTCGATGCATTTAATGCAAGAACCATGTCAAACAATCCAGGTCCACCGGTAGTTGTAGTCTGACATGCCGCCGTTGAACGATTTACCCTGCCAACATTTTGTATGGCAAAACCAGATGTTGCAAACCAGTCAACTGCTGTCAGGTTCGAAAATACCTGTGTGCTGTTATCAGTAAATGTTACGGTAACAGTAATACCACTGGTAATTGGGCCGTTGCCTGCTGAATATAAAAGGTATAGATTAGCTGCTGCAGTTGGTGTTACCAGGGTTAAAGTGCCTGATCCCGTACCGGTACCACCGGTAGCGGGTATACGCAAATCATTCACCTGGTCGTAGGGCTGAAGTTTGTAAATAAGTCCGGAAGCAATGCTGCTGTTAGCTGCAACAGTTCCCGATACTGGCATAAAATTAGTGAGTGCGGCACAGCTTCCGTCATAATTCCAGTTAGAAGCAACCAATGAATTTACATTATCAAGGTCACTTGTAGTTGATGATGCTACTGGACCCACTCCATTCGCGATGGCATCAACGTTATATCCGGTAACAGGCACATTCATATACTGAGGCTGGCCCGTTAATGTTACAATTCCGCCACTGCAAACCGCAGGCGGATTTGCAACTACTGTTGTTACAACCGGGTTAGGGTTCATGGTCACAGTGATTGTCGTTACACTAGCGCAACCCGTTGGTGAACCATCGTTTGCATTAAGGGTAACTGTATAGGTCCCGCTTACTGTTGGGGTTACAGAAACGCTTGCTCCTGTTGTAGCACTTAAACCGCCTCCAACAGATGGGGAAATTGACCAGTTAAAACTTGAGTAAGATGCACCGCTTCCTATTGCTCCATTCAAGGTTACAGCAGATCCCTGGCAGAATGTAGTTGCACTCCCTGCTGTAATAACAAGTGTTGGTGGTGTAGTGATATTAACATGTACCTGGGTACGGGGACCCTCACATCCTGTAGTTGTTTCTGCAACCCAGAATGATGTACTAACTGTTACGTTGGTTGTATATGATCCACCTGTTTGCAATGATGTACCACCAGAAGCAACATTGTACCAGTTTAGCGTACCACCACTACCCGTAGCAGTGAGTGTTACAGAACCAAGGCCACATCTTGAAACAGGATCGTTGGTAGATGGTGCACCTGGTAATTGAATCACAGTTACAGTTACCGGAGCTGAATTGCTGGAACAACCATTCGATGTTGCAGTAGCGGTATATGTTGTAGTAGCAGATGGTGTTACGGTTACTGAGTTTCCGCTAAGGTTACCTGGGTTCCATACCCAATTATAAGTACCAGCGCCGTTTGCAAATACTTGGCCACCGAAGACAAGGTTAGGCCTGTTTGAAGAAGTATTGCTTACTGTTGTATTCGCACAAGGATTTGAAACTACGTTATCTACCTGGTAATTTACAAACGAACCAAATGAGGTTGTCGTATACGTATTTACTGAGCTGTTTCCTGAACCATTAGATGTTCCATTTGCAAAACAATAATCTACAACAATATTAGATGTTCCATTCCATGTGAATGGAGTACTAAACGTGTTTGTATTTGTACCAACTACAGGAGTATAATTTGTTGGGCCATATACGGTGGTAAATGTTGCCGCCTGGAATGTTGTTATAGAAGTTGCAGCAGTTTGTGCCATTCTTATTGTAAAGCCATTCATCGTTATCGGCGAAGATCCAATAGATGAAAGAACAACACCAAGTGAATTTATATTTCCAGGGTACAATCCTGCTGTAGTTAATTCAGCCGCAGTGTATAATATCTGCGTATGCCCGTTTCCATAGTATCCTGAATAAAAAGTTCCTACGGTAGTTGAAGTACTGTTACTGGTGGTGCCGGAACCAACGGTTCTTGAACCAGGGCCGATCGCAGTAGTGGTCGCTGTCAATGTAGCACTAACTCCCGCACAAACGGTCGCAGCAGAGGCTGATGCATTTGTAATAACAGGAAGTGAATTAACTGTTACTACCACTGTATTTACAGAAGTACATCCTTTATCAGGATCATTTGCTGTAATTGTATAGGTATAAGTACCACTAGCCGTTGGCGTTACCGTATATGGACCACTTCCATCTCCGGTGCCGTTAGGACTCAATGGAACAGCACCCGGCAAGCCACTTCCCGATAATGGAGAAGCAGTTAGCGTATATGTAGCAAATGAATTAAAGTTTGGAGTATAGCTTGAACTGATATCAGTAGAACCATTCAAACAGATACTTGAGGGAGTAGCCGTAACCGTTATCATGTCAGGGTCAGATACTGTTGTACTGAAATGAACCCTAGGTCCTTCACATCCATTTGCTGATACTTCTGACACATAAAAATTAGTTGTTACTCCAACTGCTGTTGTATAAGTTGTGGACGTGCCGCTTTGTAATAATGTTCCTCCCGTTGGAGCACTGTACCATTTAAAGAATGGGGGTGACTGTGGATCTATCACATTATTTGAGCTTACAGCCGCATCTGTAAGAGCAGTTCCGCATTGGTCGGTACCATTTGTACCCGATGGCAATGGCGGTAGTTGATTCACTGTAACAGTTACTGTAGCTGTATTTGCACAGGTAGTAGCCGGGTCAGTTGCAGTAACTGTGTAAGTAGTTGTTGAAGCTGGACTAACAACTACAGAACTTCCTGACAAAGATCCTGGATTCCATGACCAGTTATAAGGAACAGAAGTCCTGAAGCCACCTGCAGCCATGACATTTATCTGCCCGGCAGCGGTAGTATTTTGAATAGTAATTGACTGAATAAGCTTACTTGTATTGCCGGCACTCAATGTAACTGCCAGGTCAAATAATCCCGGACCACCTGCAGCTGTGGTTTGACAAGCTGCAGTACCGATGTTTACCCTACCAAGATTGTATATTGCTGGATTTGTTGTTGAAAACCAGTCTTGCCCTGTCAAACCACTAAATACCTGAGTGCTAGCATCCGTAAATGTTATAGTAACTGTAATGCCGCTGGTAATTGGCCCGTTACCTACTGCGTATAACAAAAACAGTTTAGAAGCAGTTGTAGGTGTTGCAAGAGTAAGTGTTCCCGAACCTACCCCGGCTCCGGTAGCAGGTATACGAAGATCGTTATTGGCAGTATATGGCTGAAGAATATATGTAAGCGCACCTCCTACTACTGAAGCATTGGCGGTTACCTGGCCAGAAGTAGGCATAAAGTTAGTTAGCGCTGTACATGCACCACTAAAATTCCAGTCTGATGCAGTAAATGTATAAACGTTATCAAGATCTCCAGTTGTTGATGCGGTAACCGCTCCTACGCCATTGGCAACTGCATCGATATTGAAACCAGTTACCGGTATGTTGAAATACTGTGGCAAACCAGATCCATTGAGTGTTGAACTTACACCGGAACAAATAGTTCCCGGAGTTGCAGTAGCTGTTGCAATTACTGGTAATGCTTTAACAGTAACTACCACCGTTGAGGTAGTTGTACAGCCTGCTGTTGCATCAGTAGCAGTAACCGTATAAGTATAGGTCCCTGAAACTGTAGGCGTTACATTAACAGGGTTTCCTGATAAGGTTGTTGCAATGCCATTACCAGCGGGGCTTCCTGCCCATGAATAAATATATGTATTTGGTGAAAGCGGATCCAAAGGAGTTTGTGTTACTGAAAGTTGAATCTGCGTATTAGCACAAACATTATTATTATTTACAAATGCCTGTACAGGGTCTGCCGGGTTAACGGATGCTAAGACATCTGTGCGGCTGCTTTCGCAGGTTCCATTGGTTACCGCAACCCAAAAGTGAGTGGTTGCACTTATTGAATAGCCGATAAGAGCAGCATTCACCTGCCCGGATATAGCTGTACCACCCGTTTGAGCCAGGTACCATCTATAGTTACCGGCGGTACCGCCTGTTACAAATGCTCCAGGCACAGCGGTACCACATTGGGTTGAGTTATTGGCGCCGGGAGCTGTAGGCAATGGGACAGCTGTAATGGCAACCCCATTTGAAAGTACCGGGCATCCTAAAGCTGTAACTGTAGCCGTATAGGTTGTGTTAACAGAAGGAGAAACACTCAACGGATTTGTGACACCAGCAACATTGCTGCCATCACTCCAGGAAACCCCGGTAATTGAAGGCGCTAAATTAACTGTATATTCTTCATACTCTCCCCATGATGGTGTAATAGCAGGACCGGAAATCGTTCCTTCATTCACTAATATCCTCATCCTGGCGAGACCTGCACTGGCTGTTGCCGGAACCGTAAAAGAACCTGTAACAGTATGAGGGCCTGAAATAGTACCTCCCTGGTTATAAACCGCTTCGCCAGCATCAGCATATGAACCATTCCTGTTATAATCAATCCATATAGCTATGGCATTACCGAATGATCCTCCCTGGGTAATACTTGTTGCAGAGAAATTATAAGTAGTTCCAGGTGTTAAATAATAAGGTCCAAAAGCTGTAAAATTGGAATAGCTTCCGGAAGTACCAGTCGCAGTGCCAATTGTACCCGCTAGTGAACCGCCAGCAGTTGTATTATTTAAGATTGTAGTAGCTCCCTGCGTAATTGTAATATTTCCAAAGTCTTCATCAGTAGTTGGATTTCCTACGGCAGGTGGTGCCGTATAAGCAGGTGCTGCTCCACCCAACATCACGCTGAGCGATGTTGGACTACCGGCACAAATTGTACTGATTGTTGCCGTTGCTGAGGCTGTAACCCCTGTTAACGGTGCATCTGTATAACTAGTTCCTGTTGTAATTTTACTTGCTACCCCATCAGTTGCCGTTACATACCAGGTAACAGTTGCATTGGCGGGAGCTGCGACTGGTATTGTCCCTGTCCAATCTGAAGTTTGTCCTGCATTGATATTACCACCTGACATCGACACTTGTGTAGAAGCACCTCCGTTATACTGGTAGTTCAATGTTACTGATGTAATGTTTGATGCCCCTGCAGTAATATTTGCAGTGATCGTTCTTGCAGTTGCAGCACATTGGTTACCTGCCGGTGAAGTAGAAACGCTATTAATTACAACTATTGAAATAGGCGTACCGCTGAACTCATCAGCGCCTATATCAGGGGTGTTTACATTTCTTGTATCATTTTCAAAATCATCACTAACACCCGCAACAGGAGTACCATTTCCTTCTGCCAATGTTGGAATTGCGGTATTGATCTTCAGAAAATTAGGATCCCCGCATGTTACGCTAAGGAATGGTGGGTTTTCTGAAACCGATGATCCATCACGTGGAGCAACCCTTGATTTAAATGCTGCCAGTGTCTGATCGCTATTGGTTCCATCAGTAAATATCAGATTGTTTAAACCTGGAGTACCGGCATAGAACAAGTTATTACCTGCAGTTGAAGCATAACTGGTAAGTGTAGTCGAAGACCTTCTGTATGCAACTGCTAAACCTGCACCTACGGGAATAGTGTTATTTACAAAAATATTATTGCGAAGGTTTACCGTGCTTCCTGTGGCTGCTGAAACAGCACTTGAACCAAATGCCGCCCCGCTGCTGGTTCCACTAAGCACAACAGAATTATAATAAGCATTTACTGTTGTTCCCCCTGTTATATTTAATCCTATCAATGGATTGGCTGCATTGGCTGCTGATGCTGTTAAACCAGAAACCCGATTATTATAAACAGCAACCGCAGTTCCTCCAGAAACTAATATTCCATTTACAGTAGAACCTGCATTGGTTCCGGATAAACTACAAATACTGTTTTTGAAAACGTTGGTCAGGGTAGCTCCTCCTACGGAAATACCTGTTACTGCCGATGCTCCGGTTGATGAAAGTCCAAATACAGAATGGCCCGTTATAGTTACAACAGGTGAAGAGTTACTGCATGAAATGCCCAGCACTGCCCCGCCTGTTCCATTGGACGTAAGTGTATTAACGGCATTGTTACTTATCAAAAGTGGGTTGGCAAGATTTCCCGTAGAGCCTATATTTATGGCAGTGATCGCTGCCTGTGAAGTAATCCCTGTAACACTGTTATTGGAAACACTGGAGGCTCCTCCAAAAGTTAGATAACTGATAGCCGTAATCGCACCTGATCCTCCTGTCCAGTTATTAAATGAATTTCCTGTAACAGTTCTGGTTGGCCCATTTGCACCTCCTTCTGAGTTGGCGATTCCATTTATGGCGGTCGCACCGGTAACACTTATATTGGAAAAATTATTATTGGTATGATTAATAACAGCGCCTGTAACGGAACTTGCTGAAGAAGATAAGCAGGTAACCGCATTTCCGCCCCCCCCTTTATTAAAAGAAGTTACAATCGAGTTGTTATTGATCGTTTGTGTACCTGTTGATGAAACAATATAGCTATGATTGATAAATAGTATTGCAGCAGTCGTATTTACATTAAGACTTGTAAATGTATTTCCAACTATTGTTGTAGTATTACCCGCAGCAGTAGCTCCAGTTATGTTTATATAGGTATGAGCACTTGTACCAGATACATTGTAAACGATGCCTGTAAAATCATTATTCTGGATAGAGTGTACTGTTGCACTTGATGCACCTGTTGCACTAATACCTGTTACGGTACCACCAGTATTGGCAACGGTCCATTGCATCCAGCCGAGGCCTGCAGTACCCAATGCATTTCCATTGATCGTTACAGAGGATGCAACTGCACCCGTAGTGGTAATACCAGTTAAACCACCACCACCAGTGGATGAATTGGCCCAGCCACGTAATATATTATTACTGATCGTAACCGTAGCACCTGTTGCTGTATGGCGAATACCCAACATCGGGCTTGTAGCACCAGTTGTTGAAGTAAGCGTTCCTGTATTGGATAAATTTGGACTTGTAAATAAATAACCAGTCCTGATATTGCTGGCAGTTGAATTACCGATAGTATTGTTTGTAATAGAGAAAACACCTCCTGCACCTGCTACATCAATTCCGGTAAAGGCACCACTCAAAGTAGCAGTGGTTCCTGACGCGTCCAAACCACCAATTGTATTGTTAGCGATGGTTACGGTGTTGGTGCTGGTTGCATTAATACCTACTATTACACCTCCACCCGTCGTCATGGCTGCATATACAGACCCCTGACCTGATGTTGCCCCGATGTTATTGCCCAAACCTGCACTTGCACCACCAATTGTAGCATTACCCGATGTTACGTTGACAGCACACCAGATACCATTCGTGGTGGTGGCGCCACTTGATGTGTACAATGCAAATCCGGCGATGGTATTATTTTGTATCAATGAATTGGTTCCGCCTGAAGTAAAAGCGCAGTTAATAGCTATATAACGGGTAGCATTAGCAGTACCCCCGGTTGTATAGGCAGAAGGGAATGTTCCGCCAAGTGAGCCCGATGTTAAACCAACAAGGTTGGTAGTACCTGTTCCGGTTGAATTGGCAAAACCTATGATATTTCCGGTTATTGTATATCCTGAACCGCTTTGCACACTTATACCATTATGTATTTGTGCTGCTGTATATATCCTGGTAACAGACTGAAACAGCCTGTTATTTATAATTGTCCAGCCACTGTTACCTGTTCCTGTCAATAATATACCGCTGCTTACCAATGTAGCAGAAAAATAATTCGAAATATTATTATTTGAAATAGTATTGTTACTGTTATCAATAGCTGCAGAAGTACCTGCAGAATAGATGCCGTTTACAGGATTACCTGTACCATCATCCATAATGCTACAATTATCGATTGTATTGTTGTCATTACCTGTGGCAATACCGCCACCAAAAACAATGGTGCCACTTGTTGCAACGTTGCTCCTGCTGGTTACGGTACAATATTTTACCGCATTGCTACTGGCATCATTTGCAAAGTTGATGGCATAACTTGCACCAACATTCGTATTGGCAATTGTTAGCTGGGAAACTGATCCTGTTCCTCCAGGACGTCCATCGATCGTTATGTAAGAACCTCCATTAAAGTTGATCGTTCCTGTTGTATTATTACTTGTAATTACCAAGTTTACTGCCCCAATTTCGGGCCTAATGGTAAGTGTATTCACGGGTCCCAGACAAGCATTGTATGGAAAAATAATAGGAAAAGTTTCTACTGAACCTGTGTATGATGATTGCAATTCGAGAATTATTGGTCCGGTAACACCTCCGCCAACAGCAGTTAAAGCGTCTGTTAATGTAGGATAGTTTGCTGCACTCGGGCCGACTGTATAAGTTCCTGATGCTAAACCAGAACATGCAGGCGTACTAAATGATCCACTTAGCACATTGGTTGTATTATATATGGGCCCTCCGCAGAAAGCACCACTGTTATATGCATACACATAAAAGTCATAAGTAGTATTGCTGCTTAAAGTATTAGCTGTAAATGATGTGGTGCCGTTTGATTGCATAACCATACCAGTTCCCAAAGCCTGGTTGGCAGCATAAGTTGTTGTGTTAACAGGTGCAACTGGTGTTGCTCCTGATGGGTAACGTACTACAAGGTATCCGTTAGGGGTACTTGCAGCCGCAGTAAAGCTTGCAGCGATAGAACCGCTGTTGGTAACACCTTGTGTTAAACCAGTAGGGCCATCTGCAGGCAATACGCAGGTGGCTTTTTTACCTACTGCAAGAATGTGCAGGAAAACTCCGGCTCCCCCGGTATTGGTAAATGTAACCGATGTGATGGTTTTTAAGTAGTTGGCTGGACTTATTGCCAATGGGATCTCATACATATACTGACAGGTACCTCCCCCGGTACAGGTTGTTAACGTACGTACTATACGATAGAAAACCTGAGGCGATGTAGCATTTGGCAACTTATTGGTATTTGTGCCGGTCTGACACCAATCCAGCGCCGTTGCTGAAACTGTTTCTGAGGATGCATCAGAAAAATTGATCTTTGCAGTAAAACTGGTAGCACCACTACCACCCAAACACACCACATAAAGTGATGAAGCGCTGGTAGGTGTTACCAGTGTAAGATCAGCAGGAGCAGCAGAGGTTACTTTAAGAGTATTATTTGAAGTAGCAGGTTGGAAATTGTATGTAATCCCCGTAGCAGTAGTAGTATTGGTACTTGTAATTGTTGTGGGCCAGGAAGTGGCAGCCGTACCACAGGCCGATGCTGCTGCACTGGGTTTGAAAGTCGCAGTAACAAAAACAAAGTTAGCGCCGGAGGTGGGTGCGTCCACTGCATCCGTGGTAGTTGCTGTAGCGTCAACGTTGGTTGTTCCATCGGCAACCACATCCGCGTTAAATCCAGTTACAGGCACTGGGGAAAACTGCGCCTTTACATTGTTGGAAACAAACATTCCAATAAGAAAGAATGACATCACAAATATTGTCCTTAACATTTGTGGCATCCGCATAAAAGTGCTATTACTTTTATTTCCTGGTTTTGTACCTGTAAACTGTTGCATCGTGTGCTGGTTTTGAATGATTATTATTGGTTGGTTATGGTTTTGTATTTGTAAGTGGTAAGAAAATGGAGGATATCCGTTTTCGGGGGAAACAATTGCCTGTCGAAGTATCAAAAGATTGAAATCGCTTTTGGGAATATACATGCAACAAATAAGGCAGAAACCAATGAATTTCTTTCATTAAAGGTTTTTATAGTTGTCCTTTTAAATAGTAATATGTTCTTGTGAAGTCAGGCTAGCTTTATTAAGGGATAATAGGATTTGGGAGTCCAATGTAAACTTATTTATCATTACATTAACAATTTTCACAGAATTTATTTCTAATAAATATATTATTAAGGCTTTACCAGAAATTCATAAAATGACATTCCGATGACATGTCTTTTATAAATTATACCGTATCAATTTATTTTTATTGATGATCTGATCAGAAAAGAAATTCCGTCCTTTTTCCAAAGATAAAAATAACAGGGTTTTTACGATTTCATTTCCGTCAGGATACCCAGTTTTTATACTATCTTACCATAAATTTGAATTAATACGTTTTTTTAAGGTTACTTAATACAATATTTAAGATGAAGCCAAAACTGCTAAAAGTTGCTTTAAAACCCCAACATTCTTTTAGTGTACGACATGACGCAGTTCCACATTTTTTTAAGGAATTACACTTTCATCCCGAAATAGAACTGGTACATATACATAAAGGAAGTGGGACACAATTTTTAGGTAATCATATCCAGCATTTTAAACCAGGAGATATGATCATGGTAGGATCTGACATTCCTCATTTATGGAAATGTGATGATGCCTATTTTAAAGAGGGGTCAAAATTAAAAGCCGAAGCAACTGTCGTTCATTTCTTACCAGAAGCGTTTGGTTCAGATTTTTTTTTATTACCGGAAAATACTGCTTTATATAAATTATTTACAAAAGCAAAGCAAGGTTTAACTATTCATCAAAAAACAAAAGACGAGGTAAGTAATTTATTGGCTGAATTATTAAAAAGCGATGGAAGTAAAAAAATAATACTGTTGCTTGAGATATTGAGCCTTTTGGCCGAGTCTAAACATATTAAAACGATTAACAACAAAGATGCATTGCTCATTCAAACTGAGAAGAAAACCCACAGGATGAATCAAATACTACAATACCTGCTGAATAATTTTCAAAATAATATTATACTAAAGGATATTTCCGGGGTAGCAAATCTAAGCCCGAATGCATTTTGCCGGTATTTTAAATTGAGAACCAACAAACCTTACACCTCCTTTTTAATGGAAATGCGCATTAATCATGCCTGCAAACTTTTAGCTGAAACACAAAAACCTGTAAGTGATATTTGTTATGAAAGCGGGTTCAATAATTTTTCCAACTTCAATCGCTATTTTAAACAACTTACCCAATATACCCCGCTACAATACAGGAATAATTATTTCTAATATTTTATAGCTGACAAACCAGGAAATTATACAGCAACCATTATTGATGGCAATGGTTGTACTTCAACTCCCAATGTATCTGTAAGTGTAATAAATAATATAAACCTTACAGCACACAATGATACGACCATTTGTAAAGGCGGTTCTTTTAATGCCAATACATAGAGTAATGCAACTGTATTTAGCTGGTCACCGTCAACGGGAGTTAGTGATCCAAATATTGCAAACCCGGTTTTATCAGCAACAGAATCTACCACCTATATCCTGGATGCTATCTTACAACTTTGTACTGCAACAAAAAAAAATACTTTTACTGTGCAGGTTCCATCTGCCAATGCAGGCAGCGACCAAAGTATAAATGCAGGAGCATCTGTGCAACTTCAAACCAGTGCAAGTGTAGGTTGATATTTATGGACACCTGCAACCGGGTTGAGTTCAGCAACTGCGCTGAATCCAATTGCAAATCCAGTTGAAATAACTACTTACACACTAACAGTTACTACTCCCGAAGGTTGTACCAATAGTGATGTGATAACGGTAAATGTTAAACAGGATATCGGATGTACCAATCTTATGGTAGCGTTTACGCCTAATGGTGATGGTATCAACGACAGCTGGATTGTTGGAATTGAAAGCTGCTATGCCAATGCCGAAGTACAGGTTTACAACAGGTATGGTAGCAAGGTATTTAACAATGACAATTATAAAATGACTGGGATGGCAGGTATAAAGGCAAGTTATTACCAGATGGAACTTACTATTTTGTTATTGACTTTACATTGAGCAATGAAAAGCATCATGTAGTGCAGGGGAATGTAACAATCCTGAGATAATTGATAATTATAAAAAGAGCGCATCCGAACGGATGCGCTCTTTTTATTCGCCGCTATTAAAAGTATTTTGAAACACAGGAAAAATTGTTAATTGTCAATTATCAATTGTCAATTGTTTTATACCTTAGCAGTTTAAATACTTTCCTCCATGCGTTATAAACAGGTATTACTGATCGATGATGATTTTGATGACCAGGAAATATTCCTCACGGCCATAAAGCGGGTATCTGCTTCAGTCAACTGTATTGCCCTGGATGATGCCACCAACGCTTTACAGAAATTAATTGTAAAGGACCTGGCACCAGATATTATTTTCCTTGATCTAAATATGCCTGTGATGCACGGACAGGAATTTTTACGTGAAATAAAAAAGAATGAAGCACTCAAAAATATCCCGGTAATTATTTTTTCTACTGCTTCACATACTTCCACCATTCAACGTACCAAAGAATTAGGCGCACATGATTTCATTACGAAGCCAGGAAAGTTTGAGGAGCTTGTACAAGTGTTAGAACCATTTTTTTCTACACAAACACACAAGGCTACTTAAAAAATGATTCAAAGATTTCAAAGTTCGCAACATTTGCAAAGCCCGATAAATATTTTATAATTCAAAGTACTTGCCGGATTTAGACAAAGTTTTAGCATTTTAAAGATCAAAGGATTTTACAGGCTGACACTTTCTTATTTTTTGTTTATTATTTCTTATTCCTTATTTAACTGATTTGGAATTGTCCATTGTCAATTATCTAATGCCTGCAGATTTTTCTTTGACAACCACCCCTTACAAATATTCCCATCCCCATCCATGACTACCACATAAACAAAATCATTCTTTTCATCACGTGCAGTAATTTTTCCATTGGCAGCGATGTATTGATTGCGCCTGCTTCTTGCATTGGGCTTGTCATAAAACCACGCGGTATTTATCACATTGTATTGAGGGGCAGGTATTGTATTACTAACAGCTAACATAGCTGAACTACTGCTCTGTAGTTTGTCACTTTCTTCAGTGCTGGATTTATTTACAGGTGACGGAATATTTCTTTTCAGTTTATTCCTTGTCTTTTTTATAAACTTATTACCAGGAATGAAAACAGAATCCTGCTTCCCGGTTGATTTTTGCTCTTCCTGCTTCACGGTTTCTATTGGTATATCTTTATGTGGCTTTACAAAAGAATGATAAGCTGTAAATCCGGCAAGCCCCACAGCAGTTAATAATACCAGGATAAATAAGCTTTTTGAAATCCCCTTTTGTTTCGAAACCTGGTAATCCTGCACATATTGAAATTGATACAAAGCCTTTTCTTTAAGGTCAACCTTTAATTGCAGTTCTTCTACGAGATTATCTTTTTCTGCTGCCTGCAATTCAAGTTTTTCAATTTGCTTCCTCAACTGCAATTCATTTGTTTTTGCAATCGTCAGTTCTTCTGATACAACATCTGCATACTTATTTTCCTCCGCAATAATTCCTGAATGAATGAAGTCATGTAGCTCCATCCCATTTGCAAAACGTTTTGCAGGTTCTTTTTCAAGACAACGGCCAACCATTTTAATCAGCCAGGCAGGCACCTGCACTTCTCTTTCCTTTTTATTTTCACTCCATATTGCAGGTATTAAATGCCTGCGCAATGTGAGCAAGTCGGGTGCTTCAGATTCCATGTGCGCAATCATTACCGCATTGCGTGCCATCTCTCCTTTATCATGTAATGGAAAAGGAACGGTGCCGGCTAGTAGCTCAAATAATATTATACCAAGACTATAAATATCAGTTTCAAAAAGCATGGTACCTGCGTTTTGTTCAGGCGCCATAAATTCTATTGCACCTGCATGGCGAATGCTGGTACGTCTTTGTTCATCCGACATAATGGATAAACCAAAGTCAAGCAAAATATAATTCCCTGTACGTTGGTTGAATTTTACATTATTGCTTTTAATATCCCCATGTTTCACATCTGCACGGTGGCAATGCGCCAATGCATTGGATAAATGATCTGCTACTTTAATTATTTCTTTAATCGTGAAAACAGGATCATATGGATGCTTCAACAACTCACCGAGATCAGGGCCTTCAATATATTCCATTTCTATAAAGGGAAGATTACCAGAAGTTGTAATCCCGGAAGCAATGATGCTCACAACATTTGGACTGGGAAATTCATTCACCTTTTTTAATTTCTGCACTTCATTTTGAAACGAGGTAAAATTTTTATCGTCACTGGTCTCACTTGATATAGGTGTAGGTAATATTTTAATCGCAGTGATAATTTCACCACTTCGTCTTGCTTTATACACAGACCCCTGCCCTCCTGATTTTAATGCACCCAGGTTTTCCAATCCTTCTGTTATGGTAAATACTTTTGCCATGTGTTATAATTTCTTTAACGCTCATTCCAACCTGATTCATGAATGTTCAATATCTAGCGTACGATTTTCAATGTTCGCAGTACATTTCAACATTTACGGGCATGAACATTGAATATCACATGTTGTATTTTGAACATTTCTTAAAAGCATAAACTTCAAATCCTCTCTTCATTTAACCTATTAATATTTTTCAATCATCCGTTCCAGTATATGTAAATTCAAGTACAGCAGTATCACCAAGAATTACCTGGTCACCTTCCTGTAAGCGATGACCAACTTCAGTGGCCTGTATTTTTATAAATACTCCTTCGGTTGTACGCACTTTCATTTTATTATAAGGAGGTATTCCGCCTTCATCTGCAAAAATTAAAAATGACCCACTTGCTGCTTCCCATTCTATATGCGCATGTTGCCTGCTTACCGAACGGTTTATTTCTGTAGGGCCAATAGAAGTAAATGCAATTCCATTCTTCCTTACGCCTCCACTACCCAATTGCGCTTTTACTTCCCGGCCAATGTTCACTTTTTCATTGGAAGGATCGATCACATAAATATCTTTTTCTGCATGGCCATTTAATATCCTGATATAAGCACGCAATTTCTTATTGGCAATGCCAGCTTTTCTTGTTGATATAAATAAGGCAGTATTTATTTCAGCTGCAACATATGAGTGATCCGGGTACTTATCTGTGAAAGTAATTTCCAGTTTCCACGATGAAGGTAACAGGATGGCATAATCGTCAGCGATGCGTTGTAATTCATCTTTGAATTTTCCCGGATTGTTTGCAAACACGACCGATTCATACAAATAACGATCCGAATCATTGCAATTAATAAACAGGTAAATACCGTTAATACCGCCACCTTCTCCACCTTCTGCTCTTTGCAGTTTTTCTTTAATGAATTGCAATAAAGCACTGCGGATTTTTTTTACGTCGGCGGTTGTTTCTTTAAATAAATTAAACATGTAAGTTGTGAGTTTAGAGTTGAGAGTTATGAGTTGAGTTTTAAATTTTGAAGCCTCTTTTTAAATATTTTCATCTTTAATATTTTTAATGAGTTGCATCTGTTCGTGTTGCGAGTTGCCTGGAAGCTCTGAAAACGGGTTGATCGCTGTCATCGTCTTTCAGCGGGCCTTCAAAGCCCTTGATATAATTCCGTTCCAATAATAATGGGATAATATGTTTACCTGCTAACCTTACTGCATCACTGGAACCTTTTGCTCCTTCCATCCTGATACATACAACAAGGTGCCCGATACCGTTAGCTTTCGGTGCAAAGAATACATACCAGCCATCGTTGATACTTTCTCCTTTATAAATTCTTTCCGGTGTTCCTGTTTTACCTGCTACATATATTCCTAGTTTGCCTTTTTTGGGAGCACTTTGCTTTCTCATGTAGCCCATCATTCGCTGAGCATAAATGCTATCTTTGACTAGTGATATAGATGTTTTTACATCCACTGGCTTTCCATTAATATTACTTACATATCTGTTGGGCATCATCAAACCATTGTTTGCAATTCCTGAAGCAATCCTTGCTATAGATGCAGGTGTTGCAACCAATTCTCCCTGTCCCCATGCCATTCCAGAAACGCCAATGGCTCTTCTACGCCGTATATCATTTGGATTATAACGCCGAAGACTGGTGAACTCCGTTTTTCTCCATAAGACCCTCCATTTTTCCTGTTGCTCATTATTCCCAGTTTCATTTTCAAAATAATACCCTCCTACTCCATGAAGGAACATACCACACTGCATATATAAGGCTCCCATTTCTTCCTGTAATTTTTCTTCATTGGCAAGCCTTATAAAAAAAGAATTATTGGATTTTACAATTGCCCGTTCAATGTTAATCAAACCTGCTTCATCAGGCTCAGGCCCTTTAACACGAATAAGATCCTTTGGATAAATCCTTATCTTTTTTTCTGCAACTGCATCTCCGAGTTTGTTGAATGCTGCCAATGCTGTAATTAATTTAGCTGTTGAACCAGGTTGTGTTGCATGCGTAAATCCCATATCGGTATTCGTGTTCCAGCCAGGTAGTTTATTGAGTTCATCTCCATCTAAATTCATACGATCCCAATCATTAACAGGTGGCGACGGCCACATCGCAGATGCAATTACATCTCCTGTATTATCTTCCATGATCACAACCGAAACTCTTTTTCTTCTTGCACTATCATCTCCCTGTATAGCTATTTCAATTTTTGTTTGCAATGCTGCATCCATGGTAAGGGTGATATCACGATTTTTCCTTTTAAATTCCGAAACTTCATTGCTGTTAATGCCCGCAAGCAACATATCAGAAAGTGCACTATAATCTCTTTTTGTAACTGTCATTTGTGTCTCCGTTGCCGGTAGAAATTTCTCCGGGCGATAACAGTTGGCACTTACTTCATATTTAACTAACGGTGCCGGAAAGCCGCGTAGTTCTGCAGCATGAGCATACTCAGCAAAATAGCCATTGTTACCACCATCGAAGATCCTTGTGTTTGCATCGCCGGTCCAGAAGAACATATGCGCTGCGAATGGATAATAACGATCTGCCCTTTTATAAGCCAATGATGCAATATCAGCAGCAGGGATTCCGTATGCTAAAAGCGAATCCTTTTCCTTTTGAACCAATGCAGGATCGCTTGTTGCAAGTATGTTTCCATTCCTGTCAAAAATATTTCCTGCCTGTAATCTATTCATCAGGATATTGATCCTTGGATTATAACTGAACATCCTGGTTCCACTGCGATCAGCTACCAGCGCTGGTTCTACAACCCATTTTTTATTATTGAAAGTAAAAGCTGAAACATTTATTATCAACAGGATGATTGCCATACAAGCTGCGAGCAAGGCTGGAATTAAATTTTTATCCTGTCTTTGTGTAATGAATTTCATTTGAACTTTTGTTCCATTGAAACGGGAAACAGACAACAGAAAACCAGCTGCGATCATGCTACACAGTAAGGAAGTACCGCCATAACTCGTGAACGGCAATGCTACGCCTGATAAAGGAAGCGCACCTATAGATCCTCCTGCGATCAATAAAAATTGCACAAAGGTTCCAATACCAATACCAGCGCATACATAAAATAAAAAAGGCGTTCCTGTTTGCCTTCCGATAACAACAGAACGATGCAGGTAAATTAAAAAAAGAATAAAAACACATACAATGCCTGCCCATCCAAATTCTTCACCCATTGCTGGCAGGATCATATCGGTATGTGCCTCAGGAATTGTTTTTGCAAAACCCTCTCCTGCACCTTGTCCTGTAAAACCTCCGCTTGAAATTGCCCAGATACCATTCGCTACCTGGTCACCGCCAAATACCTGGTTGTTCCACGGATCGGACCAGATTGCTTTCCTATCAACAAGCCTTTGCATGGGCCCGGGAATTAATTGTGCAAGTACATGAATTTTATCAAGCAATAAAAATCCACTCACCACCACAAGTGACATGATCGCAGACTCACTCAGATTTTTCTTTGCAATTATCATGTACAATGCCAGAGCCCCAACCGTAATACCCGTAGCAAGCCATAAGTTTTTAAACAACCATACCGTTAGTGCATACACTAACATCGCCGCAATTACCTGCATAAAATCTCCTCTTGAAAAAGAGAACAACATGATAAATGTGAAACAACATACAATGGCAGGACCGAGATCACCCAATATTAAAAACAAGAATATAGTTCCAAGAATTGCTGCCAATGCAAATACAAAAAAATACAATCGCTTATTCCACGAAGGATATTGAGAAATAAATGCTTCATTCTTTGCAAAAAAACCTGCCAGGAATAAAATGACCAGGTATTTTACGATCTCGCTTGGCTGGAAGCCAAAAAGATTTACTTTAACGCCGCTTCCCTGAGGTCCTGTACCGAATAATATCGTGAGAACCAATAAACCCATAGCTGCCAGCGCCCAGGGCCAACCGTTAGCAGTGCTTTTATTTTCCTTAAAAATAATTAGCCGGAAGAAACCTGAATCTGTCGTAAATTTTTTAAGATTTACAAACTGCAGTACAATGATCCCCGCAATGCCAATACAAAAATACATGAATGTACTTCTTACGAGGAAACGGTCCCGCAGTGGATCTTGCAAGTTAAACAAAGTGATCAATGAGAGTCCCGTAAGGATCATAATAACAGGCAGCAAAAGCTGATCCGTATCAGGAGAACGTGTAGTGAAAATAATATGCAGCAAAAAGAATGAAAAGAAGAAAACGCCCATTATAATATAAAACCAGTTGCTCACTTCTTCAGGTGATCTTACAATAAAAGCTTTTTCTTTTTTCAGCGTACTGAAATCCTTCGCAGAAAAAAGCTTCATCGTGTGCGGAGTCTGTATAAAATTAAAACTTGTATTGCCCCGCAGGTTTTCAACACCCTGGGCACGCCCAAACTCGTAGCCGGGTTGTAGTGGCAATAATTCATAGGCCTTGTTTTCGGGCAGCCCGGAAAAAATAAATGAACCATCTTCATCGGTACGAGCATAAGCATTAAAAGATACCAGATGTTTATTTTTCGCTTCGTCTATTATAAATACCTTCCTTACTGCATTTTTAAATTCAATGACCTGGTTTGTTTCCTCCGACTGATCTGCAGTAGAGATACTGTCCTGTGGCGTTAGTAACCTGATTTTTACCAACGCACCTTTGACAGGCTCGCCTTCATGATTTTTAATTACGCCTGAAATAGCTGATGACCCAAGGTTTACTTTATTTTCCCGGCTGGCAGGCAAAGGATGCATTTTCTCCCTATCAAACAAAATAGAATCCGGGCCAGAAAATCCTAATAGGTTTCTTGATAATGTCACCCTGCTCTTAAATAATTTCCCTCCGCTATTAAAAGCTTCATCTGCATTGACAAAATATTTTTGCTTATTCAGTGCTCCCATATTGTCAATAGGTATTGAAGGATCTTTTGCAGCTTTTACCGTTGATGCTATGAATTCAATATCTTTTGGATCTTCAAAATACATTCCCTTTGTTAACAAACTCCTCATCGCAGATGAATCCTTATCATCATTCAGGTTGATCATGGTACCATTAGCGATGCGTGTATTTACTTCTGTAAAATCACGTTGCAGCACAGTATATAATTTCCATACAAGCAAAGACATGATACCTGCAATAAGAAAAAGCGAAAACCGCTCCAGTTTCCTGCTGTTAAACCATTTAATGAGAGTTGTCATTTAAAGTTGTTTAGGATTTGAAACAGGTATAAATATTGAATCTATTAACCGCCCGGTAATTGTTGTATCGGGTAATGACAATTCATAAACTATGGTCACCCGGCAATTAATGAAACGTACATTTTTAAATACTATATTATTTTTTTGTGCAATTATTGCTATGTCAAATCCTTTAAATACAAGACTATCAAGAACGATGTGTTTTGCTGTACTGTTAATAATAATAGCTGCGCTTTTGTAATTTGAATCGCATGTGATCGTAATACCATTTCCCGAAATATAAAAACTGTCCTTATTGATCATGATAGGTGATGACAGCTTAGCCAAAGAATCTCCCTGTATAAATGAGTATTTCCTGGATGAATCATTAACTCCGTTTATAAACAATTGCAAACGCTCTTTCTTTTTATCTGTCATTTTTATTTTAGATATACTCGATTTCTCTCTTAGGTTAGTACTTTTTTGAAACAAAATGATCGCTAAGAAACAAAGTAAAAACAACGCCAGGAAAGTCATAATACTTCGGCTACGCTTAACAGGTATTCCTGATTGTTTTTCATTAATATCCTTTATCACCCTGAGCTGTGATTTCTCTTCGTTTCTTTTTCTTTCAGCAGGTTTTAATGCAATCTTCGGAAGCGGCTTGTTATTATTTTGTACAATTACGGCTGTAATATTATCATTGCCACCTGCTTCATTGGCTGCACGCACTAGTTCATCAGCTCTTTCAGCAAGCTTTCTATTATTTAGCAGGATCGAAAGGATCGTGCTGGAATCAATCATATCTGTAAGGCCATCACTACATATAAGAATTGTATCTCCCGGTAAAAAAGGTGATTCCCCGGTTTCAATAAAATCATTTTCATTATTGATAATTTCATCAAAACCGAGCGCCCTTGTTATTTCATTGCGTCTTGGATGCAGCATGGCATCTTCTTCCGACAAACGGCCAGATTCTTCAAGAAAGCCAACAACAGAATGATCCCTGGATAATTTCACAAGAGAAAGATCCCTTAAAAGATAGAGCCTTGTATCTCCAACATGAGCATAATAAATTTTATTGTTTTTTATATCTGTTATGGCACAAGTAAGCACACAAGCCATTTGTTCATTGTTGTTATCTTTCTTTTTTTCTTCTATTATTTTAGTATTGGCAGCAATTATAGCATCCTGTAATATTTGAATTGGTTCACCTGTAAGCTTTTGCAAATGCTCAAGAATAATATCACGTGCAATGGATGCAGCAATATCTCCACCGCTGTATCCACCCACCCCATCAATCACGCAGGCGATAAGCAATCCATTGCCGGGAACTTCAAATACAATAAAAGTATCTTCGTTCTTTTCCCGGCACTTGCCCTTATCCGTTATTCCAAAGAAATATTCACCCATTATTTTTGTGTGTTTGTTTTATTTCAGAGAAATGAGCGATCAGTAATATGATGCTGGTTATGAGTAATCCTATTGATAATAATTTGTCCATACTATAATTTAAATAAGTTGATGGTCACGATCCCATTTAATACGATTCTTGAATTGACGGGAAGCTCAGTCCATAGCGGTTCCGCCTGGCTGCTATTTTCAATTTCAATTTCATTTACAATTGTTTTTTCTCCGAAAGAACTGAGAAAGAATTTTTCCGCAGTCGTATCATAGCGAATAGATAAGTGTGGTGTAGATACCCATTCAGAAGGAATTCTAAACATACCCGCTTGTCCCGGGGCTTCGTCACTTCCACAAATGGTAATCGTTTCATCCTGCATCAGGTATTCCAGCTTTTTACCTGCATACTGTTTATCAGGAAGTGTTGTTTCCAAACGGGCAAAATATTTAGGCATATTTGTATCGGCTAATTCGTCGAGTGTAAGATTGCTGTTGTAAGGAATTTCATAATAGCCATCACTGTAAAAAGTAAAATTCATTAACAGCTCATCTGCAATATCAAATGTTTGCGCAATACCTGTTTGTCTTGGAATAAAAGTAACACGGAGGTTGTCGTCTTTCTTTTGAACATTGTTAGGTAATAATTTTCCAATAAAGCTTTTATCACCTTTCTCATAATCGGGATGAGAAACGAAACGAAAAACCCATTTATTTGAAGAAGCAGTTATTTTTTTCTCCTGCTGTTTGTGTTGCTGTAATATTTTATAAAAAGACTTTACAGATTCCTTGATGATGAATCCGAATATACCTTTATTATTATCCATGAACTTATTATAATCAGGCGGACTGAAACAAATAATATACTCATGGTAAAATATTACCCTTCCCGCAAACGAAAGTTCGGTAATTGATTCCTGAAATTTGTCTACAATATATTTATAAACAATATCGGGCGACAGTGCCGCGGTTTCAATTGATTCAGCTTCTTTTTTAAGAAACCAGTTTTGTACCCCAATGCGTTGCCAAAAAGATTGGCTTGTACTCATGTGCATGCGTATTTATTTTGGTTATGAATGATCGTTTATACATCATCATAGCATATAGCTCAACTGCTTCATTCAACTATGATCCCGTAAAAATTTTGTGTAGATGTTTGTCGTTGTCTTTTACTATTCGTACAATAGTGATAAATCTATTAAGTTGAAAGTATTGATTTGTGTTCGGGGTATTTTGTTCTAACTGGTAATTAAACGTTGAAATTATAATCTCATTTCTTAAAGGATTGCCAAAGCTGTGTGAAAAATAGGGAGAAGAATGTTAAAGTCTATTGTCTGAACCGTTGATTGGTTTTATTTTTTAATTATATGATTATTTAATTTTGATACTATCAACGCAAGAAAAATAAAAAAAGAGTTCGAAAATTATCCTAATTTCCAATTGACAATTATCCATTGCCAATTTGATATGAAAACATTACTAATTACACTTATCATTATTTCTTTCTATTCTATTTCATATGCCAACACTGATACAACATGGTTGAATCATACATGGCAGGATTGTAAAAAAGATGCAGCCACCTATTATGCGATAACAATAAAACAGGATAGCTTGTGGAAACAACAACTATATTATATAGATTCGAAACGGCAATTCATGAATGGCAGTTTTAAAGATGCTGCATGCATCATAAAGACCGGAACATTTACCTGGTACAACGCTGACGGCAGATTAACTGATTCTATTATTTACAATAATGGCAAGCCAGTTTACTTAAGTCATTTTCATGATAACGGGAAAATGAAAACACTATTACTTTATAATAATCATGGAGCAACCTATGTAAATTCCTGGGACAGGTATGGTGAGATATCTTATTGCGATACTTTTTATCATGACCGTGCACACAATGAATGCAATAAGGATACAGCATGGATAAAAGGCGTCATCAAAAAAGAAGACAGTATATGGCATCTGCGCTTTTATTATGTGGATGATGGTAGCCTGTACATTAATTCTTATTATAAGGAACGTTTGTGCCGTACAAGGATCGGTACATTCACCCGCTATATGAATGGGAAAATAAATGACTCTGCGCTCTATAATGATAATGGAAAAAAAATGGCTGTATGGCAGTTTCGAAATAACTGTAGTTTAAGCAGCAATAGAACTTTTGATAGTTTAGGTATGATGACTGGTGGAAAAGACTGGGATGAGCATGGCAACGAAAGAATCTTTAATCCAAACATTAAATATCCTTCACCACCCGGTGGCTTCAAACAATGGAAGAAAAAATTAATCATACAACTCAACAACGATCACAGCATTGACCCGAAAATGCGTTCAGGATTTTATGGATCTGTTCATGTAAGGCTTGAAATTGATGAGCTTGGAAAATTACAGGCTGCTTATATTTCTGATCCATCGCCTATTGCAGACATGAATGTACTTATCGTTAAAACAATAAAATTGTATGAAATTTGGAAGCCAGGTACCGTTAACGGCAAGCCGACGGATTTTACGATATATTGTAATTTGACTTTTATGGAGGGAAAGGTTAGTGGGGACCAGGAAGTTTATTGAGTTTTGTAAAAATGAATATGCTGCTACTTAATTGCTTTTATCTCCAATCACAGTTTTATATCAAACAATAAAGGTTCCGGTAATGGAACCTTTATTGTTTGACTATGTTTCTCTTCTTTGAATTACAATAAATACAATTGTAATTTATTTTGCTACCTGATCAGTACAACATTTCCTTTCATGCTCCGTTCCTTGCCAAACCGGTCAACCCCTTTGATCATCCATATATAATTACCCAGATTTTGTTTTACTCCTTTATAAGTACCATCCCATCCCTTTCCAAGATCATGTGTTTCAAATACAAGCTCGCCATAACGGTTAAATATCCTGAAATATTCCAGGCTCCGGATACCAACTGCTGTTGGCCGGAAAATATCATTCAATCCATCACCATTAGGCGTAAACGCTGTAGGCACATAAAATGTCGGGCCTTTCAGTACTCTTATTTTTACCGTATCAAGACTGAAACATCCAAAATCATCTTTCACCATAAGAATAAATGTTTGGTCCTCTGTCAATACAGCCAAAGGATTTGCGATGAAAGCATTGTTTAATACAGAAGACGGTGTCCATTGATATTGGCCGCCCCCGCTTCCGGATAATTGATAAGGTATATTATACTCAGCGTTGGCATCATTTCCTGCATTGGCAATTATTTGTGGTTTTACAATTAAATTCACAAATGCCGTATCTGCACAACCGTTTGTATTGGATGCAATAAGTTCATACTGACCTGCTATAGTTACCGCTCCCGGATCGGTAACCGTTGCCTGGTTAAATGTCCAGCTACTTGTGGCAGCATTTGTATTAAAAAGTGATTGTAAATTGAATGACTGTCCGAAACAAATCTTAGCCCCTTGATCCGGGCCAAGATCGGGGCTGTTGTTAACCGTTACAATTATCAATGATCTTGGGCCTTCACATAAACCATTCATTTCGCTTACATAATAATTTGTAACGCCAGGGGTTGACGAAGAAGGAACAGGCGGCATTGATGAACCGGTACCACCTGTAGCCGTAGTATACCATAATAAAGTTCCTCCTGTTGTGCCCGTACTCGCAGTGAGTGCAGTTGTTGTTTCATGCTGGCAATACGTAGCAGGTGAAGAAACGACTGGTGCCAATGGGGTAAGGTTAACCGTTAGGTTCAGGGTTGCAATAGAATCACAGCCGGCACTGCTCACTAAAGTAACCTGATAGCTTCCTGCAGAAGGATAATTGTTGCCATTCCAGTTATATGGAAGTTGAGCAGAACAAATACTACTATTTGTAGTGCTCGTAACAACAGGATTGACTGTAAGGTTAAGCGTAGCAAGTGAATCACATCCTGCAGCGTTTATAAGAGTTACCGTGTAAGTTCCGCCTGTTGAATAGTTTTGCCCATTCCAGCTATAGGGCAATTGATTGCTACAGGTAGTTGCATTGCTATTACTTGTCGTAATCGCATTTACCGTAAGATTAAGCGTTGCAATAGAATCACATCCTGCAGCATTTATGAGTGTCACTATATGTGCGCCTCCATTGGAATAAACCTGGCCATTCCATGAGTATGGTAATTGTGCAGAACAAATTGAGATACTGGATGTACTTGTACTTAATGAATTTACCGTGAGTATAAGTGTAGAAACAGAATCACATCCATGACTGTTGGTCAATGTTACCTGGTAAGTACCCGCTACCGGGTAACTATTACCATTCCAGCTATAAGGCAATTGATTGTTACAGATGGATACAGCTATTGACCCTGTAGTTGTTGTATTCACTGTTAAATTTAAAGTGGCAATAGAATCACATCCGCTGCTATTGGTAAGCGTTACCTGGTATGTACCTTGAGCCGAATAATTATTTCCATTCCAGGTATAAGGCAATTGATTGTTACAGGTTGTAAAAGATGTTGTGCTTGTAGTTACTAAATTTACCGTCAAATTTAAAGTGGCTACAGAATCACATCCACTGCTGCTTGCCAGTGTTACAGAATAGATGCCTGCTGTAGCATAAGTATTTCCATTCCAGTTATAGGGCAATTGATCGTTACAAATGGTAATTGGCGTATTACTGGTGAGTATTGCATTTACAGTTAAATTCAATGTTGCAATAGAATCACATCCACCATTACTTGTTAGTGTAACAGAATAGGTTCCACCAGCTGGATAACTATTCCCATTCCAGCTATAAGGTAATTGTGTATTGCAAATAACCAGTGCCGTCGAACTCGTTACAACTGCGTTGGCAGTTAAATTCAGTGTTGCAACAGAATCACAACCAGCACTGCTTACAAGTACTTCTGAATAGGTCCCCCCAATTGGATAACTATTACCGTTCCAGCTATACGGCAATTGGCTGTTGCAGATATTTATATTTGTGTTACTTGTAACAGTTGCATTAACCACCAGGCTTAATGCTGCAATGGAATCACAGCCAGCACTACTTATGAGCGTAACTGAATACGTTCCCGCAGCCGCGTAACTGTTCCCATTCCAGGAATAAGGCAATTGCGTATTACAAACAGCAATCGTTGTTGTTGTTGTAATGATTGAACTCGCAGTTAAATTCAACGTTGCAATAGAATCGCAGCCTGCACTACTCATTAGAGTTACAGTATATGTTCCACTTACAGGATAGTTATTACCATTCCACGTATAAGGCAATTGACTGTTACAGATATTAATATTTGTTGTACTTATTGCTACCGGGTTTGTCGTCAAATTCAATGTTGCAATAGAATCACATCCGCTGCTACCTATCAACGTTACTGAATAAGTTCCACTGGCAGGGTAACTATTGCCATTCCACAAATATGGTAGCTGCGTATTACAGATAGCTATATTTGTAACACTTGTCAAGCTTACATTTACTGTCAAATTCAATGTTGCAATCGAATCACATCCGGCACTGCTTATGAGCGTTACAGAATAAGTTCCTGCACCAGTGTAGCTATTACCATTCCAGTTATAAGGCAATTGTGTACTACAAATGGCAATGGCTGTCGTACTCGTTACAGCAGTCGCAACTGTCAGGTTTAAAGTTGCAACAGAATCGCAGCCGGCACTACTTACAAGTATAACAGAATAAGTTCCACCAACCGTATAACTATTACCATTCCATGTATAGGGTAACTGGCTGCTGCAAATAGCAAGGTCAGTCGTACTCGCTACAGCTGTAGCAACATTTAAATTTAAAGTTGCAATAGAATCACAGCCGGCACTGCTTATAAATGTAACAGCATAAGTTCCCCCAACGGGGTAGCTATTGCCGTTCCATGTATAAGGCAATTGTGTATTACAAATAGTAATACCTGTTGTGGTTGTGATGGTAGTATTGGCTGTTAAATTCAATGTTGCAATTGAATCGCAACCAGCACTGTTTACAAGGGTAATCGTATATGTGCCGCCGGTAGGATAAGTATTTCCATTCCAAGTATAAGGCAATTGACTGCTACAGATGTTTATGTTTGTTGCACTTGTTGTTATAGGGTTCACTGTTAAATTCAAGGTTGCAACAGAATCACATCCGCTACTACCTATCAGCGTTATCGAGTATGTTCCCCCTGTAGGGTAACTATTCCCATTCCAGTTATAGGGCAACTGAGCATTACAAATAGCAATACTTGTTGTACTTGTTGTTGAAAGGTTTACCGTTAAATTCAAAGTCGCAATAGAATCACATCCGGCACTGCTCACTAAAGTGACAGAATACGTTCCTGCAATCGGATAACTATTTCCATTCCAGGTATAAGGCAATTGTGAATTACAAATAGTAATAGCTGTTATACTTGTTATAGTAGCTGTGACAGTTAAATTCAGTGTAGCAATAGAATCACATCCTGCACTACTTACCAATGTTACTGAATAAGTTCCCCCTGTTGGATAACTGTTTCCATTCCAGGTATAAGGGAGTTGGCTATTGCATACCACAATATCAGTTGTACTTGTTGCAACTCCATTCACTACAAGGTTGAGTGTAGCAATAGAATCACATCCTGCACTGCTTATAAGTGTTACTGCATATGTTCCAGCGGTTGGATAACTATTGCCGTTCCAGTTATATGGTAACAGTGTATTACAAATAGTAACATCTGTGGTGCTTGCTGTTGTGTTGTTTGCTGTCAGATTCAATATTGCAATAGAATCACAGCTATTGTTGTTTACAAGTGTTACCGAATAAGTGCCGCCGGAAGGATAACTATTCCCATTCCAGCTATAGGGCAACTGTGAGCTGCAAATAGAAATATCTGTTGTACTTGTCGTGGCCAGGTTAACAACCAGGTTCAATGTTGCTACCGAATCACAACCGTTACTATTTACCAACGTTACTGAATAACTGCCGCCGGCTGGATAATTATTACCATTCCAGCCATATGGTAACAGGGTATTACAAATAGCAATATCAGTGATGCTGGATACAGCGGGGTTAACAGTTAAATTTAAAGTTGCAATCGAATCACAACCAGCGTTACTTATAAGTGTAACGGTATATGTTCCACCCGAAGGGAAACTGTTGCCATTCCAGGTATAAGGCAATTGGCTGTTGCAAATAGCAACATCAGTTGAACTTGTGACGGCAGCATTTGCTGTTAAATATAATGTTGCAACAGAATCACAGCCATTGCTGTTTACTATCGTTACCGAATAGGTGCCTGCTACAGGATATGTATTCCCATTCCATGAATAAGGCAATTGGGAACTGCAAATAGCAATATCCGTTGTACTGCTCGTGGCAGCGTTAACCACCAGGTTTAAAGTTGCCAGGGAATCACAACCATTGCTGTTGATCAATGTAACTGTGTATGATCCTGTTAAGCTATAACTGTTTCCATTCCAGGCAAATGGTAATTGTGCATTGCAAATAGCAACATCAGTACTGCTTGTTGTTGCCGGGTTTACTGTTAAATTCAATGTGGCTATAGAATCACAGCCATTGCTATTTGAAAGTGTTATTGCGTAAGTTCCGGCAGTCGCATAAGTATTTCCGTTCCAGGTATAAGGTAATTGATTGTTGCAAATAGTAAGATCCGTTGTACTTGCTGTACCAGGGTTAACCAGTAAATTAAGTGTTGCAATAGAATCACAACCCGATCCGGCAGTGAGAGTCACTGCATAAGTTCCCGCTGAAGGATAGCTATTGCCATTCCAGCTATATGGTAATAAATTATCACAAATAATTACATCTGTAGTACTGGATGTAATATTGTTTACAAAAAGATTCAATGTTGCTATCGAGTCGCAACCGGCGCTCCCTGTAAGTGTAACAGCAAAACTACCCGCTGCCGGGTAAATATTACCATTCCAGCTATAAGGCAATTGAGAATTGCAGATCGTAATATCTGTGCTGCTGCCGGATGCATTGTTAACTACCAGGTTAAGTGTAACGATCGAATCACATCCGCCCGTACCCGTTAGTGTTAGCTGATATGTTCCGCCGGAATTATATGTTTGTGCATTCCAGGTATAAGGAAGCTGGCTATTACAAATACTGGCATCGGTTGTTGTTCCTGCTAAAGAATTGACGGTTAGTGTAACATTTTTAGTAAGACTGTCACAACCAGACATGTTCTGGATCGTATTGCTGTACACACCGCTTGTATTCACAACTGTACCCCATGGCAGCGTATAATTTTGGCCCGAACAAATGAATGCAGAAATATTTGTGACCAGGGGTGGCGCTGCCTCGTTAACTACAATTGTATCCTGGATCGAACAACCTCCGTAGTTAACATTTAACCAATACAGTCCCGGTGTACTGATCGTATAGCCAGGGCCAGGTGTACCATCCTGCCAATAATAACTCTGGCCTGTAGGAACCGTGCCATCCAGTACGAAAGTGGCGAAAGGAGTACACACAGTAGTATCATGTATCGTAAATGGTCTAATGATACCAAATACATGAAAACTATCCACCATAGTACAGCTGTTCCACGAGATGGTATTTATATAATTACCGGGAATCAAAGCATAAATATAATAATCAGTAGAACCCGTGTTCCATAAATAAGTTTCACCATAACCATGATTGGCATTCAGGAAAACAGAATCATTACCGCAAAGCGTGTAATCATATACGTAAGGAGTTATCGGGTTAATGTTGACCTGGATAGTATCATACCGCGTACAACCATTATACTCTACACTGACATAATAGGTTCCCGAACCTGCAGCGTTTACATTATACGTATTACCTGCGCTAAAATCCTGCCATTGGTAAATAGAGCCTGGCCAGGAAGTTGCATCCAGCAATATCGAGGAACCTGGATTACACAATGAAGTATCTGCCCCGAGGTTAACCTTTGGACGGCCAGGGATTGTAATTGTATGAGATACTGTGCTGGAACCGCAACCGGCATTTGAATTGTTTATGGCTAACGTAACAGTATAGGTTTGGGTGGTTGCCAATACAGGATATTGAAATCTTGGAGACACAGCTGCAGAAGTTTGTCCTGCATATCCAAAGTTCCAGTTATATGTGATCGCACTGCCATAGGTTGAATAGTTAATAAATATCGCTGAGTCGTTGGCGTTACAATCAAACTGCGGAACAAAGCTCGCAGTTGAAAGACATGTCGGTATAGGAGCACAACTATCTGCATGTGGAGAAACAGATATATGCAGGTCAACGTCACCGGTTACCTGCTGACCCCCTACATACAGTGGAGTAAACACCTGGATAAAATAACTACCTGGTATAAGGCATTTATAAGAGTTAATTGTTCCTGCATCTTCAACACATCCCTGCTCCTGCATTGCACTACAGTTGCCGGTCATAAGCCTGTATTTAATCTGGTTAGATAGAGCAATGGTGTTTTCTGATAAGTTAGTAACGATGTCAACGGTATCAGGTAATGGGATATCTACCCTGAACCAGGTTGATTTATAATCCAAAGTATTTGCACCATTAGGACAGGAAAGTGTTGGAGCAAATTCACCGTAATCTGTTCCAATGGTATGGCAATCCACAATTGCATTTGCAGTGTAATTTCCTGGTCCCACCACTGGTAGAACAACAGGTGCAGAACAAAAATCACCTGCATCTTCAATAATTTCAATTTCAGGATACTCATATTCATTTAACTGATTGCAGCCTGTAATCATAATATAATAAGTGCCGGCCGAAACGCAGGTTTGATTCCAGGGGTAACCCGATGGATCATAATAATAATTAGAAGCATTGGTAAGATTGTAAAGCCCGTTGGTAGTAGAATCTCCTGGAATGGTTTGCCTGAAAAGTTGCAGGAACGTATAATCGTAACCGGTAATGGCAGCCCCATTTATATGTACCCTGTAACGAACATGGCCGGTTACATTTGTTGTAAACTTATACCATAATGTTTTTTGTCCACATCCGTAATAAGCATATGATGGATCGGTTACATCTGCAGTTGCACATGAAAAATTATCTGTAGCACCTATAAACGTACCAGCACCTACGTTGCCCATATTTGATGCCTGGTAATAATGATCAAACAAAGGAGCGATGCTGTTTACAGAATCGAGCATGATAGACACTTCTACCTGGCTGTTGGGCTGCATGGCATTATAATCATTATATCCGAATGAATTCCTGTTATCAACAACTACATAATAACGGTCAGCAGTAGTCGCCAGGCAGGGATCTCTGTAAAATGATACTTCATCAGCCCCTGTGCAATAATAACTATAAAGGTTGTTTCTTATATACTGAAGCCCTTGCCCAAGTGTTGAATCTACCTGACCGGTACTGACAACTGTTGCAAAAGGCGTTAAACCATTCACATCACTTTTATAAATGGCAAAAGGATATTGATACGGTTTATCAGGAGTCATATTAGAAACCTTTACGTGTACATTACCGGGCTTATCTATTACAAAGCTGTACCATAGGTTCCTCCTGGATACATTGTAATTATCAGGCAGGTTGCTGGCATTATAGAGGTCATTGTTCACGCCAGGGTTATATATCTCAGGATTGTAAAGTACTCCGCAGGCAGCCTCTGTTGGATCTGATTGCTGTGACCCTGTTGTACAGTAGAAAAAATCATTGCTTGCAGCACGAAGCGGGTTTAATGGATTGACAAGGTTAAGCGGATTACCATTATAATACAGGCTATCGGGTGGAATAAGTCCAAAATCATAAGCTTTATTGGCATGATCAAAACGGGAATATCCTACATTATCAATATAGATGGTTGGTGTAACACTACTACAACCACTGGAAACATTGGCATCACTTGCAAATATTACCAGCGTGTAAGTACCGGGTTGAAGCCTGCATAACTGGATAAATCCGTATGATTGCAGGCATGGCTGTACAGGAGTAGTAGCTGGAAACAACAATGAATCTACACGCACGTCTCTTGCAAATACTTCTCCCCAAAGGCCCTGTGTATTAATTTGGATATAACTTTCCTGGGTTAATTTAAAAACATAATAGGCAACCCTGTTCATGGTGGGTTCACAGGCAACTATAGGATGAGTGTTAAAGGGAATATCTATGGTACAATTAAAATTTTCTGTATTCAATGTGTAAGTTGTATCCATGATGGGATATGCTGCTGTACTACCTGCACGTGGTGCCCATTGAAGCAGGTATGGGGCTGACGTTGCATTGTCAACAGAAGCTTTATAGGGCCTGTTAAATTGCGGACCAGGGCAACTCAACGTGATGGCTATGTTGATTTGGTTGGCAATACCTACATAACTTCCATAATAAAATTCATTTAATGTCTGCAACGGATTTTGATATGTTGGTCCGCTTCCATAGGAAACCAGCGTGTACCATCCTGAAGGTAATGGTGAACAGGCCGCCGTATAAAGACAAGAAGTAAAAACAGTTTGCCCGTTGAATTGTTGCACTACCAGGCTATTCAATCCTGCGGAAGCCTGGCCGGCAAATAAACTAAAATAGCCTCCATTTAAGCAGCCGTTGTATAATTCACAAATGGTTACAATGGCAGGCGCATTTAGGTAGAACTCACGATAAATAGCCTTGGTTGCAGGGCCGCTTGATATTATTGGCGGCGGATACCCGTTGATGGTAGTTGCATTATCCTTGCATGAAAAATAATCAAGATCCGTACTTATATTATTCGTGCTATATAGATTTATGGTATCAATGATGTTGCCCATATTCTGCGCCGTGGGCCCGCTTAAATGCATCGTATTTCTTATATTGAATTGTACTGTGGGCATATTATCACCAATACCTACACTATTGTCGTCACCCATAGTTACGAGCGTATAAGTTCCGGGTGTTACACAAACATTATCAAAGCAGCTGGATTGAATCCTGCATTCAGTATATGGAACAAGCCCTGTTATTGTTTGCGGATAATTATGAGCATTTTGTGCGGTTGAAAGACTATTGGCGTTGCCTTTGAAAAGCATGTAATTAAGATTTCCACCACCGTAGTATCCATAATAATTCAAGGATACAATACCACTATCTGCTATTCCATTTCCATCCGCATCACCAATTACAAATTCACGGTACATCGCTTTGTCAGGATTTGCCAGGCAATTGCTTCCAACAGGAATAACCGGCATGACAGTATTGAGGCAACCGAATGTATCGGCCACAGAAGTGTAATTAATGCCATTCTGTAAAGGCTGCATGGCACCTGCTGAAAAATTTATTGGATCGTATGCTCCTGTTGAAGTTAAAGAAAACTGGTTGGCAGCGTTTAACGTGGTAGCTGTTAAGTACAGGGTTATTTGCTGTCCGAAGTTGGTAAGTAGACAAGCCGAGCCACTTCCACAATATAAATCATTGCGTAATGAATCAGATCCTGATATCTGTAAAGTATAGGAACCAGCTGGAAGACAGGTTATCCGTTTTGATCCCTGGAAATCTGCAACCAGGCTGGTGGCCGGGTTTAAATTACTGCAGGTATTTGTGAGGTTTTGATTAAAAAGTCTTAACAGTAACGGATACCCGCAGGTATTTGTATACGCATTCAGGTCAAGCGTAGTAGAAGTAGATAACTGGAAAGTATAGAAAGTACTCAGGTTATACATGATACCAAAATCGTTTATACCGGCGCCAGGCAAAGCTGGATTACAAGGATGGATAATATGACGGCTGTTGCATCCGTAGTAATCTGTAGCAGTAGTAACTACACCGCCGCCACTTGTTGGCAACACGCCCAATTGATTTGAAGCAGGAACCCCTGAAAGGATTGCCTGTGGTGCCTGCGTTGGCGCTATTCCTTCATAGTTGACGGCAAGGCGCACATCTGCATTAAAGTCTTTGTTATAAAAGACCTGTATCGAATAAGTAGTATTAGGTTGCAGCTGGTTACAACGATATAATTTATAGTCAGGTGTATACCCATCTGTTTTAAATGAATCACAGGTAGCCAAAGGAGTAAGTGAACCTATTGGTAAAATATGTGAATCTCCCTGGTATAAATTATACCCAAATACATTTTGTCCATTCGGAAAACTGCAGGTGGGCGACGACAACATAATAGTAACAAAATCAAAATATGCAGGGGTGGTAAAAGTATGCCAGGTTGATTTCGAATAGTCCTGGTAGTTAGATAAAACCGTGCAGACTTCTGCGGCATTTTCGGTTGATTGACATTCAACGGGAAAATCAAGTGTATTGCTGTGTCCCACCAAAGTTCCAAAATCAAAAGCATCCACAGGATGGTCATAGACCGCACCTGTAGTATCGGAAATAATGAGTTGGATGTATACCTGTCCATTTGCCGAGTTCCTCCCGGAAACCTGTACCAGGTAATCTCCCTTTTCAACACAGGGATGGGAACTGGATCCAAAATCTGCTATCGGGGTAAATTTGCTATAAATTTCAGCGGTAGATGGCAGGCAATTACTCGTTTTATAAACAGCAAAACCAACATCCCCTGCCGTGATCGCCGTACTGGGCTGTCCTAATATAACAGCAACTTTCCTTGTAGTTGGAAGTGTAAATTTAAACCAGATAGATTTATCCGTTAATCCACCTGAAAGGATGGGTGCTGCAAAAGATTCTCCTGGCTCCGTGGTTGCAGTTGTGATTGAATATGATCCGGAATTAAAAGTTCCCAGGCCAAAACCGCCGGGTGGAAGGTTAATGGGTATCGCATTTGCACAGTTATCATTCTGAGAATAGCTTTTTAAGGCAAAGCACAATAAAAGAGGTAAAATAATAAAAAGCCAGTGATTGGCACTTTTCCTGTTAGTAGTTAAGGATTTCGTAAAAATCTTCATGAATTAGTTTTAGTATTCCCTAGCGGGAGCGTATTATACACCCAGCAGTTCAAAAAAATGTAAATGATTATTAATGATGCAGTGTTACAGGTGGTAAGCTGAATTTCAACGGAGTGGATTGGACTAAAGACCGACAAGATATAAAACTTTCTTTTATATACAGCAAATTGTATATCTATTTGTCCCAAGTTTCTATTTCAGTTTTACTTCTTCATTTTAATACTGCCTGCCCTGATGACAAAACAAATGCATCGTTATAAATAAATCAAGGGTATTTTTCCCCTTTTTTGAAATTAATTCGTAGCAAAATGAATGGTTAAACCATTTGAATCCAATATTATCAGCCTTATTTAATGCTTTCGACATCTTACCAGACCTTAAAAAAAAGCTAGGGTCTTTAGACCTAATTCGTGGCTTCAGGAAATACTTATTGATAAAAAATAAAGGCCCCCGATAAAAACCGGGAGCCCTATTCCTAAAACCATACATCCAATTACCAATGCCTTCCTTGTCCTTTGCCATTAAACTTTGCATACACGCCTTTAATTTCAAAGTTTCTGCGGTCTTCCAGTTCATTAATAGTGCGTTGTTTTCTAAAAGAACTCATGAACCTGTTGTCCTTAACGTCACAGATCTTTCTGTCATACTCACGGTTGATATCAGCAATCTGCTTTTCCATTTCTCTTTTTTCAAAATAATAATGACGGTCATTGCTGCGATTATTATCCTTATAACGATCATTATCCTGCCTATCACGACGATTGTTATAAGCAACGTCGTTGTTTTTTTCATTTCCCTGGCGGTTGTCATACTGCGCAAATGCAACAGTAGCCAGGCTAACGGTTAACATTAGTGTAAAGATCTTTTTCATGTTTTTAATTTTTAATTGTTATGAATGGATATGAGATGCAGAATGGAGGGGTTTGTTTACAAAGGAAATGTTAAACGGTTCACTGTCTGAACCTCTGATTAGTATGATTTGTTTGATTATGTGATTTTTATTTTTGAAAGATTCTATTAAATAGTTTGTATTCAACTTCGGAAAAAGTTGATAGGTGTGATATATTTGATTATCATGATTATTATAGTTTTAGGGATAAATTCAGAATAATATTCAAATATTTTAGTTATCATTTAATCAAATAAATCACACCAATCAACGGTTCAGACAATGAAAGATAATTTCGTTAAGAAAAAAAATCATCAATTAACGATTGTTTTTTCTTTCGTTCGTAACTCTTTTAAATTCCAGGCTCTTCGAGCCAAAATTTATCAATAACCCCGTATCAAGTTTATATGCTTCAAGGTAATTCAATGCCTGTGAAAGATGTATATCTTCAAGTTTTGCGACTGCTTTTAGCTCAACCATTATTTTATTTTCGACTAGAAAATCGACTCTTCTATTCCCTACTTCTTTTCCACCATAATAGATTGTCAATTCCATTTCCCTGTTAAAAAACAATCCTTGCTCTTTCATTTCTATGTCCAGGCAACGTTGATAAATTACTTCCTGGAAACCATTACCAAGCTCACCATGTATTTTCATCGCACATCCAATAATTTCACCTGTCAAATCAGAATATTTATATTTTTCATTTACAATCTCCTTCATAGTGGTACATTTTTAAAACCTTTAGTAATCATTTAATCAAACCAATCACATAAATCAACGGTTCAGACAACTGCTCAAATTAAATAACTCCCCCAAAAAACATCACTAAATAAAATTTAGTGATTAAATTCTTAATAAAAAATAGTGCTTAATCATCTTTTAAAGGCTGCTTAAAAAGTATTTCAATTGCTGCAATAATTATTAAGTGTTCTGACAAGATAAAAAATCAACATGCAGCAATACAACTTTCCCTGTTGTCATATAAACAAATGGCAAAATACATCCAGATACAAGTTGATCATCCCTGCAGCGAGAATTGGAATCAAATGACTCCAAATACACAAGGTAGTTTCTGTAATTCCTGTAAGAAAACGGTGATTGATTTTACAGCAATGACCGATAATCAATTGATGGAGTATTTCAAAAATAATCCGTCAGGAACTTGCGGAAGATTTAATACTGATCAATTAACGAATCTTATAGCAATGCCTGTAAAAAGAATTCCCTGGGCAAAATATTTTTTTCAGATCAGCTTGCCTGCATTGCTGCTTGGTTTTAGAGCAAATGCTCAAAGGGCCATAAAAAAATACCAGCAACCTATAACAATTGTTAGTAAGTTTTCATCACAACCAATGGCGTTTCAGTCAACACTACTGTTAACTGGAAAAATAACCAACACTGACGGGAAACCAGTTCCCTATGCTTCCGTAATGATCAAGGGCAGTACGAAAGGTATTGCGGCAGATAGCAATGGGGTATTTAAATTGCGACTAAGCGGCAACGAAAGTGTCCTGGAAATTACTGCAGCAGGTTATAAAAACAAGTCAGTAACAATTACTGCTGGCTATGAAGATATTGAACTTGATATAGCAATGAGTGATGCCATTCTATTGGCGCCCGTGATCATGGTAAGCCGTGCAAGTTATACTATGGGGGCTTACACAAGTGGTATTTACGTATACAGGTCCGGCAGTATGGAGGGAAAAAATAATCCGGTAATTGCAAACACTGCCAGTTTAACGCTATTTCCAAACCCCGTAAATAAAAATGGCACTCTAACAATTAAATGGAAAAGCAAAGTAAGCAATGATCAGCTTGTAACAATTTATAATGCCTCTGGACAAAAGATGGATCAGCAAATGATCTACATCAATCAGCCTGTTTTTCAATCACGATTAATGTTGCATATAAGTACTGCAGGCAATTATATTATGCAGGTTGTAGATAGTAAAACACATAAAAGATGTGCAATATCTTTTATCGTTCAATGACAATTTATCAGTATTTATTTAGCAACTCTTACACAAATAAAGTGACACTATAAAAAAGTAAACCCAGGTAAACAATTAGCAATATAATGTTCCTGATTGGTGAACTTTTACTTGTAGTACCTACTGCATGCATGTTGTTTTGCTGTTCACTAATAGTGCCGGTGCTCAGTGACACGGTGGATAAAACGATTGAATTATTCATAGCTGTTCAATTTGGATTAAATACGGGATATTCAGAAAATATTGCCTCACAAATATGAAAATAATTACAAGAAGACGCTATAGTAAAATATCCTATGTGGTGTAGCAATTTTATTACAAAAGCCGGGATGATTTGAAGATTTGAAGATAAGTACCTGGCAAAATTTTAAAGGATTATGTTGCAAAAAATATTTTCATCTTCAAATCTTCAAATTAACTCATTTTCAAATCATAAGCGTTCCCATCACAGGGGTAGATCAAAACCTTGTCGGCCGCTGATATTGATTAGCCACATTTCGTTTCTGCAATTCCGTTAGTAAATGATATTTTGTATCTATTTCTTTTTCAAGCACGAGGATTTGGCAGTTATTTGGATTTGCATATTGTTCAAATTGTTCAACCGTCCAGTGAAACCACCTCATAAGAAAAGTCCTGATGGTCATACCATGTGTAATAATAACGGCATCATCCGGAAAATCATCTCTCTCGAAATCCCTGTGCAGGGTCCCAAAAAAATCACTCACCCTGTCATAAACGTCGGCACCCGATTCTCCATTCGGCAATCGAAAATAAAATGTCCCGAAAGCAGCACGCTCCTTTTCCATTTCAATATTAATGGCAGGATCTTTCACATAACCCCATTCCTGTTCCCGTAATCGCGGTTCTTCCCGCCATTGTATCTTTGTTTTATCAAAATGTTTTACTACCTGTTCAAAAGTCATTCGGGATCGCCAGTAGGGAGAAATATAAAAACATATCGTTTCATCTCCCAATAGCTTCTTTAAATCCTGGCCAGCTGCCTCTGCCTGGTTTAAACCAGCATTGGTAAGTTCTGCCGTGTAATCCGGCTTTTTACAATACAAGTCTTTGTCAACATTGGCTTCTGATTCTCCATGCCTGATAAGTATAATGCGTTTTGGTCTCATGGGTACAAATGTAGGATTTTAGGACTTTATAAGTTTAGAGGTTAAGGAGTTTAGTTTGTCATTTGCGAAACACTCTTAACCCGTAAACCTCCGACCCTTAAACCTGCTTGTCCAATCTTTTGATGGGTGTTTTATAAGTAGCCGGTAAGATAAGTGATCTTATTATCGTATCTAGTTTAAGTAACCTGCTGAATTTATAGAATGGCAACATCAATTGCACAAAGGAGCATTTTTTAAATCCCAGCATTTCTCTAACGGTAACGGGCAATACCATTTTCTGTGTTTCCAGCAAGAGCCAATAACGGAAATTACCGAGATGCTTTTTATATTGTTTAAAAAGGTCAATGGTATATTTCGATTTTGTTAGATCATTTTGTAAATGCATTGCATAACTGCCGATCCACTCTTCATAACCAGCCGGGAGTTCTTTTAATTTCATCCTGCTGCCGACACGATAAAAAACATTGTAGACTTCTTCTTTTTCACTGGCTGTCAGTTTCCGTTCCAATACTTCGAAAGCTGCAATCGAATAGTGAATCAGCATATACAAAACATCCCGGTACGCCCAATCGGGAATAACAGCTTGCCTGTTCTTTTCAACCGCAGAGTGAATGCTGACAATTTTATCGATCGATCTGTTCGCACTTTCCTCTTCAAAAAATACAATTTCCTGGGCGTAACATACCGTTGAGAATAGACGCCCGATCGGGTCTGCAGGAAGTTTACCAGTAAAGTATAGCCAATCAACCGCCTTATTAAGTGCGAATTCTGCCGAGGCACCGGCGAAGATGAAAAGAATGGTATCCCCCTTTCCCCATATTTTTCTGACGATTGAATGTTCTTTTACAAAATAGTCCATCAGCAAATTTCGGTTATGGAAACATTTTATTTTCCTTAAATTTCATAAGGAATGCACAAAAATGGTAAAGCCGCGAGTAAACTGCCAGGCATATAAATATTGCTTTACAGCAATCGAAGTAAAATTTTAACTTTAGGCGAATGAAAATGCACGATTCCCATCAAAATAACGAGTTGTCGATCCTTTTGCACAGTCTCTATCCTTCTTTCACCTTATTGCGTAAAAGTGATCCTTTAAAATTGGCTGGTGCTACTGCTTTTTTTACCACTTTTGCGATACCACCAATCGTTTTCATTCTTGCACAATTGTTTGGGCTTTTTTTAAGCCCCCAAAAAGTAGGAAGGGGATTGATTGAAAATATTTCTAATAATCTAGGTACAGATGGAGCTGAACAGGTAAGGGACGTTATCAAAAGTATACGAGGTTTTAATAACAACTGGTGGGTGATCACTATCGGTTCTTTGTTCATGCTTTTTGTAGCGACTACCCTATTCATCGTTATAAAAAATTCTTTGGATGATATCTGGCAGGTAAAAACCAGGGAGCATCCAGGTATTCTGTTCAATATTTATAACCGCCTGAGGTCCTTCGCTATTATCCTGTTAATTGGAATTCTATTTTTTGCAAATCTTTTTTTTAAAAGTATTGAAATACTTGGTGTTGGTTATGTTGAAAATTTTTCTCATAATGGAAGCATATTTTTAAATATTCTTTTCAGCGAATTTAGCAGCATCATTATTGTAGCAGCCTGGTTCATATTATTATTCCGCTTCCTGGCAGATGGCAAGCCTGTTTGGAAAGCGGCCATCGCAGGCGGGTTGGTTACCGGCCTGCTGTTTACGGCAGGAAGATTTTTATTGCGCATATTGCTGATCGATAGTAATATCGGTCAACTTTATGGTGCTTCAGGATCATTTGTCCTGATATTATTATTTGTTTTCTACACCTCATTCATCATGTATTTCGGAGCCTGTTTCATCGCCATTTATTCTGAAAAGAAACAATGGCCAATCGCACCTGGTAAAAACAGCGGTGAAACGAAAGATAAGTTTAAAGCAGGGGAAAATTAGATGAGTAAAAAGTATGTACAATACCAAATCAATCATTAGAAACTATCCTCTTCCCAAATGGCATTATTGATAACTCTATCAACTTAAAATGCTGCCGTCCCCATGGAATACCTATAACAGTAACGCTTAGCAGCACTCCCATAATGATATGCATGATTGCTGTATAAAACCCACCACAAATAATCCAGATAATATTAAAAAGTATAGAAAAACACCCTGTATTACCCGTGTCACTCACTACTTTTTTCCCAAATGGCGATAATACAAAAAATGCAATTTTAAAACATTGTAAACCCCAGGGAAGGCCAACTACGGTGATGCATAAAATGATGCCGCCAAAAAAATAACCGAGGGCAGCGAAGAAACCGCCGAAGATGAGCCAGATGATGTTGCCGAGAAAGTCCATGTGAAAGATTTGAAAATTTGAAGATTTGAAAATGTGTCGATAAAAGTCCGATCAAATTTGATGAGATTTGATGAGATTGAAGTGCAAAGTATGTTTTTCATCTTTAAATTTTCAAATTCTCAAATCTTCCACATAGTAATGCTGGGGGTCATGCAATTTTCTTTTACCTTTACGATGATGAAGCGGGCTGCCGTTTTTCATTTATCCTTCTCAAATTCAATTTCTCCGAAAGATCCTGCTTATCCCTTAAGGGCCCACAACTACATTAAAATATTAGCAATGCGATTAACTTTTACAAAGCCAACCTTATTACTGGTACTTTCCCTGCTCGCCTATGATTTTGCTCATGCGCAGCTCGTAGTAAGGCCGCACACCCTCGCCTATTCGGAGAACCTGAAAGGTGGTACGGTTATGTTTGGCAATACGATGATGCATGTACTGGATGCTAACGGAAATCCTGATCTTAGTATTATGAACGAACCAGCCAATCCAAACAATGGTATTGGCATTGGCTACGCAACCACGGGTAATGATGACCAATACATGGATTTTATAGATATTGATGGCAGTACCGGCCCGGGAGCTGGCACAAGTAATTCTTCTTCTGCCGACCTGGTATTGCCCGCAGGCACCAATACTATTCGCTTTGCACGGTTATATTGGGGTGGCAAAACACTTCCTGATGTGTTACAGGCTTCTCCGGATACACTTAGAAAAATAAAGATCCGCAAAGGAACAACTGGTGCTTATACAACAGCCCTTGCGCCTGTTGCCAATGTAGATTTTATAGACCTTACTACCGATATCGTTTACCAGTCTTATGTCGACATTACCCAGTTCGTCAATGCAAGCGGGTCCGGCACTTATACTGTTGCAGATATAGCTGCTACACCAGGTTTCACCAATTTCGGCGGGCAATATGCCGGTTGGGCAATTGTAGTTGCCTACGAAAATCCAACGCAGCCTTATAACAGTGTTCGGGTATATGACGGTTACGCACAGGTGTATAATGCCGGAGCTACGGCGACTTTGCAGGTTACATTGGATGGCCTGAACGTTCCCAACAATCCACTTGCTGCTAATGAAGCTGTAATGGCAACAATGTCCTGGGAGGGTGATGCAAATCTTTATGATTCTCCTACAAATCCCCAGGGTGATTATATTAAGATAAACAATGTGGCACTTAGCAATGCAGTTAATCCCATCACCAATTTCTGGAATGGCTCCATCTCACGGGATGGGGTATATGTTTCTACCAAGAACCCTGACTATGCAAACCAGCTTGGTATTGATATCGACGAAGTAAATGTAGGAACCGGGTATAATATCCTGCCAAATGCTACCTCGCTTAGTGTGGAATTTGGCACAGAGGCGGACCAGTATTTTCCAAGTGTATTCACTTTCAATATACGAATGAAAGAGCCGCTGGTGAGCCTGGATAAAACTGTTTCCGATGCCGACGGATCTGGTTTTGTAGATCCAAATGAACAACTTACCTATGTGTTATCCGGAAGCAATACCGGTGCCGGGATTGCTTATAATACCGTCATCACGGATACTATACCCGCCAACGTTAGTTATGTGCCCAATACCCTGGAAGTGATTGATGGCGCTGGCGTGCCTGCAGGTTTTAAAACAGATGCTGCCGATACCGACGAGGCGCTGGCTGGTACCAATAACGGCAAGACCTACGTAAAGTTTTTTATCGGAGCAGGTGCCACGGGAACATCTGGAGGACAATTAGGATTGGATCTCGACGGCGGTTACAGTGTACGTTTCAAAGTGATGGCAGGCGCTATACCTGGCAGCATTACCAATACCGCCCGCATCACAGCCAATTCACAGGCAGGCGATGTATTTACAGATGATGGTACGGCCGTCATTGGCGATAATGGTGGGCCCGTACCTGTAAAACTTATTTCTTTCCAGTCTACGCTTGATAATATGAAAGGCTTGCTACGATGGACTACAAGCGCTGAATTTAATTGTGATTATTATATCGTGGAACGGAGTACAGATGCTGTCCATTTCGAAACAAGGCAGCGTATATCCGGTAACGGCAGTAGCTTACTTGTACATAATTATCAATGTACCGATGCACTCAATACCAGCTCACGCATATTTTATTACCGCTTAAAGATTTTGGACCAGGATGGTAAATATGGTTTTTCGAAGATCATTGCGCTTAAGACAGATGGATCAATGAATGAAAGTGATGGTTTTGTTTTTGCAAATCCTTTTGTGAATGATATTAAAGTGTCAATGACTAGTTCTTCGGAACAAATAGCCAGTTTCAGGTTAATAACTGTTGATGGTAAGGTAATGCTTAACAGGAAGATTGCATTAAGTACAGGAGGAAATATTGTAGTACTAACGGGACTGAATAATCTAACTGCAGGTAATTATTTCCTTGAAATTGTGAGAATGGGGGAAGATAAAATTGTGAAGCAGGTGATGAAGCGGTAGGTTCATGTTGTCTGAAGCGTTGATTGCTCTGATTAAATGATGTCTAAATTGATCTTTTTATTTGCTTCCGTAGTTGTTGTCTTCACTATAAGTGTTCGAAAGTTTTTTATCTACGCCAATGATTGGAACTCGTATTATATGGAGGCTAATGACCGCGGATTTTTTTTGTTCCAATAAATCTCATATGCTACTTACATGTTGTTTCAGTTATGCTGAGTAGCAACATAATTCCGTGAACATCCGACCAGTCCGTATAATCCGCATCCCAAATCATTGAAGTTGACCTTTCGCAAAATATTTCTAAGCGATACGGTGGCTCAAGAGACACTTAAATTCTTTGGAGAAGTCCGTTGAATAAGAAATCCGGAGTATGAGATTTTATAGCATTCTTCTTACATGTTATTCGTTTCGATGTAAGATCAACTGCGTTAACTGCGCCTGGTACCATGTTGAAGCAGGATCTGTAGTTTGTGCTGTAAGTTGCATGAGGTGTATCTTATTCGATGTAAGGTCAAGGTAACCGGCCATAGCGATGCATCTTCTTCCTCCAGGCCCATCTATGTAAGTGCTGAATGAGATTCCTTGCCAGGTAAATGCAGGTTCTGATGCAAAAATATCCGTAAATCCTGCAATCGGGTAGCTGTTACCGTTAGGGTAAATAATTTTTCCGTTGAATTGCGTTTCTCCGGGACCGGGAAGCTGGAAATGAATTTCGATTACACCTTCGGAAGTTTTTCCAGACCATGTTCCGCTAATTTGATCCGCTGTTGTTGCCATTGGAAGATCTGGGGCAGCAACATTTGTAACAATCACATGCTCATTGCCTGTTGATGGAACAAAAATTAATTTATCAGGATAAAAACCTATTTGGGGAGTTGTTGCCGGATTCGTTTCTACAAACAAGTGAAGGAGCTCCAGGTTTTCTTCCTTACTCATTGCCACAGCCTGCCCGGCCATGCCCGATACTTCATGACTGGGATCTGATTTACCTCCATCATTAGAACGCCATAATATAGAGATGGCCATTGTCTTACCAGCAGCGGGCGTAGCATCCTGTAAAGAAGCCCAGCCAATTACATCGTAAGTACCGGTGCCGCCGGTTGTAGATGCATAAGTTCCATTCAGCATACCTGTAACAGGATCCTGGGTTAATTTCATTAATGAATGATATGAATTGATCCAGGCTGTTGTAAAACTCATAATTTTTGATTTTAATTAAACTTAAAATTGAGTAGTGGTACACTTTTAATTTTATGCAAATACTGATTGTCAGCCTAAGCTTGTCGAAGGCGATTTTAGTTCTTTAACCCGGCTTCGACAAGCTCAGCCTGACAATCTTTGTTTAATTGTTAAAGATCTTAAATTCGTATTTGTCAGTGCCCCATGCTGACAAAATATTCAAATTGTACGACTACTTAAAATTGCGGTTCCGCAAGGCAGATACACCTGTTATCAAAATCGAAAGCTGTATATACCGTTTCCAGGAATGTAGTTCCAACAAGAAATTCATTTTCGCAATCAGCAAGAAAATGAAAAGCAAGAT
>JBDTLP010000031.1:0-46442 GCA_039934735.1 Ferruginibacter sp. | reverse complement strand
AAGAAATAAGAAATAAGAAATAAGAAATAAGAAATAAGAAATAAGAAATAAGAAAGGAGAAATAAGAAATGATGTCGATCTCGTTGGTGTTCTCCCCCTTCGGGGGAGATAGAGGGGGCTATTTGAAAGACTTTAGATAATCCTCCACCTTCAAATGCACTTTTTTCGAATGCGCCATTTCCGTATCTGCCAGGCTGCTGATCATATCTACTTTAAAATCACGGTATCCTTTTTTCTTGCGGCACCATGCATATAAGTGCCATTGATAGGTATAGAAAATAAGGCCAACGGGTTCAATTTCTCTTTTGCTTAGTTCAGCTTTATTATCGGTGTATTCAATTCTTAAAACTGTTTTATTGACGATCGCTTTTTGGATGGCAATGAGCCAACTGGTTTGTTTTTTTTCTTTTTCCGGAACATAGATTTTTATATTGGAAGAAAGTTCTTCTGCCTTTTCAGTATCAGAATAACGAAGTACAGCCTTTATCTTATCAAGCGCATTGTTGGTATGATGTACAATTGAATTGTCTGAAAATTTATCTGCCAGTGTTGATAATATGATCAATGCATTTGCTTCTTCAGGTGTAAAACTTAAGGGAGGAAGAAAATAATCTTTTGGAATAAAATATCCTTTCGAGATTTCGAAATTTACAGGAATACCAATTTCACTAAGGGCTTTGATATCGCGATATACCGTTCTTACACTGATATCAAATTTATCAGCGATCTTTTCTGCCATACAATATTTTCTTGATTGCAGAAAGGTAACTATTCCCATTAAACGATCGATGCGGTTCACGAAGGTTGGTTTTAGAAAGCAAAGTTAATTAAGGGAATCGGAAATCGGCAATCGTGAATTGGCAATAACCCTGTCGGCGGTTGCAAACCCCGATTTTATAAATGGTGATAGTGAAAGGTGAAAATGAGAGCATTAAAATGGACGGCTGATTTGTGCATGCGATAACTTAATCATTTACATTTTTTGCAACTTCATACATAATTGTTGTTTCCTGGCTAGCATTAGTTCCATCCGGCAATCTATAATCAACCTTTACCGGTACTGCATATTTTCCAGCGATTTTTGCCGCTTTAAATTTATAAACCGCAGAACCATCTGGTTTTCGGTCAATTTTATTTCCTGCTATTAAAAATGCCTGGCCCGGTTCTATTGAAAAAATTCCGATTGCGGCAGTGATCGTTATTGTTTCATTTCTTTTTACAATAGAACTACTCTGGTTTACAATTAAGGTTGGAAAAATATCTATGAATTTTACAGAGCCAATATTATTGTGGCAAAAATATATCAACATATTTTCCGTATTCCTGATCTTGTTTTGAAAACAGCTTAAAGCTGATAATGCAGATATTGCAGTTGCATTTTTGAAATAAGTATTTTTAAATGTGAGTTCGTTATTTAGTTCGGTGGTATCAAAGGGAATTGTGTTTTCAAATTTATTTCTAATTTCGGGGTCTATCTCCAATACCAACATTTTATATTCAGTTAATTTCTTTAATAATTCTTCACCGCTTTTATTAAAAATTATTGTGGCAGCATCACTGTTATCCTTATCAAAGATTTCTCTTTGATTTTCAATTCTTGCCCCTGCCTGTTCTCTTAAATCTTTTTTTAATTGTTCTATATAATTATATGCATTGTCGGAAAGTGATTTTATTATTAATGCTTTGGGTTGCCAGGCCTTTGCTTTTTCCATTGTACTCTCTTGTGATAACTTTGAAGTCATTGAGCTGTATATTGTTTGATTATTTTCTTCAATGGTTTTGGAAGATGTTACTAAACTGTGATTCAAAATAGTTAATAAAGCAATACTGTCTTTATTATCATTCTTGCAAGATGAAAATAAGTATATAATAGAAAAAAATAGGATTGACTTGAAAGCATGTCTCATGAGATAATAATTTATGTAACAGGAATAATGAATTCAAGGAATTGCCACAAATAAAATATAAACTTTTATTTTATTTTTTATTTTCTATCAAATGGTTCGTTAAAGTATTTTTTCAAATATTGATATTACTGCACGGATCTCTTTTTCATTGAGCGAAGCAATTCCAAGAGTAGGTAATAGAAATGGGGCTTACCGAAATGCGCCTCGATGTTTATAACGATAACCTTTCAGCAATTGCTGCGTATGAAAAAATGGGGTTTAAAAAACATCTTATTGAAATGAGGACAAGCTGTTAGCTATAAGCTTTACCTTTATTTCCTTTAAGTTGCTTTTTTAAAAATAATATCCATCGGAATGGAAAAACTTACAGCTTGTAGCTTGCGGCTTATAGCTAGTTTCCCCCTGATCCAACCCTGCTCTGTTCCTCCGCTGTAGCAGATGCTCTTCTGCGTTGCTGCTGTTGTTTACCAAACCTATAAGTAAAGTTCACGCCATATTGCCTGTTGTCCCAATGGTTTTGGATAGAGATATCTACCGTGCCATATCTTGTCAGCCCTTTATAATATTGCCAGTTGAATGGATCACGTGCTGTAAGACGAAGGCTTGCTTTTCCTTTTAATAGATTATTCTTTGCAAGACCAATGTTCATTTGTGCCATTGGATATGACAATGATAATTGTTCGATTGTTTTATAGCGATACCAGCCACTTAATTCAGCGCTCCATCCTTTGCCAATGGTAAAATTATTATTGATGTTAAAAGTGAATGATGTAAATGAAAGATCCAGATCCACAACCTGTGGCGTTGATGTTTCATTTGAGATATAAGTTCCTTTGTAATGGTTCCTGTAAACATTGCCATACAAATTTACGTTCCACCATTTTTTTATCTTAACAGGTGCACTCATCGCAAGTCCATAATTTGTATAGCTGGCAATATTATCTGAAGTAAGAAATCCAATGATCTCATTGTTAGAACCTCTTTTACGCAGGATGATATTTGAGATTACATCTGTTGTTTTGGTATAATTCAAGGTCGTATTCAATTTGCCGTTATAGTTATGCGTTAGTTCATAGTTATAAGAGAACTGTGGAGTAAGGTAGGGGTTTCCCTGGCGATAAGACAATGAATCAAGGAAGAAAGTAAATGGATTCAGATCCTGGTAATTTGGACGTTGCAATCTTCTGCTGGCAGAAACAGTCAGCGAATTTTTTTTATTGAGCGGATAACTTACAAACACAGATGGGAAAAGGCTTACATAACTTCTTTTAACTTCAGAATTATCTATCGCCTGCACACCCCTGGTATTTGTATTCTCGAGCCTTAATCCTGTTTGTATATCGAACTTTTTAATTTTTTTACTGGCATTTAAATAAGCAGCATTGATATTCTCTGTGTAAATAAAATGATTGTTGCGTGAATCCGGTTTCCAGGTTGTTCCAAAATTGCGTTCGTATTCTACCAGGTTATCCGATTTTACATAACTTGATTTTATACCTGCTTCTATTTTCAATCCATTCTTAAAAGGTTTTGTATAGTCAGATTTAAGCGAATAAATTTCAATGACAGATGGGAGATGGCCACGCAGGAACATAGAATCTGCAGTTTGAACATCATTGCCATCAAAAAAGCCTGTACTTAATAATTGTTTGGATGTATTGTTATACCTGGCATAATCAAGATCAAGTGTGATCTCTTTGCCCGTGCTGTCGAATGTATGTTTGTAATTAAGATTGCCACTTATATTGTTAAAACTTTGTTCGTTTTTTGTTACCGAATTTAATTTTGAAAAAGCATTTCCATTTAGATCTGTGAAAGTAGTGAATGTAGTAGGGCTTGGGCGGCCTTCAAACAAAAATCCGTTCAATACAATGCCATAAGTTGTTTTCTTATTGGGTGTATAATCCAGTCCAAGCTTTAACGTGTAGTTGTTATTGCGGGCATTAAAAAGCGTTTTGATGTTATTGATACTGTCGATCTGTTTTCCATCACGATAATACCTGCTGACAATATCAAGCGATCCACGTCCTTCCCTGTAATTATAAACAAAGTTTCCAAAGAAATTTACTTTATTCTTTTTATAATTATAGTTTACAGTAAGTGTAGGTTTCCAAAGCAGCTCTTCCTTACCGTTATACCTGAAAAGGGAAGCTGTATTTCCAATAGCAATGCTGCCATTCGATCCTTTTGATTTGCTTTTCTTTGTTTTGATATTGATGATCCCTGAATTTCCTGCAGCATCATATTTTGAAGAAGGGTTTGTCATGATCTCGATCTGGTCGAGTGCCGATGCAGGAAGATTGCGAAGTACATTGGCAAGATCAGCGGCTGAAAGATATGTAGGTTTGCCATCCATCATGATGATCACCCCTTGCTTACCTTTCAAACTAATATTGCCATCATTGTCAACTGTTACACCTGGTGATTTTTCCAACACTTCCAATGCAGTGGCACCAGCATTCGAAGGCGATGCATCTACATTGACGATCATACGATCTAATTTTTGTTCTATAAAAGGTTTAGTTGCAGTAACGGTTACCCCGGTAAGTGATTTTGTTTGAACAGCTAATTGTATGGCAGGAATTTCAACAGTTGATTTTTCTGCAGTAATTTCAAATGGGTCAGTTAATTTTTTTTCATAGCCTGCTGCAGTTATTGATAGAACATATTTTCCTTCTGCAATATTTTCAAATGAGAACACACCAGACTTATCAGTCAATCCAACTTTTACAAGCTTTTTATCTGCCTGGTTGGTTAATGAAACAGTAACAGCTGCGATGGGTTTATTCTCCCCACTGGAAATAATCCCGGTGATATTCCCGTTTTTATTTTGTGCATTTAGGACAAAAGTAAATAGCAAAGTCGCTATAAAGGCAGTTAATTTTTCATCATGAAATTTTGATCAGAATTGGTAAAATCTACCGCAAAATCCTTCTAAATGCACATAAAAGTATCCGAAATGGTACGAGCGGCTCTAATAATTTATTATTGGAGTTATTTTTAAATAGGAGAGGTCTTTAGAATCGGAATTAAAAATTAAAAATTAATGCTTTTTTATTTACCGTTTGCTTAAGGCAGCAGCAAATGATTGGCTATTAATTTTTAATTCATAATTTTTAATTCGAACCGCAAGAATTTTCAATTATTAAAACACGATCAACTTTTACGACTTGCAGATTTACCCTTCATACCAGGGCTCATCTTTTGTGGTGTAACAGCACTATCTGCACTCATCATCGTCTTAGGAGGCATTTTCTTTTTTGCATTATTGCTATCCTGTGCGTGATTTCGATTCATCTTATTTTGCTTACTGGCCATACGGCTTGTATCCATAGTTTTATTTGTATCTATCTGCGCTTGTACATAAATGTTTAAACAAAATGTCAGCATAAACAGGGCGATCATTTTTTTCATCGTGAGTGGTTTTTATTTCAGGAAATGTTTTGAACAGTTGTTGAGGTCAAAGCACATGCCATGAACCACCCATTATAAAAGGATGGATACTTCCCATTAGTGCCTCATCCTGAAATCCTAATATTAAACCATTGTAGTTAGATAATCAATCCCTAATTGCGTAATATAAAAGCCCATGTATGGTTTTTCACCTGCTGTATATTCCTTTGCATAAAATAAACCCCTGGCTACAAGCCCTTTTGCAGTTTGTGTATAGTAAATGCTGTAAGGAGGCTGTTGATGCAGTTCACGTTCATGACAATCCATTAATAGATCTTTCATCTTTTTTGTTAATGGGCGTGAAGATGTCCTGGTTGTTTTTTGCATGATAAAGAATTTGAGCTACTGCAAAGCTATATTCGGTTACTTTTTTGTGTTTACATAATTCATTCCATTTTTTGTAATATTCATATTTTTAAAATGGCTTATCGTTTGTTGCCGTTTGCTTATTTAATATTCAATAAAATGGAATAACAGAAAAAATAATTACGCATCAATAACATTAGGGATCACTAAAAATCTATTTTTTTCTTGATCTTTAATTCCGCTCCCGCAAAATCATCGTAGCTTCGACAAAGGAGCGGAAAAGGTAGGTTTTTAGAGATGACCATAAATAATCATGGCAGCTTATTCGAAGGAAGCAGATGAAAAAATAAAGTACATTAAAAAGAGAAAGTGATGAAAGGAAATTTAGAATGTTGCATTAAGAAGGCAGCATTTTAATTAATAATGTTACATTCTGAATTCTTTCACTTCCAGGTGTATCGCAAATCCATCGTTGATGAATGAATTTGATATTAATTTGATACTATCGTGAATGGAATCAATGTTTTTGTTGATTATGCCATAATAAACTTCTTTCATTTCTTCATTGCCGGATTCTAATAATTCCATACACAATTTTATATTTGCAAGAGGATTGTTTATTTCGTGCAACATACACACGAGGCCTTCTTTCGCTATATCGCAGCTATTTTCCATAAAAAATGTTTGTTGGCAAGCTAAAATGATTCTTTTACTTTGTGAATACTAACCCGTTAATCCAATATCTTTATTTCCCGGTCATACAATGCAGGGTTTCCCAGGTATTTTTCAATAGCAAGTGTTCGCTTGTTTACATTGAGTTTACGGTAAATATTTTTCAGATGTTTTTTTACTGTATTAATAGAAATATTATGATCAGCAGCAATCTCTTTGTATAAACTTCCTGATGCTAAAGCAGCAAATATTTTTTTTTCCTGCTTACTTAACATGGTTTCAATCATAATATAGCTCACTAAATTTTAAGTTTCAAAATTATCTATATATATCCTGAACCATTTACAGCATTCACAGTAAGATTTACATGATTTTTGGGTACCGTACCCGTATTGAAGAGAATTATGAGAATTAATCTTTTTGGACTTGTTTCTTAAATTCTGATGGAGTGAAGCCAGTAACTTTTTTAAACTGGTTGGATAGATGACCAATGTTGCTATAGTGGGTCATGTCGGCTATTTGGCTAATACTATGATCGCTATATAATAAAAGTTGTTTAACTTTTTCAATTTTTTGGTTAATGATGTAATGTTCAATAGTTATACATTCTGTTTCTGAAAAAACATTGGCTAAATAGGTATAGTTTAGAAAAAGGCGTGTACTAATATAGTGTGAATAATTTTCCTCAGGTTTATCATCGCCTGATAACATTTCATGAACAAGATATTTTACCTGCTCTGTTAATATTTTCTTTCTGTCATAAATAATATTCATTCCTTTCTCTTGAAGTTTTACCTTCAGTTGTTGCAAATGTGATTGTGGAATTACAGAAGTAAGCGTGATCTCTCCAAGGTGAATAGCACTTTCACGTTTAATTCCAATATCGTCAAGCTGGCTATTAATCCAATCTTTGCTTTGCTGGCCATCCATATTTTTAATAAATAATTTCATATAATTGTAATAGGCTATAATATACAATCATGCCAATTGATTTCAAATGACACAAATTTCACTATGTCATATTTAACTTAAATAAGAAAAACACTCAGGTCCATTTTTCAGTTAGCACCATTGAAATAAGATAATAGATCTCTTCAGGATTGGTAGGTTTTGTAACAAAGTGAGTAGCACCTAACTCAGCAAGATTTTTAGAATCTTCTACATCATCAGAAGTGGTATATATGATTACAGCAATTTTTTTTAACCGTTCATCTGCCCGAATTTCCTCCAGGCATTTTTTGCCACTCATCCTGGGCATTCGAAGGTCAAGGAATATATAATCAGGTAATGTGTTGGCCTCGTCTTTTAAATATTTTAAAGTCATGTATCCATCTTCCATAGTATGACATTTTATGTCAGGATCTACCTCTTCTATTGCTTTACAAAACAATGCCCTGTCATCAGAATCATCATCGGCATATAAGATTGTTATTGGCTTGTCCATTTAATATTATTTACAGTTTGGATTTTTTAATAATGCCACAAGATTGGTGCCTATTGTTCAAAAGGAAGAATAATAAAAAAGCAACTACCCCTTTCTTCTGCGGCTTCTGCCATGATTATACCGTGGTGATTGTCGAGAATCTTACGACAAAGCGCAAGGCCGATACCCGTGCCCTCATAGTCTTTCGCAGTATTCAGGCGTTCAAAAACAGAGAATATCTGCTCTGCAAATTCCTGCTCAAAACCTATTCCATTATCCTTTACTGAAAATTGGATATAAGGTCTGCCGGGTATAAGACCGGGATACGAAATAGATTCTTCATTGCTTAATTTTTTCCACGAAATATCAATTACAGGTAAACGTTTATTACTGGCAAATTTCAAGGAGTTTCCCACCAGGTTATAAAATAATTGGTTGATTTGAAGCGGGACTGCTTTTATAATTGGTATTCCCTCCTCAACATGAATGATGGCTTTTTTTTCTTCTGTGAGCAAATCAAAATCACTGATAACATTTTTAATAATACCGGCAATATCTGTTTCAATAAAATTGCTTTCAGGAACAGCTACTCTTGAATAATTAAGCACATCTTTTATTAATACAGACATTCGATTCGCTGATTGCTGTGTTTTTGCAATAAGTTCCCTCGCTGCAGCTGGTAATTCTTCACTAAACCGGTCCTTTAAAATAGAAGTAAATGTTTTGATCTTTCGCAATGGCTCCTGCAAGTCGTGCGAAGCAATGGAAGCAAATTCCTGCAGATTTTTGTTGGACCTGGCCAATGATATATTGGAAGCTTCCAGCATAGAAGTTCGTTCATTGATTTTCCCCTCAAGTTTTTCTGTGTTTTTTTCTACCAGCAGGCGACTCTCCAGGTCATTTTTTATTTCGGTTATATCTTTAAAGGCAAATAAGATCAATGCTTCATCAATTCCGGTTCTCACCCTGGAGGCATTCAAAAGCATGGTGCGTTTATTCGTAACAGGTATCTTAAATTCAACTTCCCATTCAAGTTCTTTAATCCGGCTGGCCTGCATTATTAATAGCACGGTATCTAATTCCTGTATTTGTAATTTATTCTTCTTTAACTCAAATAACATCAGGTTAATCGATTCATTCTGTCCCAATCCAAATATTTCATGAAAAGCATTATTAGCGAATATTTTTTTGAAATCAATATTCAACACAAGCAATGGTTCCTGCATCGCCGACAAGATCGCTTCAGTATAAATTTTTACGTCGCTATACTGAACATCTTTTTCATAGGATTTATTATCAAAATCAACTACGCCGGTTAAACTATTTTTATTTGTATCAGGCATGTTGGTAAAGGTAAAACGAAATCAGTTGATTTAAATGGGGAAATACTTTGACACTAAGAGAATCTTTAACTGTAGAAAAAAAAGGACAAAGAAGTTACAGTTATATTAAGAGTTATAAAAGCTTAACGAATATTTGAAATTCATTTTATAATTGCCGGTACCTCCTCCCTATTTACTTTATACAGCCTGGCTTGACCTTTGATATTTCTCAACAAACATTATTAAAACAAAACTTATGAAAAAATTTCTTTGCACAGCATTGATACCTGCATTTCTTATTTCCTGCAATGGGGATCAATCAACTTCATCAAATACCAGCGATGCTTCATCCATTTCTGCAGATACAAGTGCTGCCAGGATGGATGCAAAAGATAACAGCACTAATAAAATGGAAAACGATACCTCAAAAATGGTCACAGCATCTAACAGGACTGTTACGGCAAAAGATGTTGTTGATTTTGTACATGAGGCTGGTACAGGTGGTATGATGGAAGTTGAATTGGGTAATTATGCCGCCCTACATGCCCAAAGCCAACGGGTGAAAGACTTTGGAACCATGATGGCGACAGACCATACGGCTGCAAATAACGAATTAAAAAGCATGGCGATGTCAAACAGCATTGAAGTTCCCGCGGCTTTAAAAGCTGATCAGCAAATGCATGTAGATATGCTTAAGAAAAAATCGGGAAAGGATTTTGACAAAGCGTATATGGATATGATGGTGAACGATCATAAAACAGATATAAGTGAATTTAAAAAAGCGTCGGGTAATTTAAGCGATGCTTCCTATAAGGCTTTTGCTATGAAGACCTTGCCAGTTTTAGAGAAACACCTTGATTCGGCCCAGGCGATTCATAAAAGCATGTAATATTATTTTTTTGGTTTTATCATTCAGGTATTGGAGTGGGTTTTATATTCACTTCAATACTTTTATTTATGATTGGCGGATGCTCAATTGAAATGAATTGAAAGAAAGAAATTTGTATTGAATATTATTTTATTCCTTTGAAACTTTCAGGAAATACTGATATTCAGATTAGGCATGGTTTTTAACTCCGAAGGTTTATGAATATAAAATCGTCTTTTAAAAATAGCATAGGTTTACTCAAAGAAACATTTAAGGGTTTCTCCAATGATAAAATCCCAAAACTGAGTGGATCCCTCGCTTACTCAACCATGTTCTCATTAGCACCTTTGCTTGTCGTCATCATTTCTCTTTGTGGAATCTTCCTGGGTAAAGAAGCTGTACAAGGAAAAATATATTCCGTGCTGCAGGATTTTATTGGAAAAGATTCTGCATCCCAGCTCCAGGATATCATTAAACATGCTGCCATTGGCAATACTGGAACCATTGCTGCCGTGATCGGTGTAGTAACATTGCTTATAGGCTCAACGGCGGTATTCATGGAAATACAAGATTCTATAAATACAATATGGGGACTAAAGGCAAAGCCTAAACGCGGTTTAATAAAAATGTTATTGAATCGGCTGCTTTCTTTTTCTGTTATCGTTGGGCTTGGGTTTTTATTGCTTGTTTCATTGTCAGTTACAGCCATCATTGAAGCCATCGGCAACAGGTTGCAGCATGCTTTTCCGCAAGTGGCCATTATTTTTTTCTATATTATAAACCTTGTCTTAACGCTGGGAATAAGTACACTCATCTTTGCTGTTATATTTAAAGTATTGCCCGATGCAAAAATAAAATGGAAAGATGTTTTCGCAGGGGCACTTGTTACAGCCATACTATTTTTATTAGGAAAATTTGGTATCTCTATTTACATATCAAAAACAAAAATAGGTTCTACCTACGGTGCTGCAGGTTCATTGGTAATATTGCTGGTATGGATCTATTATTCTTCCATTATCCTATACCTGGGTGCAGAATTTACAAAAGCATATGCACTCAAATACGGATCAGAAATTCATCCCAATGATTATGCGGTTACAACGAAACAAGTAGAAGTGGAAATGGGGAGTAAGACGGTGGGGGAGGTTGCAGGATTAGTTAAGAGTTAAGAGTTAAGAATTAAGAATTAAGAATTAAGAATTAAGAATTAAGAATTCTATGGTTGCGTAAGTTAATTCATTTATCCAGGGCACATTCCTAATTCTTCATTCCTAATTCTTAATTCCCTTGATATTAATTTTTCTTCATGATAGTAGCTCCCAATATCACACTTCCTATAACCAACACTAAGAAAATAAAAAATATTGTTTTTGCAATTGAAACGGCACCGGCTGCGATACCGCCAAATCCGAAGATCGCTGTTATGATTGCGATCACAAGGAATGTCATTGTCCATTTTAGCATAAAATAATTTTTTGGTGTATCATACATATTACAAAATAACCGCCAGATAATTTTATTGGTTCTACTTATTCAAACTGGGAAAATAATTATACAAAACCGATTTTACGCAACCCACTTTGGGAATTTTACGTTTGTAATTCTAAGGGCATGAATTTTTCTTAGTAAACTTCATAATCTAATCAAATGAATGTAAATCCAACCTGCATTGAAACTGAAATAAATAACCTCATTGCAAACTGTTGCAAAAAGCCATTTAAAAATAAAGATTCCATATTAGGGTTGAAAGAAACCTACAATAAACTCTTGCAACTCAGAATCAAAGTAATGTTACAATACCCGGATTTTCCCGGCGATACCGGTACGGAAAATATCATCAATTTACTTCATGATATTGCACACAATCAGGTAGCGTCAAAGAAAATGGAATGGGCCTATGATCATTATTTAGATCTCTTTAAATTCAATGCGGAGGAATTGCTTTCGCAAGTGGCGGAAAAACTTAAACGAAAAGAAGTTATAGCGTTATGAATCCAATTTATAGCTCTCTAAAAGAATAAATATTTTTTGAACAATGCTTTTTAGTTAAATCTTCCACCACCTGATTATTGAACGTAGCATTATATAGAATAGCAGTCAACATTTAGCCATCTTAGTATTGAAGAATAAAAGGACATTACAAAATTTAAAATATTCATTGCCTGTTTCATATTCGCTCATTTGCTGTGAGTGAAATGAGGCTTAAATTTTAGGAAAAGTAAAAAGAAAAGGGCACAAAGACAACTATGTGTCAGGATAAACTCTTTTAATTACTTTGTTAATGTATTGCCTTGTCTTCAGTTGCTACCATATAAGCATGGTGGCTTTAAAATAAACAGACTATAAGAATGTGATACTTTTATTAATAAGTTAGAAAAGTAGTAAAGTGATTTAAATAAGTAAATTTCTTGCGGAGCTTTTGAAAGTTGTCGAATTTCTTTAACGTTTTTTATAAGAAATCGGTTTACTAATATATTTTTTAATTTTCAATTACACCGTAAACACGAATTGTGGTATGGATTCCTCCAATGTAAAATTACGGGCAATGATTATTTTTCTTTCTTTTACATAAATCTTGTAATAATTTATATATTTCCCACTTTTGAGTTTCATTTTTCATTATAAACTTTATCATAGTTTTTTTTAAAATTATATCAGCATATATTTTGGATACAGAATTGATTTAGCAGCAAAAAAATAATAAGTCTTTTTATGAAAAAATGTTTACTGAGTATTTCGGTACTATTGTTATCTCTGATTGTTTTTAAATCCAATGCACAAATTTTCCCTGGTTATCGGACAGATAACTATAATGGAGTAAATGGGGTAATATTTAATCCTGCAAATATTGCGGACAGTCGTTACAAGTGGAGTGTCAACCTTGTTGCAGGAAATGTATTTGTAGGAAACAATCAAAGCCGGCTCGGATTTAGAGACATCGGCCGTTCGTTTAAAAGTGATTCACTGAAGAACCGCCTTTTAAACGGCGAAAAACCGAATATCAAATCTTTGATAACCGCTGATGTACTGGGCCCATCGTTCATGATCAGCACGAAGTCAGGATCTGCATTCGCATTTACCTCGAGGTCGAGGGTGTTTTCAAATGTATCTGGTGTTGACGGTTCGCTCGCTAAAAGTGTTATTGATGGAGGAACTGCTGACGGTTCCGCCTACCCGCTTGCATTTGGGGCCTATCAAAATGCAAAGATCAATACTGTAGGATGGACGGAGTTTGGTTTGTCCTATGCTACCGTACTTTCTAAAAAGGGAAGCCGGAATTTTCTTAAAGCCGGTTTAACCGTTAAGTACCTGGCAGGAACAACCAATTCTTATTTAACTTTCCAGGATTTGAATGGTGCTGTTAATGATGGGGTCAATGGTACTTATCTAACTGCTACCACAGGTACTGTTGCAATCAATACTTCAGGTGCTGATTTCAATAATTATAAATACAGGGATTTCTTTAAATTTCATGGTCATGGGGTAGGGGGCGATGTTGGTATTGTATATGAATTTCGTCCAAAATATATGATGGATGCTGATACTATATATATTGATAACCATTTTGCAAATAAGTATAAACTAAAAATTGGTATATCTGTAACGGATATTGGAAACCTGCGATTTAAAAAAGATAATTCAACATCTGCAACCTATAATGTAAATATTCCCGGAGGACAAGAATTTTTACTAAACCAGTTTAAAGACAAATCAATTAATCAATATAAAAGTATTCTAGATGCAAGCCCGTATTTTACACAGGTGCAATCAGCTACATCAAAATACAATGTCATCCTTCCTGCTACATTAAGGGCAGATATCGACTATAATATTATGGGTCATTTTTATACATCCTTAAGCCTGCAGGGAGCGCTTACCAAAAATAACAATAAGCTTAATTTGTATAATTATAGCAGTGTATCATTGACACCAAGGTATGAAACACATTTTTTTAGTGTAGGAATTCCACTTAATTATAACCAGCTTACAAACTTTAATGCTGGTTTGTCTGCCAGGATTGGTCCCGTATTCTTTGGATCAGGAACTTATTCACCGCAATCTTTGGAAAATCAAAGCAGGCCGATGCGCATATCGGTATTACATTCGGTATGCCTTATAAAAAAAGAATGCGCCCGGACACAGACAAGGATGGTGTGTTTGATAACATAGACGCTTGTCCAACTGTTGCAGGTCCGAAAATGTATAGTGGTTGTCCCGATACTGACGGCGATGGCATAATTGATATCAATGATAAATGTCCAACTGTGGCAGGCCTTGCCCGTTACCAGGGTTGCCCTATACCTGATACAGATAATGATGGCATCAACGATGAAGTAGATAAATGCCCTACTGTAGCCGGGATTGCAAAATACGAGGGTTGTCCAATTCCTGATACAGACAAAGACGGTATCAATGATGAAGAAGACAAATGTCCTACCGTTCCAGGTACAGCTAAATACAATGGCTGTCCTATACCTGATACAGACGGAGATGGTGTAAATGATGAAGAAGATAAATGCCCTACCCGTCCCGGTCCAGTGAGCAATCAGGGGTGCCCGGTTATTGCTAAGGAAATTATTCAGAAAATAAATTTTGCAGCAAAGAACATTTTCTTCTCAACAGGTAGTTCTAAACTATTACCAAAATCTTTCAAATCATTAAATGATGTAGCCGTACTTTTGGCATCCGATAATAGCCTGATGATAACAATTGATGGTCATACTGATAACACAGGTGACGCTACTAAAAATCAAAAGTTGTCTGAAGACCGTGCTGCATCTGTTAAGCAATACCTGGTAAACAAAGGACTGAATGAAGGTAGAGCATCAGTTAACGGTTATGGAGACACGAAACCAATTGCAGATAATAAAACTGTAGCTGGACGTGCTAAAAACAGGAGAACAGAAATGACTGTAAGAAATTTTTAATAAAAGCAGGGTTAATTTTTTAAGAGGCCGTTTCGAAAGAAACGGTCTCTTTATATTTGGAAGACAGCAATCGGATAAACTTGTTGTTTTGCAAATTCTGAAAAAGATTCATTCTATTTACAAGATGATTTTTTCCATCAATGCTACATGGTTTTTTTAAGATTCTAAATCGAATGTTTTAAGTGAATTAGTGTTATATTATGGTTCATAAATATGTTGATAATGTTGCAACTGATAAATAGACATTATATCTTCGTAATAATTAGGATTTAGCCGCTTTAATTAATAATGTAAACGGTATAGTCTAATTTTCCCTCCTCTTTGCATAAGATCAAACAAGATGAACCAAAGAATGTTTTTATGCATTCCTAAGATATTAAAATACAGTAAACAAATGGAAAAGGGAAATCGGGTCGTTAAATGTATAATGATGGTTATAGACCAATCAGGGGTAAAAATAAACATCCTAATCCTATTATGTATAGGTACTCGTGAAACTTTTCAGAAATAGGGCTTATCATCAATATATGCTTGATAATATGCCATGCAAGCTATGAATTTAGAATTTCAGGATTTTATGCTTTTTTTAAATAGAAATGGATTTGATGAAGCGGTTTATTTTTTTTAGCCCTATTGTGTATAATAACTGAAAAGTTTGTGGCGTTTTCATAACTGAGAGGGAAACCACTAACAATAGAAAAACTCAGGAACCTTTAAGGAAAGTGAAAAGTGATTCAGAACTGATAGAGAAACTCAGAAAATGGAGCGATTTTTTTACTTAATGCTCCCCCTATAAATTTATTTCAATACATAAACAGGAATTTCTAAAAACCTTTAATTTTTCTTTATTGTATCTCCGATAAAATTCCCAAAAGTGGAAATTAAAGATGAATTAAATAAAACCAGGTTTTTAGAAATCCCTTTAAAAGTTATAAATTATTTTTTTGAAATTTGCATTTGCAAATAGTAGTTAATAATGCTAATAGGACGTAGAAATCTTTATTCCATTTGGTCTGTCAAGTCCAATAAAATGCCCACTTGCAGAAGCCTTTTCCGAATCGTTGACAAATATCTTCAAATTAACATCCGCTTCCCTCGGAGTATTTGCCCACTCAGGCGGAGGAAACACTGTTAAATAAGCACTATCACTACCGGTAACGGTTATTGTTTTTGACCAGCTAAGACTATTTACATTGTCTGAAAAAATAACAGAAGTATCTGCAAGAGCCAGTACTCCATAATTACCTGTATCGGTTGTAGTAAACTGGTACCTGATCGTTTTAATACCAGAATCATTGTTGTTGTCATCTTTTGAACAAGCATTTAACAAAACAACTGTTGTCAATGCTACAATAAGAAAATTAAATTTCATAATCATGTTTTTTGAAGTTAACAATAACTCTTTACTACCACAATAATACCAAAGTGGGGTAAGAATTAATAGTTATGAGTTAAAAGTTATAAGTAGTGGGTAGAAGAAGTTGGAAATAATGTATGAAGATTACCTATTATAAAAACGAATTAGATTACTATGAAAAAATGAAAACAATTAATATGAGAATGAATACGGCTTAAAATCAGGTCTCCTGGATGCAATTACATAAAAAATACGTCCTGCTGAAAAAACTCTTCATCAAAAGCCAAACTGTTTTGCATGAAATTTAAAGCCCGTAATGGATCTGGTCTTATATATTTCAGGAAACAAACCTGATTATTGAATCATCATTTCCTGCTCGTATCATTTATATTTATTTATGTTTAGGGCCGGATACACTCTAAGCGTATCAATAGTTTTCCTTAGAAATCTCCTGAAATACATCAAACCTGTATAAAATTTTGTAGCAGCAATTTTTCTAACGGTTATAAGGTTATAATTTATAGAAACATAGTGTATTCCAATGAACGAAAGTTGATGATATCAAAAAGCTTGTTGATTATTAACGACAGTAAAATGTCTGGGAATATATTGTCTGGTAATTTACATTTGTAGCTTAAGTTAATAGGATAATAACGATTACGGGTATCCTAAAAAGTGTAAGTAAGATTAGTAACTCAACTGAAAAAAAACGGCGTATTCAAGATAGAAACAGTCTTTGAAATAGAATTTTAATCTAAAAAGTATTAAAAGACATGAAACTATTTCTCTTATTATTGATATCTTAGCGTATGCTTGTTATAAAATCACACGAAGAATTTAAATCTCATTTAAATAAAGAAACAGTTATCTCACCCTGGCATAAAATTACACAGGAGCAGGTTACTGGCTTCGCAGTTGCAACTTTGGATCATAAAGTGATATCTAAAGATTCCGAAACAACTACCGGCAACAATAGCCTTAAAGCAACAACACTACCTGGGTATTTTGCACTTTCGTTGATTCCTTTTTTTGGAAACAAATGGTAGATATTCAAAATCTCAACATGCAGGTTAATTATGGAATCGAGCACCTGGAATTTGGGCCTGAAGTCATTGCAGGTAGCGTAGTTCGTTGTAAAGGATCGTTGAAGGCAATTGCAAATTTACGTGGCATTACCAAAGCAACATTTGCGATTCTGCTTGAAACGAAAGACCAGCCAGGACCTGCATTGATCGCTGACATCATATTTCTTTGTCATTTTATATAAAGTTATTTTCCTTATCAATGGTTGCTTTCTTCGCTAAACATTTTCAAATTCGTTTAGTGGTTGGTGAAGAAAATAACCCGGGTGAAACTTACAAAAAATGCTGAAGCGCATAAAAACCCTGTGCCAAAATAACCCGTTTGACCACGATCATGGTACCCCAATCTACTTAGACTTTATGAATTAAATTTTTACCTTTATAATATTGCTGGCTTTTATTCCTTATTTTAACTTTAAACCTTTTCAAAATTTATGTTGGAAATACCAGCCAACCGCTATAGCATTCTGCTTGCTGATGATGACCTGGATGACTGCATGTTTTTTAAAGATGCGCTACAGGAACTTCCCATTGCAACATCATTAGCGGTAGTGAATAACGGTGTTGATCTTATGAATTTTTTAAAGAGGGATCCAATTCATTTACCGCACCAGCTATTTCTCGATCTGAATATGCCACTTAAAAAAGGAATTGAATGCTTGTCAGAAATTAAACATCATGAAAATTTAAAGGAACTACCCGTCATAATTTATTCCACTTCTTTAAATCAGGAAGTAGTGGAATTATTATACAAAAATGGAGCTCAATATTATATTAAGAAACCTGCAGATTTTAAGGATTTAAAATCCGTAATCAATAAAGCACTTTTGTTAAGCAAATGGGAAGAAATTATACAACCGCCCAAAGAAGAATTTGTGATTCAACCATAATGAATTATGATGAAACCCAATGTTCATAATAATAATTTACGTTTCCTTTCAGGAGGAGGAGAAACGGGTGAACTTATACTCAATAACGATTGGACCAATAGTCCTTTAGGAAATATTGAAACCTGGCCCGAAAGCCTTTGTACCACACTCGGTATTATGTTGCACTCCGCATTTCCAATGTTTTTATTTTGGGGAGAAGATCTGACCTGTTTTTATAATGACGCTTTTCGGCCCAGCCTCGGCATCAACGGCAAGCATCCTGCTATCGGAAAAAAAGGGGAGGAAGTATGGGCAGAGATATGGGATTTTATAGGCCCCATGATTAACGGTGTAATGACAACGGCCAACCCGGTTTGGTTCGAGGATCAGCTCGTTCCTTTTTACAGGAATGGAAAGATTGAGGACATCTACTGGACTTTCTCTTATAGTGCCGCTTATAACAGTGATGGTAAAGCGAACGGCGTAGTAGTTACCTGTACAGAAACAACAAAGACTGTATTAACCAAAAAAAAGCTGGAAGAAAGTGAACGCAACCTTCGTTCAATGATTAAACAAGCCCCGGTTTCCATCGGTATATTTCGTGGAAAAGACTATATAACGGAGATGGCTAACGCACGTGCACTTGAACTGTGGGGAAGAAAAGAAGAAGATGTATTAAATAAGCCCATACTCGAAGCCATACCGGAATTGAAAGAACAGGGTATTAAAGAACTACTGGATGACGTTTATAAAAACGGAAGAATGTTTTCCGCTCCTGAATTACCTGTTCAGATTTTCAGGAACGGGAAAATGGAAAAAGCTTATATAAATTTTACCTATGAACCAATGTATGATCCCGAAGGAAATATTGATGGCATAATGACCGTGGGAACAGAAGTTACGGACCAGGTTGCTGCTCACAAAAAAGTGGAGAAAAATGAAGAGAAGCTAAATGTTGTAATTGATGCCAGTGAATTGGGAACATTTGAATTGGATCTGACTTCAGATGCACTTGTTTGTTCTAAAAGATTTAAAGAAATTTTTGGATACGATAATGCAAAAGAGGTGAATCATACTTTTTTTTTAAGTCACCTGTTGCCGGATGATATTGCTGTACGCGACAAGGCTTTTTTAAACGCATTGAAAACAGGAATACTAGCCTACCAATCAAGGATCAGGATTGACAATAATAGTATTCGCTGGATAGAAGTTAAAGGTAAAATTTTCTATGATGAAGATAGAAAACCTACATGGATGATTGGAACCTGTGGTGATATTACTTTAGAAAAACAAAATCGCAGGGATCTTGAAGAAAGTGAAAAAAAATTCCGCCTGCTGGCAGATTCTATGCCGCAACATATCTGGACAGCCGATACCTCCGGTAATCTCAATTATTTTAATCAATCTGTATTTGATTATTCTGGTTTAACGCTTCAACAAATTAATGAAGGTGGCTGGATCCAGATTGTACATCCCGACGATAAGGAAAAAAATATAGCTGCCTGGCTCGAATCAATCCATACAGGTAAAGATTTTTTATTCGAACATCGCTTTCGAAAATATGATGGAACATACCGGTGGCAGTTGAGTCGTGCGCTATCACAAAAAGATGAACAAGGAAATATAGATATGTGGGTTGGAACAAGTACCGATATACAGGAACAAAAAGACTTTGCAAGCGAATTGGAAAAACAAGTGGGCGAAAGAACTGCGGAACTTATAAAAGTGAATAAAACATTAAAAGAAAGTGAAGAACGTTATCACCTTATGGTAGCAGAAGTACAGGATTATGCAATACTTTATTTAGACAGGCAGGGTATCGTCCAAAATTGGAATATAGGTGCAGAAAAGATCAAAGGTTATAAAGCCGAAGAAATTATTGGAAAGAGTTTTTCAAATTTTTATACAGATGCGGACAGGAAAAATCAGCTTCCTCAAAAGCTTTTAAAATTAGCTGAACAAAATGCCAGGGCCGTTCAGGAAGGGTGGCGGGTGAAAAAAGATGGTAGTTTATTTTGGGCAAGTGTAGTCATTACAGCCGTACACAATAACGCAAATGAAGTTATTGGATTTTCAAAAGTGACACACGATCTCACTTATAAAAAAGAAGCGGATGATATATTGATGGAGAAAAAAATTGAACTGGAACAAAAAAATAGTGAGCTTGAAAAAATGAACAAAGAACTGCAGTCATTTGCTTATATATCAAGCCATGATTTGCAAGAGCCCTTAAGAAAAATTCAAACCTTTGCAAGTCGCATCATTGAAAAGGAAAAAGATAATTTATCTGAATCAGGAATAGATCTTTTCTCACGCATGCAAAGATCAGCTGAACGTATGCAGGCTTTAATAGATGATTTGCTTGCCTATTCCCGAACACATACTTTAGAACGTGATTTTGAAAAAGTAAATATGAATGATATCATTCAAAAAGTAATACTTGATCTTAAAGAGGAGATACAGCAAAAAGACGCAACCATCCATACAAAAAAAACATGCGAATTAAATATTATTCCTTTCCAGTTTCAGCAACTCTTTTACAATCTTATAAGTAATTCACTCAAATTTTCGAAGCCAGGTATCACTTTGATATTAACGATCAATAGCGAATATGAAAAAGGAGAAAATTTTAAAAATGAAGGCTTAATAGACGAACTAAATTATTGTCACATTTCTGTTGAAGACAACGGTATTGGCTTTGAGCCGCAATATGCTCAACGGATTTTTGAATTATTTCAGCGCCTGCATGGCAAAGAACAATATGCAGGGACGGGTATTGGACTGGCGATTGTAAAAAAAATTGTAGACAATCACGATGGGATCATTACAGCATCAGGTGAACCAGGCAAAGGCGCAAGGTTTGATATTTTTATTCCTGTAATGAAAGGATAATTTACAAGGCATATACATTATATCAACAGTCACTATTCCCATTTCTCATTTCCTCTCCGCACTTCTTCCATCATTTGTTCCGCAATCAACAACAACGGTTTATTGTGATTATTTGTTTCAAAACTACTATCGTCAACGTTTAACCGAAAACTAAAACGATCTGCCTGGTTATCAAATTCATCAATTTCATGAGCCGTAATTTCATACCAGCTATCTTCAACTTTCCCAGCCGGAGAATTGATTTTAGAAGTTGCTACTTTGAAGCGGTAAGGTTTATTATTATCCGTGAAAGAAATAATTGTTTTCCAGTTCATAATTTCATTTTTATAAATGATAATATAGATTGGTTATAAATTCCAATACCATGGTCTAATATAATGGAACTATAAAGTATTGCAGAAAGATTAATCCGCTTGCGTACTTTTTAAGGCCCATAACATTAACAAGGCTAAAAAATAATCTTACTAAACGTTTAGCGATTGTATTAAACACAAATGCATTAGGCTTGTTTAAAAATTGAGCAATATTACCCTGAAGCCTTAAAAAATTAAATTGATTTGTCTCATCCTTATTAATGTCCGGTTAATATTATAAAATCCTAAATCTTAACCTTTACAAAACGATCTTTCCTTCAATTGAATCATCCAGGGTCTTTCCAATGACCGCTCCAAGTGCCATCTTTACAAAAGCAATAGCATTTCCATGTTTATTGTCCCAATAATATCCTTCCCTTGGAACAAACATGATAACGGTGATGCGTGGGTCATCTTTGCCTTCTGTAAACCATGTCTTGGCCAAAGGCTCCCACAATGCATTTATCATTGCCTTATCACGTGATATTCCTGCAGCACCGTACAGATTTAAAAATCCGGAATGTGAACTCCCCTGGAGAAGAAGTTGCGCCTGGCTGTTTTCCTTCAACTGCGCATTCACTTCGCTGTCAGAAGCACTGAGGAACCAGATGCATCCTTCATCATCAACTTTTTGTATCGACATAGGTCTAGTCTGAAACGCCTGTCCCTTATTAAGCGAGGTACAAAAAAAGCAGGTATTGGCTTTATCAGCGAGTTCCTTAATTTTATTTATAGCTGTAGTGCCGTGCAGATCTTCGTGATTTTTTTCAGGTTGTTGTTCATTGATACTACTCATAAAAATTTATTATTTTGAATTTTTGAAAATGATCAGCTGGTTTTTTTTGCATTTGAAAAAACTTCAGTGCGATGATGCTGTCTTTTTGAAGTTAAAACGGTAGCTCCCTTAGTAGCATTTTTTCTTGTAAAAAAATAAATGAATGCTATTGTACCCGCCGCAATGGACGATGCTATTAAAAGTTTTTTTTTCATACTAAATATTTTAAGTTTTAAGTCATAAAATATGCCAGCTCTTTTCTTTATCTAACTTTTATTATATGTTTTTTTAAAAAAAAGCAACAACCTGTTATTGAAAGATGTATTTCACAATGCTAAAAGAGAACTACACTTACAATAAGATTCATCATTCATAAACCTGAATTCAAAATTTTTGTCACGGTTTTAAACTACCTTCCTCACTTCCAACCAAATCTTTTCCAGAAACAACTGACCCAATCATCTTAAAGAAATTTGTAAACCTGTTTCCGGTACTATCCCAATAATATCCATCTACCGGCATTACTTTTATAAGTGAAATTTTCGGATCGTCTTTGCCTTCCTGGAACCATGTCTTCATCAAAGGGTTCCACATCTCTTCAATCTTTTGTTTATCGTCAATCACGATCTCCGCATTTCCTGTAATGGATACATAAGTACTTTTCCCCGGATCTGAAAAATACAATTGGATAAAATTATTTTTACTTATTTCCTTATTCTTATTGCTATCCTTACTGCTGAAGAACCAGAGAAAATTATCTGTGTCTGTTTGTTGTACAGCCATGGGCCTTGTTATAGCACCCTCAGCATTCTCAATATCCGTTGAGAACATACAAATATTGATAGCCCTTGTAAGCTCCTTTAGTTTTTTTGAAGCTTCTTCATTGGTTAAATTTATTATTTCGTCCATGATATTTATTTTTTGAGTAAATGATAGCAGCAATGTTTCAAATTGTAAGCCAGCATAAATTTATTTGTTTGATTAAGAATTTGGTAATCAAGGCTTTTTTTTGTTAAACAAACTAAATGGCACTTGTACACTATTTTATTCTTTTGTAGATAAAATTCCTCGTTCAGCTACAAATACCGGTTTTGATTGTGAGATTTCAGTGAAGTACCCGAATCTTATATTATTAGTGCCTCATAATTTTTGTTTTTATAAAAAAAATATTACTTTTGATGTAATAACTCCCCCATACGCTTTATTGCTGACCATTATCCTCTGGATCAAATCCTTTTCATATCGCTATGTGACTAATTTAATTATTGTTAAACTAAAATGGTTTTATGAAAAAAATCTTTACACTCATTATGGTGCTTTTCTGTGTTTATAACTCACAGGCACAAACGTATTCCACAGGTAAACAGACTTTGACCTTTACAGACAATTCCAGGAGTGACAGGCAGATACCAGTAGAACTTTACTACCCTGCAAATACAGCAGGTAATAATGTTGCTATAGCATCAGGTACTGCAAAATTTCCTGTCATCGTATTTGGACATGGTTTCCTGATCAGTACTTCATCTTATAAATGGCTTGCTGATTCACTTGTTAAGACTGGTTATATCGTAGCGTTTCCAACAACAGAGGAGACCATTCTTCCTTCACATCTTGATTTCGCACTTGACCTGAATTTTTTGAGCAGCCGTATCACTTCGCTCAATGATTCTTCATCTTCTTTTTTATACCAGCGTGTAGTGAAGAAAGTAGCGATCGGAGGTCATTCAATGGGTGGTGGCGCAACATTTTTAGCCGCTGCCTTGCAAAATTCAGTCGTAAAAGCCATATTTAATTTTGCTGCTGCAGAAACAATCCCTTCTGCAACGGCAGCTGCTGTGCTCGATTTTAAACCAACGTTGATGTTTAGTGGCAGTAGCGATTGTGTTGCTCCGGATTCTATACAGAATGCGATGTATAATAATATCTTTATTGCATGTAAGACTTATATTGATATTACAGGCGCACTTCATTGCCAGTATGCCAATAACAATCTAATTTGCCAGGCAGGGCAAATTGTTGCTGGTTGTGGATTTTCATCAACTACCACACAAACAGTATTAAGCAAGACATCTTCTTTGTTGTTGCCATTCGTGGATTATTATTTAAAGGATCTTTGTTTGCGTGGACAGGAGTTTGTAGGTACTTATAACAATATAACGGGAGTGACAAAACGCCGTTCATGTTTTCCTTTCCCATCATGTGGTATATTGCCTGTTAAGCTAACCAGTTTCTCCGGAAAGGTTGACAATAATAAATCAAACCTATACTGGACAACAACTTCGGAAGAAAACTTTGATCATTTTGAAATTCAAAGAAGTATTGACGGAGTTAATTTTGATTATTTAACAGCGGTAAGCCCTAAAACTGCTAATAGTAATGGCGCTTCTTACAATACGATCGATCCTTATCCTTTCGCAGGGATTAATTTTTACAGGCTTAAGATTGTTGACCGCGATGGTAGCTTTGCATTCTCAAATATCATAAAGTTGGAGACCGGGAAAAAACAATTGGCCGTTACACAACTGTATCCAAATCCTGTTCAAAATCAATTGAATGTTCAGTTGCAGTCAGACAAAAGACAAACTGTTGCAATTGCGGTCTTTGATATCACTGGTAAACAAATACAACAAAGTTCAGCGATATTAAATGAAGGCATTAATAATACAACTGTTACCATGACAAATCTTTCGCGTGGCACTTATATTCTTCAATATAAAACTGAAGCAGGTAGCAGCCTTGGGACTTTCAAAGTTGTTAAAAACTAATTGCCGTAATACAATCCTACATCAAAAGGCCGGAATTTATTCCGGCCTTTATTTAAGATTAACTTGCAACATAAAAAATATATTTCAAAACTTAACAGCAATGATAACAGATATTAATAATAAAGTAGCCTACATAACTGGTGGCAGTAAAGGCATCGGGTATGGTATTGCAAAAGCCTTGTTAGACAATGGAATGAAAGTAGCCATCAGCAGCAGAACAATTGCTGCGGCAAAAGAAGCTGCGGCTACACTTTGCAGTGATGCGAAAAACATTTTGGCAATCGAATCCAATGTTGGTTCTATGGCAGATGAAGAAAATGCAATAAAAGCCACTATAGAACATTTTGGCAAATTGGATGTATTAATTGCCAATGCAGGAGTCGGACATTTTAATCCCATTGACCAACTTACGGAAGCACAATGGAAGGAAACGATTGATACCAATCTTACGGGTGTATTCAACAGCGTTAAAGCAAGTATTGATTCATTGAAACAAAGCAAAGGTTATATCATAACGATTGCAAGTCTTGCAGGCGCTAATTTTTTTGAATCTGCTTCAGCATACAATGCGAGTAAGTTTGGTTTGGTAGGTTTTACACAGGCCATTATGCTGGACCTTAGAAAATATGGAATCAAGGTTACTACCATCATGCCTGGTTCTGTTGCAACGAATTTTAATAACCATGTTCCCAATGATACAGATGCATGGAAAATACAACCAGCGGATATCGGGCAAATGGTTGCTGACCTTTTACACATGGACCCGGGAACATTGCCAAGTAAAATAGAAGTGAGGCCGTCAATACCAGGAAGCAGCGTTTAAATGAATGTTGGTATGTTAAATGAAATAATCATTTTCAATAATCAATGTTCAATGAAATACAAATTGTTATTATATCCGCCGGGTGTTGAATATGGAGCATTGAATAATGAATATTCATTTTACACTCCGAAAATGTATAAGCTACAAATTTCGTTCAAGGCTCTGGATGAAATGGCAAACCTGCGAAAAACCTGTTTATTTTTTTCTTTGTATCACTAACATGCAACTTAGGGTCATTTGAAGAATTTCTTCCTTCATTGGCTGACAAAGTTCTATTTTTCTGATTTCCATTTGTGTTTATAAAATCCGGAATTATTGCCGATCTGTTTTTTTGAATGCTGTTCATAGTATTTAATATTTTTATTAAGAGTAATAGAAATTTTGAATTCAGCATTCAGAACACCGAATAGTTCATAGTAGATTTTTAAAACTGGAATTCTAATTCTTAATTCATCATTCTTAATTCTTTTTACCCTTTCTTCTTATCAACCGCTACCAAACATATCCCTGCTATCACCGCAATGCCACCCGCATACATTGGCCAGTTTACAGATTTCTTTTCTTTTTTATTTATTTCAATAGGGCCAAGATCTACAACTTTTTTATCCTGTGTAAAACTAAATCCGCGGAAGATTAGCATGATTATACCAATGCCAATCAAAATAATTCCAATTACTTTCATGATCATGATTTTTAAATGATAAAAATAAAATACTGTTTAATTGTGGATCAGTTTTTCAATTTTAATGATAACTGAATTCATGTCAAAGCGCTTTTCAATAAAGTCATCAGCTTTGTAAAACGAAAGGTCTTTTAATTAATCATGCCTTGCAGAACAAAGTATTACAGGAATATTCCTGGTACGATCGTTTTCTTTAATGTCCCTACAAATAAATCTCCCATCTTCCTCACCCAGGTTTATATCGATAATGATAAGCGCCGGCAATAGCTCAGTTAGTTTAGCGAAGATCCTTTCTCTATAATAAGCTTTTTCGCATGTATAACCTTTTCTGTTAAGGCACCAGTTAAATACATTTAAGAAATCGGGCGAATCAGCAATGAGTAAAATTTGTGACATGAATTTTTGGGTTAATAGATACGCAAAATTTTACAATCATTATGCCACTAAGATTACTATGTCGGTGGGAATATTATTGGCACTTCTATTGCATTTATTGTGGCAATATTTACTCAGCATACAAAAACCCATTAAAATGGCAAAGAAAAAAAGCATTACAAAAAAATCAATTCCACAAAAAACAACCATGATTAAGATCGCTGAAAAAGTTGGCGAGATTGCGGGAAGGATCGTGAATGAAAAAGATCACCTGGTAGAAATGGCGGGTGGTGCAATCGATTCTGTAAAAACAGCTGTAAAAAATATTACCTCTTCAAAGAAAAAAGCTACTGTAAAAAAAGCAGCTAAGAAAGCTGTGAAAAAAATTGCGGAGAAGATTGAAAAAAAAGTAGTTCGCCCGGCAGCTAAAAAAGTAAAGAAGGTTGCTTCGTCTAAAAAGGCGGCTGCTGTTAAAAAAGTGATTAAGAAAGCAGTTAAGAAGGTAGCGAAGAAAGGAAGTAGTAAAAAAAAGTAATCAATAAGACCTAACAGTTTTTTAAAAACTGTTAGGTCTGTTTTTAAAACCTGTTAGTTGTATCAACATCAATGAAATTGAAAGGAATATGTAGAATCGGTACAAGCAATATCGTAGTACCGGGCAACAAGCAGTCTTATCCACCAACCTTCCAGCATAAAAGCCGGCTTAATTATTACAGTTCCTTTTTTAATTCACTTGAAATAAATAGTAGTTTTTATAAAGTACCCATGCCCTCCACTTTTGAAAAATGGGCAGCGGATGTCCCGGAAGATTTTAGATTCACTGTAAAATGTTGGAAAAAGATCACCCATACAAAAGAATTAATCATTGATATTAACCTCATTGATTTTTTTCTATATGCTGCCAACAGGCTTGGTAATAAAAAAGGCTGCTTACTTGTTCAGTTTCCCGGTAAAATTGGAATTGAATATTATAACCAGGTGGAAAAAATATTGCAAAGGATCGATGAATATGATGCAAAAAATAAATGGCGCATAGCAGTTGAATTTAGAAATCCAGGCTGGTATGTAGGGGAAACTTTTGAGTTGATGGATGAGTATAATGCTTCTATTGTATTGCATGATATTCCTAAAGCAAGTAACACACAGATCAATAAATCAGCATCCTTTGTTTATTTAAGATTTCATGGCCCCACAGGTGATTACCGGGGAAATTACAGCAATGAAACGTTGAAAGAATATGCTGTCAGAATAAAAGATTTTTTAAGGAATGGCAAAGATGTGTATGCGTATTTCAACAATACAATGGGCAGTGCCTTTGAAAATGCCAGGGCCTTGCAAAAAATGATGAGGAAGGCCTGACAGATTTTAAAAACCTGTTAGATAAGAGCTTGCTTTTTAATGAATAAAATTTCTAGATATGAGAATAGCAACTTATAATGTAAACGGCGTAAATGGGCGCCTTCCTGTTTTATTGGCGATCTTAAAGCAGATACATCAAAATTATCTGCTGTTTTAAAATATTATGATCGTATCATACCGCTTATGGATAGTGGCCGTAAAAATTATTCAAAGTTGCAAAATCCTGGTTCGCTCCGTTTCCTTTCTCAATTACAATTCTCGCTATCTGGTTTTGAAGATTTTATTTATACGGATATCACGTTACAGCAAATAAAATCCTCAGGCGTAATTGCATTTATCAGGAATAAAGCAGCAGTTAACAGCATTCTTCGATATGATTCAAAAGTAAGATCAGCACTTATTAATGAAAAAGTACTCGGAGATTTATTGATAACAATGCAACATGAAATGGGTGGTATATTGAATATGCAACCCATCCTGGAATCAGTAAGGCTCGCCACAACACCCGCCGGGCAACATGCAGTTGTTGATTCTTTAAATAGAAACATGCCCGACTTTTTGTTAACGCACGACCACGTAGTCATTGGACAGTTTTACAATGATTATACTTATTATGAAACTGTTGCAACGCTTGTGAAAATTCAAATGGCTTCTGTTAAAGAAAAAGCTATCAGCACCATTAAATTTTTAAAAGATCAATACGGTTTAGAAAAAGAAGAATAGCCATCACTTCCAGCCAGAAAGAAATGCTGCGGCATATTTATTGAGTTCACTAACTGCTTTCTATCATGGGAGTATCTATGATCTATGCAAAAATCCCTCCTTTCTATTTACAGTGCATTGGTAGCAAATATTTTTATTGCTTCCATAAAATTTATTGCGGGTGCTATCAGTAATAGTTCAGCAATGATCTCTGAGGGAATTCATTCTTTGGTTGATACAGTTAATGAGTTATTGCTGTTATGGGGCATTAAGCAAAGCAATAAGCCCAGTGATGCAGAGCGCCCGTTTGGTTATGGAAGAGAATTATTTTTCTGGTCCTTCATGGTTTCCATGCTCATCTTTGGTTTGGGTGGAGGCATTTCCATCTATCAGGGTATTATACATATGATCCATCCCAAGCCATTGGGTAATCCTTTTTGGAATTATATTGTGTTGACAGCATCGATCATATTTGAGGGCATTTCTTTTATCATTGCAGCGGTTTCTTTCAATAAATTAAGAAGGAACCGATCCTGGTGGCAGACCATTAAACAAAGTAAGGACCCATCCGATTTTCTTGTACTTTTCGAAGATGGGGCAGCTGTTATTGGATTGTTCATTGTAATCATTCTTGTATGGCTGGGGCATTTATTTACGATCAGCTGGCTGGATGGCCTTGCATCATTACTGGTAGGGATATTGCTAATCGTTATTTCGCTTGTGCTTGCCCGTGAGTGTAAAAGCCTGTTGATGGGAGAGGCTGTTACTACAGTTACAAGAAAAAAAATAATCCTTATTACCGAAGCAGATCCCGGCACAGATAAAATGCTGAGGTTATACACTATTTATTTGGGCCCGGAAGAAATATTACTGATGATGGATATACAATTTAAGGAATCATTGCAGGCACCCGAAATGTACGATACCATTGAGCGGATACGATTAGCCATTCAGAAAGAATTTCCGACTATAAAATATATGATCATGCAGCCGGATTATGGAGGTAAGTGAATGAATGATGATCATTGATTTACTAAGTCCGTCACAACGCTCCTTTTTCAAATTTCGCAATTGGCCTGGCTCAATTTAATTTCTTTGCCAAATAACAGGTTAAAAAAATCGCCTTCGCCAGGTAACAGTTAATGTAGCCTATTGCTTGTTCTACAGAAAATTCAACAATCATTTTCCCTTCCTGTCTTTAAATCTCTTTCTACCTTCTAAACACAAAAATCAATTTATAAAAACGTATTAATAATTAAAAGGCTGTAGCTTCTAGTACAATAAAACGTTAGAGAATCTTACTTCCGGTTTGGTTAGGTGTCATCTTGATTTTATTTTGATCTAAATGCAGTAAAAAATAGTTTTCAGTTAATTGTATTATTATTTTCAATGTTAAAGCAGTGCCATTTTTAGTTCATTGCATTTTTTAAAAAAGTTAGTATTTAAAATATTAAAAAAAATATGGGTACCTGCAATCGAAATTAAAAGGGGAATTTATACCTCATTTTTATATAAAAGATGTAAAAATTCCATTTGGTCATTTAATAAAATTAAAAGAAATGGATGAAAATTGAACATTAGGCATGATTATGAGTTATAGGAATAACGTTTGCTAAAGCTGCCATGAATAAACATCCATTTTCTTTTGATTAATATAAACAGATCTACATTATTTTACGACAAGTATGCTCCATCATTATTGGGTGTTATTTGCCAGTTCACTAATGATATTTCTCTTGCCGAAAAAATATTTGCAGAAGCTTATATTAAAATGGTTAAGACAATGCCTTACTATTATGATACAGCTTTCCTGCTTATCCTAAAGTATTTTCATGGTTATGCTGTTTCTTTTTTTGAGTTGAATAAAGAATTACAGGTAAAGGAGATTGCCTCAGATAGAAATGCCAACATTTTTCTTTTGGCCATTAGCTGCCATACAAAACAAGCTGCTTCCAATCTCTTAAATGTTTCTGAGCATGAAGTGGGAGCAAAAATAAGAAGTGAGATGTTATCATTAAGAAAGCTTTACAGAGAATAACATATTTACAAAAATGGTTTGTGATAACAACATAAATATTCGGAATATCTTTTTATTTATGCAAGTAACTCTACTTATATATTGATTCAATGATGCGCTTCGCCCCAATTTGCTATTATCAGCAACTGATATTATAGCTGCTAATAACAACAGCCATCGCAGGACCGTTTAGATTTAAGTAGTTCAAAAAAAGCAAATTCGTAAAATTTGGATAAAAAATTCAAGCCCCTTTAATCATCAAATCTTCACAATTACCAAATTGATTTAGACCTCTTCCGACAATTCATTACTCATCCAATATTCCATGATTGATCTTGCAATCTTATTGAAGGATGGAAGATCCTCAGGTTTTTTAAAATAACCATGTGCACATAAGCTATAAGCCTGTCTGATATCATTGATGTCAGTAGAAGTACTAAAGAAAATAAACGGAATTCTTTTATCATTCAAAACTTTATCATTATTAATTTCCTTTTTGAATTGCACGCCATTGATTCTTGGCATATTCACATCACAAATTATTAAAAATGTTTTTTCTTCTGTGGACCTCAAATATTCCAATGCGGCCCTAACATTATCAAAATGACGGAATTCATTTTTGGCACCCACTTCTTTGAAAGCTTCTATTAGTAGATCACGGTCATCGTTATCGTCATCTACTATTACAATTGGATTTTTGTTCATAAAATAATTTTATTAGGAATCAACAAGGCATTAAAAGTACTATATTAAAAAATTTTTTTTCCAACTTAAATATGGAATGTCTCGAAGTGTAAAATAGGTATTCAAGAAACCTGGATATAATATGAAAAATTTAATGAGCTGCTGCTAATAATACTGTGACCCGTATCCGACATCACTATTTATACCTGCCCGCTATTTCTTCCGCAATTAATTCTATTAAATCAGCTTGTATAGTTTCATTGGTATCAATCACAGTTCCATCCCATTGATAGGTTAATTCATTAAAGTTAAACAAAAGGGAAGCATCACGGGAAGTAAAGTCGTGAAGCCTTACCTGGTAAGTACCCAAAAAGCGATATTCATCATTTATTTTAATAACCTGCGCTATACAGGTAGCATTATACCTTTCATTATTATAGGTAAAATCAAAGGCGAAGCTTTTATCATCCAAGGTCATCATAATATGAATAAGGCAAAGCACGTTCCATATCATTTTTAATATTGCTACTTATACATGCATAAATAAATTGAACAGGCAAATGTGAGAAATATACCCAGGATGAGGAAATGAATGCCAAAAAATAAAGAGGCTTACTTTAAAAAAAATAATCAGGAAAGTATTGTTGGGCATTTTATTAATTAAAATAAGTATGATTAACCGAAACGAGTACCCTAAATTGCAGGGTAAATATTTGGAGCTGGCGAATGAAATGGTTTAATTTGATTTAAATTTTACGCATGGTACAATACCCAATAGTATTAATTGAAGATGATAAAGATGATTGTGAATTTATTATTGAAGCGTTGGCAGAGGCTGGCGCAAAAAATGAAATTCGTTGTTTTAACTCACCCATTCCCGCATTGGAATATTTAAGATCAACAAAAGAAATGCCTTTCCTTATTATTTGCGATATAAATATGCCCCATATGAATGGCTTCGCATTTAAAAAGATAATTAATTCGGATGATAATTTAAACGGAAAAAGAATACCTTTTGTTTTTCTTTCAACCTCAGCCCAATCGAATCTTGTTGACCAGGCATTTCATTTATGTGTACAAGGTTATTTTCAAAAGCCAGTAGCTATAAAAGAGTATTTTGACATTGCGAAATCTATTATCGAATATTGGACCAATAGTAAATTACCACAGGTAGTAAATAACTAACAGGCGCAGTTGTTAATTTCCTGCTTTATTATAATTACTAACAACCAATCTTGTTGGAAGAATACGAATAATTACAGCACTGGGTTTTGATAAAAACCACGCAACAAAAACCATTCGTTTTTAAGTGTTTTTTTTACTGCAGCATATGAAGCATGCAAGAGGTAAAGAGATACCCATTGATGACTTCCATTCCCCTGTCTACCCAATTTCATTTGTATCTATTAACTGTTCTTGTTTATAAAAGGCATTTTGATAAATGCAAAATGATTCATATGCAGCGTTATTAGATTTTTGCAGTAAACAATATACCTAAGTAATAATTGAAACGATCATGAAGGGCTATAATAAAAAATATTTTTTCTTTCCAACAATCAAAAATATATATAACATAGTGCCTTCCAGGAATTGTATGAATAATTGCCCATAGGATAGATTTATTTCTAGTCCATGAAACAACAACGATGATGGTTCCCAGGCCCACACCGGGATAAACAAATACGGGTTGTGTATATACATACCCAGTTCCCGCAGGAGTAACGCATGAACTTAAAAATAATAGCGTAATTAAAATGAGGGTCGTTAATCTTGCATTCATGTTAAAAGTGTTTATATAAAGTTGGCTTATAACTTTTTCAAATTACTTGCGATTTCAGAATGCTGGTTTTGAAAATATTATATTTAACCTTAGATACTTGTTGCTTCTACTATATTCTGGTACTGGATTTGAGAGCGGTACAATTCATGTATAATGCAGTTCGATAATAGTATGGGGATTTTTGTTCCCATACTATTAATAGAATATCATTGATCTGAAATGAATAAAATTACCAATAAGTAAAGCATGAATCAGGAACAGGAGCAAATAGAAGTAAAGGCAGCGAAGAAATATTTTATCTCCAAAGGCATTGATGGTTTCTTCTCTGATTTATACCATGTTTACAAATTCATTGCACGTTTTTTTAAAGAAGCTTTTTCTTCCCCGTTTGAAATTAAAGAGATCATCAACCAATGCTACCAGGTAGGATATAAGTCGCTGGGACTAATTTCTCTTACAGGATTTATTACCGGTATTGTCTTTACAAAACAATCTCGTCCATCGCTTGCAACTTTTGGCGCAAGTTCATGGTTGCCTTCGCTGATATCTATTGCAATCATCAGGGCATTGGCACCATTGGTAACAGCGCTTATAGCTGCAGGTAAAGTAGGCTCAAATATGGGAGCGGAGTTGGGATCTATGAAAGTAACTGAACAGATAGATGCAATGGAAGTTTCTGCAACCAATCCTTTTAAGTTCCTGGTTGTTTCCCGGGTTATAGCCATCAGCGTTATGTTGCCCATTTTGGTTTTGTACACAGGATTTGTAGGTATGTTTGGCGCTTACCTTAATATTCACAACAATGAAATGACAAGCCTAACGGCTTTTTTTAAAAGTGCATTTAGTACGATATCATTTCTTGATATTTTTTCTTCTGTTATCAAAGCAATCGTATATGGATTTACCATTGGCATTGCAGGCTGTTACCAGGGATACCATGCACAGAATGGAACACAAGGAGTAGGGAAGGCTGCGAACTCGGCAGTTGTTATTGCCATGTTTATGATATTTATAGAAGAAATGATCATTGTACAGATAGTAAATGCAATCAGGTAAATGAATTAAAAAAGTAAAAATGAAATCGTTCTAATAAACAAAACCTGTATTGTGGCAAATAATTATTGTATAGAACGCACTACAACTGCTTTGGTGAAAGGTTGGTTGTTTGGTCAAAAGAAAAGCAAGCATGGAAATTAAAGCAGCATATAATAATATCGTTATCTCCATAAGAAATTTAAAAAAATCTTTTGGAAGCTTATCCGTACTAAATGGTGTAGATCTTGATCTTTTCAAAGGTGAGAATGTTGCTGTACTAGGAAAATCAGGAACAGGTAAATCTGTTTTAATAAAAATAATAAGCGGCTTGCTGAAACCCGATAGTGGATCTGTGATTGTACTCGGCGAAGAAGTAGATAAATTAAGTGATGCCGCTTTACAACGACTGCGCCTTAAGATTGGTTTTTCTTTTCAAAACAGTGCGTTGTATGATAGCATGAGCGTAAAAGAAAATCTTGAATTTCCATTGGTAAGAAATATGCGTAAATTATCAAAAGGAGAAGTAAATAGCCGGATAGAGGAAGTACTTGATGCAGTTGGATTATTACAAACGCTCAACCAAATGCCTTCAGAACTTTCGGGTGGGCAAAGGAAACGTATTGGTATTGCACGCACGCTTATTTTAAAACCAGAGATCATGTTGTATGATGAACCAACAGCAGGACTGGATCCCGTTACCAGTATTGAAATTAATAAACTGATTGTAAAAGTAAGAGAGCAGTATAATACCAGTTCCATTGTTATAACACACGATCTTACTTGTGCAAAAACTACTTCTGGTAGGGTAGCAATGCTACTCAACGGTAAATTTTTAGCAAGCGGAAGTTTTGAATCTGTTTTTAATACAGAGGACCCTGTTATAAAAACTTTTTACGATTACAATTTTATAAACGAAAATGAAAACAGCAAAGAATAAAAGAGCGGTCATAGTAGGAATTTTTATTTTCCTGGGCCTTGTAATTTTAGTGGCTACTATATTCACTTTAGGTGGGCAGAAAAAAACCTTTGTAAAATCCATAAGCATCAATGCTACTTTCAATGATGTGAATGGTTTATTAAAAGGGGCTAATATTTGGCTTGCAGGTGTAAAGGTTGGTACCGTAAAACAAATCAGTTTTTCCGGTAAGTCGCAGGTGACCGTTACCATGAGCATTGAAAAAGATGCAGCACCATTTATACATAAGAATGCAGCAGCAAAAATTGGTTCAGATGGATTGATCGGTAATAAGATCGTCATTATTTATGGTGGGGATGCGTCCACGCTGCCAGTTGAAAAGGGTGATTTTTTAAGAGTGGAAAATGCGATTAGTACAGATGATATGATGACAACACTACAGGCAAATAACAAAAACCTGTTAGCTATAACAAATGATTTTAAAAGTGTGAGTAAAAAGCTGGATAGTGGCAATGGAATGATACCAACCCTGCTGAATGATCCTGCGCTTGCTATGAAACTCAATAATACCATTGATAATCTGCAGTCTGCTATAGCTAATTTTAGAACTGTTTCTGTAAACAGCACAGTTGTATTAGCCAACCTGCAGGATTTTAGTGGTAAACTAAATAAGCCGGGTAATTCATTGAATGAGCTGGTATCCGACACCGGTATGTACACGAGTGTTAAAGGTACTTTATCTGAGTTAAACAATGCAGCAGGTTCTTTAACAAAATTCTCTTCCAATCTAAATATATTGAGTGGCAAGCTGAATCAAAAAGGAAATACGCTGGATGTATTGCTTACCGATACCGCTGCTGCATCCTCATTAAAAAATACCTTGAAAAATCTTGATGCCGGCAGTCAGACATTGGATGATGACCTGCTGGCATTGCAACACAATATTTTTCTAAGAGGATTTTTTAAGAAAAGAGAAAAAGCTGCAAAAAAACAAAATAATACGAATGAATAAAGTTGAATTAGAAGAGATCAAACTTATTGGTTTGTCCTTAAAAGAAAAAACCAGTAATGATAATGGACAATCAACAAGAGATTGCATCAACCTTTGGAATGAATTTGAGAAGAATCATTATGCAGACAAAATTCCAGGGAAATCATGCAATGATATTTATGGTGTTTATCACAATTATGAAGGGGACAGTACAAAACCATTTTCTTATTTCATAGGCTGTAGAGTGGGTGCCTATGAGCATGTTCCCGATGGAATGCAAAGTTTGCTGATCCCCGGAGGCGATTACTATAAAATGGTTGCTAAAGGAAAAATGCCTGATTGTGTTATCAATACATGGAAAGAAATAGGGGACATTGTTATTCCCCGTTCTTTTAAAATAGATTTTGAAGTATATGATGAAAGAAGCAGAGATTGGAATAGTGGGGAAGTAGATGTTTATCTTTCCGTTGGAAAAGAGCCTGCTACTTTAGGAATACCTTAAAAGAGTTATGGATGTAGGTTCACGGGTTCATGAATTTAATATTTAATTTAGGAACAGTCACCAACATTTAAAATAGCTATTATTATACCTTTAAACTTAAGATTTCTAATCTACATAAAAAAATGGCCGGTATTCCCGGCCATTAAAATTAGCACAACATAAAACCTTCTTCTAAGCTTTTTCTTCGGCCGCTTTGTAATTAATATCATTTTCTGCAATGCCGGTTAATGCTGTATCAGCTTCCTTTTCTTCTGCAAGCGTTTCATGAAGGAGTTCTGCAATTTGATCCAATCCAAGTGTTGTTGCCAATTGTGCAAGTCCTCCATAAGTAGAAATTTCATAATGCTCTACTTTTTGTGCTGCCAGTATCAATCCTACATCACGGGTACTGGTACCTGCTTCTGTGTCTTCAATAATACTTTCCCCTTCTTTTGTAATGCCTTCCATGGCTTCACATTTTTTCGCTTGCACTTTTTCGCCAAGTAATTCAAAAACTTCTTCAAGGCGGCTCACATGAGTTTCAGTTACTTTTAAATGATCGGTAAAAGCATTTTTTAATTCTTCTGAAGTAGCGGCCTTTACCATTTTAGGCAATGTTTTTACAAGATGCTTTTCTGCCCAGTAAATGTCTTTAATTTCATCTTTAAAAAAATCATGCAGCATGTTGTCGCCTTCAGCTTTGCCAGCAGATTTTTGGGCTTTAGGTTTAGTCATACCTGTAGATTTTTTTGATTTGGTTGTGTTATTCATGTTTATAAATTTTTGTTTGAATAATAATATGTGAATTGGTTTTTCAAATTTTTTGCCAATAAAAATTTATCCATGTTGAGTATTCTTTTTAGTAGAAAATTGCACATGATAGAAATTAAATGTGGTTTTAAATACTCAAATCGAATATAAGGCCTGGTCATTGGTGTAGAATTTTCATCAAAACGTGTTCGGAAATTTGAAAATGATCAGATCATTAAGTTGGTAAAAGTGCAACACAGTAAAAGTGCAACACATTAATTGGAGAGGATAATTTCCATTTTTTAATAGGCGTTTTCACGCTATATTCATCATGAAATGTTTCATTTATAAAAGCTGGTTAAAAAAACCGCAAAAAATAAGTTGTGAACTTCCTTTGTAATTTATCCTTGATGAAAAGAATGATCTTTTTCTTCAATAATAATTTATTTAAAAAAGAATAAGCTGCCGGTAAAATCTATTGTGGGATGTCAATTACTGGCTTGCGCCCGGTTTTTCATAGGATATTGGATTTAATAACGAGGCTTTATTTCCCTTTGGTTCCTATTTCCTTCAATCATTTTTATTTATCAAATATGATATTGTATTTGAAACATGATGTTCGGTTTATTTCAATTTAGGAATTTTAAAATAAAAATTTATTACGGGAATAATAAGTCTCAATTTGGGATTATATCCCTGTATTGGGTTTAAATTATTTCTATAAGCACCGATCTCTATTTAATTCACCCGGATAAGCGTGTGATTCTTCTTTATAAAATAATTTTATTAGCGGTATAGTTATTGACATTGTGTGGTTACATTAAAAAATAATAAAATGAACAATCAAAAGAAATTCGGGGTATGGATGGATTCACATCATGCAACAATAGTTGGAGATTCTGGTAACGGAGCCGGTAAGACAGAAATACTTGCACATGTGAAAGGTGAAACAGTTACCAAAAGTTCGGGAGAGAAAAATGCGAATAATCATGAGAAGACTGCACTGTTGAAATTCTTTAAAGAAATCAGTTTTCATTTGCAGAATGCAACGCATATTCATGTTACCGGTACCGGGCAGGCGCAGGAACAATTTATTCATTACCTGGCTTCTACGCCGCAATTTAAAGACACAAAAACAGACGAATCTACCTCCAATAAAATGAGCGATGAAAAGCTGCTGTCTTTCTTAGCCGATAAAAATTAATTGTTTTAAAATTGGTGAATTAACTGCTATTATCTTTAGCATTTAATTTTTTAATTTGAATTGTTGAGTGTTTTCAAGGGGCTCAGTTAAGTTTCTATTATTAAAATCTCAAGCTTTTTTTTATAAACGCTGTCGTAACAACTGTTGCAAATTCATTATTCAAACTTGCCAAAGCCGTTTCATGAATTAGTTCTGCAGAATAATTTTGTCCCTCCAACCCTTTTTTATTGAAAGTAGCTGTTGCATCAGAAACAACGAAAGTATCAAATCCGAAATTTCCTGCCATTCTTGTAGTAGTAGATACACAATGATCTGTTGTTAAACCCAGTAAAACAAGTTTTGTAATTTTTGAATGGTTAAGTTGTTCTTTCAGGGTTGTACCAATGAAAGCGCTGTTTACATTTTTTTAATGATGATTTCTTCGCTTAATGGGGTTACCAGGTCCTTAAATTCATTGCCTTCATTTGTTTCATGTAATAAAGAAGCAGGATTGGAGGAACAATGTTTAATATGAAATACCGGGAGATTATTTTCTCGCCAAAGTTTTAAAAGTTTAACAGCATTGTCTTCTGCATTGGGATTGTTTCTTTGTCCACCCCAATATTCAATATTGTCAAATCCTTTTTGAATATCAATTAGAATTAATGCTGGCCTGTCTTTTTTTGCGATACTCATATTTGACTCATTAAACTTGTAGTATTCTCAAAGTAGTTGTTCAAAATAGCCACCGATTTTATTTTCCTTGTCTATAAATTGCAGCTCTAAGATCCAGTGTCTTTCATTACCATTTGCATCCAATAAAAACATGTCATTGTGATTGTCGGGATGAATATCTAATTCCAGGCTTTTTGGATCTAAAGGTTGTTCGTGAGGAAATGCTCCTACAATATGCCCAGCTATTTCGCCTCCAAACGTCCAGCCATAGCCGCGGGCTGTTTCAACAACATATTGAAATAGGTCAGAAGCTTTTAAAGTTATTTTTTTTTGATACCATGTTTGTATTTCATACCATGCTTTCTCAACATCATTTTTTAATTTCAGTTTGGTTGCATCATTGCTCAGCACATAAGTTCGTCCGAGGTCAGCTTCGTAGCCTTCCACGATCGGCCCAAAATCTATAAACAAAATATCATCTTCCTGAATTATTTTATCGTCAGGGTTTTCTCCATAAGTTGCTAAAGTATTTGCACCAGTCCTTACTATTTTTTTGTGCCAGTGAGAGCTGATACCAAATTTCTCAAAAGCTAAATCAGAAACTTCTGATGAAAGTTGCTTTTCAGATTTACCGGCAATTATTAAATTATTCTTTTCAACTGCTTCGAATAATTCGATGGTAATTTTTTCTGCATGGATTAGTTTTGTCTTTGTCATTTTTGTCTTTTAAAAAGTCCAGCAAAAAAAATGAATTAAAAGAAACTAAAAGTTAATCTACATTAATGCGTCGTATTTTTTTCTTCATGCTGCTTAAAAATTGTGGCGTAATACCTAAATAGGAGGCAATGTCTTTTTGGGAAAACCGTTTTTCTGCATATGGTTTCTGTTTAAGAAACATAAGATATCGTTCTTCTGCCGGTGCAGATAAAATAGCATTGATCTGATCCCTTTGAGCAATATAAGCATTTTGAAAAACCATCCTGAAAAAGCGTTCAAATTTAGGAACCTTTTGATATAACAGTTCCAGATCACTTTTACTTATTTGTAAAACGTCCGTATTTTCTATTGCTTTAATATTCCATTTGGAAGCTGTTCCTTTAAAAAAACTATATAGATCATCTGCCCACCACTCTTCAATTAAAAAATCGATAATATGTTCAACGCCGTTTTCATCTGCATAATATGTTTTTAAACAACCTTTCGTTATAAAACTTTCATTCCTGCAAACATCTCCTTCACGAAGTAAAAAGGCTCCTGGTTCAAATGATTTGGCGTGTAGGAGTGAAGTAAAAAATATTGTTTCTTCTGTAGTTAAAGAAATATGCTTTGAGATGTTAGAAAGTAAAAGTTCGATGTTCATGTTTTGTTTGTTAATTAGAATATATAAGCAATCCAATTATAAGATTCGTCAATAGAAATATTCCTGCCAGGGGCAACATAAAGTTGCATACATTTTTTAACAAAGTATGATTACTATTTACAGCAGATCGGTACGGCTTTAAATACTTAAGTGGCATAATAAGAATAGATGCCAGGCCGATATTTTTATTGTATAATTTATCAAGGTAATAATGAATAATAATTTTAGCAAAAATGGCTAAGAGTATAAGACAACCAGAGATGCTATGTAGTGTGTGAAGGATCATTTTTTTTTGATCATAAATTTATATTCAATTAAACCAAACTGCGTATCCTTTTTTTCGCAGATCCCAGGCAAGTTTTTCTTCCATCTTCAATGCTTCATTCCTGGTCATTGGTTTTAAATTAAAATGATTGTAAAGGCTGGGACGAAGATAGCCTCCATATTTTTGAACAATATTAGCTGACAGTTTGTGTCCTTTTTTATTTATGTATCCTGTTTTATGTTGTTTAAGTCTTTCAGCGGGAGTTTTACTCGTCATGCCTACATACAGACATTCAAGCACACCATTAAATTGTGGATTGGCAGCACGAAACCTGTTGTCTTCGGTAAATACTTTTTTTGATAGTTCAATAACGTACACCTGGTAGTTCATCGTGGCACAAAATTATTTTTTCTTAAAGAAAGATAAATATTATTCTTTCAACACAGTTCGTTTAGGCGCAATGTTAGTGTATAGTTCATTTGCAGAAACTGAATTGAAAACAGGATTTTAATTATGGTCTGTTTGAGAAAAACTCTTTGTCGCAATAAACAGCAAAAGTAATGTAAGGAATTTTTTCATTTTTTGTTTGATTATAATGTCGATTTAAAATTATCGCTAACGGACAACAGCTTGGCGAAGTGGCGGCATTTGAAAATCAGCCGTAACCAAAGCTAAATTAATAATTAGAAGTTTATTGGTTGCTATAATGCCTTTTGTTATTCTTCGGCCGGAACTGAAGCCGATTAAAGAAAAAAAATCCGATAACAAATTCGTCACCCGCCATATCTGCCTACCGGCAGGTAGGTTGCAAAACCGGGTCGTGCCTTTGCGTTTCTTTGTTAACTGTTACTCACTTTTAGTTTCTTATTCTTTGAAAGTCCAGATCTTGAAAGTGGGAACCTTCCAAAGAAAAAATATCTTTTAATTGTATGCGCTGTGCCATTCCTTCTTCATCTAAACTGAACATAGCAAAAGCATCGGCATGATCATGAAATGCTTCCCATTTTATTGCAAAGGTATTTGCCTTATAAAATTTCATGGCACCATTTATTTTTGGCGAGCGATAAGATTTGAACCATAGAAGATCTCCTTTAAAAAAAACTTCAACTTTCCCAAACCATTTATCTTCATAAATACCTACATAGTTTTGTTTGTTCAATTTAATATTTTCGTTCTTTGCAACAGTTTCCCAAACTTTTTTTGTTACCGTATCTTCATCAACATGAAATTGGATCATTCTGCCGAATTGCGCTACCCAATCCATTTTATCTAATCCTAAATAACTATCAAAAAGAGTTGCCTCAATTGCCCTGGCAATTCCGGCTCCGGCACTTTCGCCTGTATTGGTTAAAACAATTATACCCAAATTTTTATCAGGGATCAAAGCCAGTTCAGTGGTCATTCCATTTATTCCACCAGAATGGGCCACCAATAAATTTCCTTTTATATCTGCTAAATTCCAACCTAAACCATAACCGAAAAAATGAGTATTAAATGAGGGTGGAAAAGGATTTCCATTTATTACGGTATGCATGCTCCACATATCTTGCTGTCTTTCTTCGCTGAAAAGTTTCTTTTCCAAATTGATGCCATACTTCCCTTTATTCAATTGCATGATCATCCATTTCGACATGTCATCTACATTCGATACAATACCACCTGCAGCGTTAGTAAGTTGATTAGAGAAGATTGGAATGGCTTTGATATCGCCTGCTTCGGATGAATGTGGTGAAGCTAAATTATTGCTATCTTTTATTGTATTCAATGCACTAAAAGAATGATCCATTTGCAAGGCATCCAAAATTTTTGTCTGCACAAATTTTTCCCAACTCATACCGCTTATCCTGGCGATCAACTCACCAGCAACTATATAAAGTTGATTATCGTAATCGAATTGTGTGCGGAATGCAGATACTGGTTGCAGGTATTGAAGATTGGTCAGCACATCTTTGATCGTAAAGTCTGAACCATCAGGAAATTCCATCAGATCACCTGCATTTGCACTCAATCCGCTTCTGTGACACAATAGATCTTCGACCAAAAAATTGGCTGTTACATAATCGTTATACATTTTAAATTCGGGGAGATAGGTTTTCACTTTGTCTTTCCAGGATAGTTTTCCTTCATCTATCAGGATAGATAATGCAGCAGTTGTAAATGATTTGGAACAGGAAGCTATTTGAAAATTGGTATGAATATCCACAGGTTGTTTGCTGTTTATTGATCTGACACCATATCCTTTTTCGTGAATTATTTTACCATCTTTTACAATGGCAACTGCCACTCCGGCGACATGAAATTTGTCTATTGCTTTTTGAACCAGCGAATCGATCGCTGTAGACGAAATTTGTGCAGATACATTATTACCAGTGAACAGCGCAAAGCAAATTGCAATGATCAGCATTGATTTTAATTTTTTCATTATTTATGTATTTTAAAAAGGGTGAAATGTTTTTTTGAAAAAGGCAATAGAATTCCTATCCACGAAATGTGGAACTTATTTGATGCCCAATAAGAATGATGATAACTTAGTTTTTGGAATACTTTAAATAAAGGTAATAACCCAGAAAACTTGCGGCTATGCTGAAAGCCATGATAGCAGCGGAATGTATGCCCAGCGGAAGTTGCTTGTATATAATAGAAAGGCCCATACCAATACCCACCAATAGGAAAACCCACTTGATGGCTTCTTTCTTTTTATCGTCATCCTTGTTTTGTAAAATGCTAACTGCCAGTTGTTCTGAAATGCCTTTGTCTATAATTTTATTCTTAAGGCGATTGTCGAAAAATAATTTTACTGCCTTCAAAATAAAATAGCCCACCAAAAGAAAAAAACCAAGTACAGCAAACGGAACTGTATCCTGGAGCGAAGTATTCTCTATGTTTGGCTGATGAACTAAATTACTATCGGCCTTTACTTGTGCTATTGTAAGCATGGATACCGAAATGCCTATGACTGTAAAAAATACTTTTTTCATTTCTTTAAATTTTAATTTATATTCTATTAGACAGCGCTTTAAAAATGTGGTTGCAACATTCACAGAGACAATTGCAATTCTTTTTCTTTTTGTGTTCTGAAAATATCTGCTATTAAAAACAAAATCACGCCTAATGTTACCGTTATGATCAATGCCATTGAAGTGTTATGAAGCGATTGAATTCTTTTAAAAATGGTAGCGATCATTGGTAAAATAAAATAAATGGGAACTAAAATACCACCGGATAATAAAGCATAAAACAGGTACAACTCTGTTTTCTCTTTCTTGCGCTGGATCCCAATCTTTTGCATCACCAATTTGGAAACATTAAAAGTGAAAGCTGCAGGTTCTATAAAATTTACGGCCTTGATTAAAACACTATAAGCTTTCATTTTTTGTTTGCAGGCTACACATCCCGATATATGTAAGCTTATGCGTTCATCCGTTTCTCCTTGTAAAATATATTCTTGTATTTTTTCGTCGGAAAGATGTTCTTGTATCATAGTATATCATTTTTATAGGTTTTACTTATACTTTCTTTGAGTAATTTTCTTGCTCTATATAAATAACTTTTAATGGTTCCTTCTGGAAGGTTTGTGATTTCAGAAATCTCTTTATTAGACAGTTCTTCTATATGATAAAGCGATATAAGCATTTTATATAAAGGAGGAAGTTTTTCTATTTCAGCCTGCAGCATATTGTTTGTTTCGATCATAAAAGTTTCCCTTTCTGTATCGTCTGAATACACAAAAGCGTTTTCGTGTAACAGGTCGAAATCACAAAGCGGGATCTTTCTTTTTTCTAAATAATTACAACAGGTATTGTAGGCGACCTGTGCGATCCATGTAGATAATTTTGACTGGAATTTGAACGTACTTAATTTTTGAAAAACTTTCAGGTATATATCTTGTGCCAGGTCTTTTTGTTCCTCTTCATCACTGATCATTTTACGAACAATTTGTGCAACAAGTCTTTCTGTATCGGCTATGATCATTGAAAAAGACCTCGTATCGCCACGTAATATTTTTTCGATCAGCAGTTGATCCGATAAAGTATTTCTGTTAAAGGTCACTTCTTGATTTTATAGCTATTTATTCTATTAGACAGACTTTATAAAGATCGGTTGCAAAAAGGCATGTAAACTCAAAAATAATGAAACACTCAAAATTATACCAGGTACATAAAAAGTAAATGCTACTAATCCACCTATAGCAAGTCTTCACGATGCACCGGCGTCGGTCAACAAACAATAACCGCAAACTCCCCCATAAAAAATCTCCGTTAAAGAAAACTTTAGCGGAGATTTTTTTTGTGGGGGAATTTGCGGCTATTGTTCTTAATGTTAGCAGAAGTGGTTTACACTGATTTTCTTTTGAAGTTTGAAATGAGATGATTTATTCTAGAAGAGAAAAAAATATAAAATCCCAAAACCAACAGAAATAAGCCATTGATAGTAAGTCGCAATATCCAACTATTAAAAATATATCCTGGCATCAAGAATATAAACCTTAAATAATTCCAACCTAAGAAATCTAGTTTTAAAAGTGAAAAGATCAATAGAAATGCCATTAGAGAATTAATCCAAAACCAGTGTTTTTTTATAGAGATAATCACAGAAAGAATAAAAGCAACAATTAATCCAATACCTCCTGCTATGATTGGCGTGATAAGGAAATAAATTACTTTATTAGCGCCGCTCTCCCACATTTTACTTTTGTCTAAAATAATAGTGTCTACATATTTTGTGTCTAATAGGTAAGCCAATAATTTAAATGAATGAAAAAATAGCCACATTGCAACAAAATGAAATAAAATTTGTCGCCAATTAATTTTTGCTATGTAGTACTTTAATGCCATTGAACCATATCTGCTAACGTTGCGGTTTGTAGCAGGTGGGGAATTTGAATTCCTTCTGCCCGGAACCGATGCTCATAAAGTAACGAAACTTTCCAATCACCAACAAACATACTTAGAACTCGTCCTGCCACTTAACAAAAGCTGAGTAAAAAACAAATGGGGAGAATATAAAGGTCTGCCCCACTTGCTACAAACCGCTTGTTGGACCAAAACCTCCGGTGAAGAATCAACCTCTCCACTAAAAATACGAACCTTCTGATTCATTAAAATATTTACATTATGAAAAAAAAGTGAGTACAGTAAAGTAAGCTTGTCGTTGCAGGCGCAGGGAGCTTTACAACAATTATCCGGGGTGCTTACTGCCAAACATTATTCGCCGCGTACCATGCGCAATTATGTGCAGGAGATGCGGTTTCTTTTTGCGCATTATCATGATATGGATACAAGGATTTTGCAGACGGCAATAAGCAAAAACAAATGCCACTCAGCCATACAGAATTCATCCGCCGTTTTGAACAGCACATATTGCCGCGGCGTTTTGTAAAGATCCGCCATTA
>JBDTLP010000030.1:0-46966 GCA_039934735.1 Ferruginibacter sp. | reverse complement strand
CTACGAAAACGTCTTTTGGTTCAATAATTTCAACCACTTCTTTTTTGAATGCCATGTCTTTTTACTTTTGATTCTTTGAACTGTTGCTGTTACTTAGCCCAACAATTACGTATTAATTATTAATTTCATGAGTTGCTAAGTGACTCCTGAAATCGGATGAAGATAGTGTTATTTAAAATGTTTTAGAAACCTCACAGCAAATTTTCCCAAAAAAGGTAAAATTTTAACTGATTTTCAATCTATTAGATAACATAATAATTTATCCCCGGTATGTTATTATCCTGCAATATTTGCCGCAACCGCCTCATTTCTGAATACTACAGTCCCATCAAAAACATCCACCAAAACCGGCCTTGTTTTGTCAATATCTGCAGCAAGAATCCGCTTGCTTAACTTATTTACAATCTCTTTTTGGATAAGCCTTTTCAACGGCCTTGCTCCAAATTGAGGATCATATCCATTTTCTGCCAGGAAGTCCAAAGCATAATCACTAAACCTCAGATCAATGCCATTTTGGGAAACGAGTTTTTTGAGATTGTCCAACTGTATGCCAATAATTCCTTTAATCTCGTTTTTCATCAAAGGCTGGAACATAATAATCTCATCAATACGATTTAAAAATTCCGGCCTGATGGTTTGTCTTAAAAGATTCATCACTTCCTGTTTGGTTCTGTCAACAACTTCTTCTTTATTATTTTCTGTTACATTTTCAAAATTATCCTGGATCACCTGGCTGCCCATATTGCTTGTCATGATAATAATGGTATTTTTAAAATTCACCACCCTGCCCTTATTATCTGTAAGCCTTCCATCATCCAACACCTGCAATAAAATATTGAACACATCAGGATGTGCTTTTTCAATCTCGTCCAGCAACACAACAGAATATGGTTTGCGTCTCACCGCTTCAGTAAGCTGCCCTCCTTCGTCATAACCAACATAACCCGGAGGTGCACCAACCAACCTGCTCACCGAATGTTTTTCCTGGTACTCACTCATATCTATTCTGGTCATCATGTTCTCATCATCAAAAAGATAATCTGCCAGCGCTTTTGCCAACTCCGTTTTACCCACACCGGTAGTTCCTAAAAAAATAAAAGATCCAATTGGTTTGCGTGAATCCTGCAAGCCTGCACGGCTTCGGCGAATGGCATCTGCAACGGCTTCAATTGCTTCATCCTGTCCCACTACTCTTTTATGTAACTCATCTTCCAGCTTTAATAATTTTTCTCTTTCACTCTGCATCATCTTCATCACCGGGATGCCGGTAGCTTTCGCCACAGTTTCGGCAATATCTTCCGCATCTACTTCCTCTTTTAAAAGTCTTTTTTCTGAAAGGTCATTGAGCTGTGAAGTAAATTCAGTGATCAATGTTTCCTGTTCTTTTACATTTCCATAACGAATCTCCGCAACCCTTCCATAATCACCATTCCGTTCTGCCTGTTCAGCTTCCTGTTTTAATTTTTCGATAGAAGCTTTTGCATTCTGAATTTTTTCAACTACTTCTTTTTCCTGTTTCCACTTCGACATATAAGTATCTCTTTCAACAGAAAGATTAGCTATTTCAGTATTCAAAGCTTTCAGCTTCACTTCATCATGTTCTCTTTTTATAGCTTCTCTTTCAATTTCCAATTGCCTGATTTGCCTTTCAAGTTTATCCAATTCTTCAGGCATTGAATTCATTTCCAAACGAAGCTTGGCTGCACTTTCATCTATAAGATCAATGGCTTTATCAGGTAAAAAACGATCAGTGATATAACGATGAGATAATTCTACTGCAGCAATGATCGCTTCATCTTTAATTCTAACATGATGATAGGTTTCATACCTGTCTTTCAATCCACGCAAAATAGATATTGCATCTTCAACAGTAGGTTCATCGATCATTACTTTTTGAAAACGGCGTTCCAATGCTTTATCTTTTTCAAAGAATTTTTGATACTCAGATAAAGTTGTTGCACCAATGGCTCTTAATTCTCCTCTGGCCAAAGCTGGTTTTAAAATATTGGCTGCGTCCATAGCACCATCACCACCACCTGCACCAACCAATGTATGTATTTCATCAATAAACAACACAATTTCTCCTTCAGCAGAAGTCACTTCTTTCACCACTGATTTTAATCGTTCTTCAAACTCTCCTTTATATTTTGCACCAGCGATTAACTGACCCAAATCAAGTGCATATATAACTTTTGATTTTAAATTTTCAGGCACATCACCATTAATAATTCTCATTGCCAAACCTTCTGCGATGGCCGTTTTACCAACACCTGGTTCACCTACTAAAATAGGATTGTTCTTTGTGCGCCTGCTCAATATGTGAAGTGTTCTGCGAATTTCTTCATCACGTCCGATCACAGGATCAAGTTTACCAGAACGAGCTGCTTCATTTAAATTCTTTGCATATTTATTCAATGCATTGAATTGCGTTTCTTGAGTTTGAGAAGATACTGTTGCTCCTTTGCGCAATTCTTTAATCGCAGTGATCAATCCTTTTTCAGTAAGTCCGGCATCTTTCAACAATTTTGCAGGTGCATCATTGCCTTGCAGTATTGCTAATAAAATATGTTCGGGTGTTACGAATTCATCCCCAAAAGATTTTAATGCTGACCCTGCACGAAGAATGGCTGCATTCGCATCACGTCCAAGCGCCTGCGCAGCTTGATCCGTTGTCTTAGGTAATTTTTTTAAAAGTTCTTCAAGCTTGCTTTGAACAAGATTGATGGTTACATTATTTTTTTTTAATAAATATTCGATGGGAGAATCTTCCATCGTCAATAATGTTTTTAGCAAATGCTCATTCTCGATATTGGGATTTTGAGCGTTAAAGGCAAGTTGTTGCGCTTCTTGTACAACTTCCGAAGCTTTTATAGTGAAATTATTTAGATTCATTTATTTTAAGTTAAGTGTATTAATAATTCGCCATTATATATCAAAAGCTTATCCAACTAAAAATTAAGAAATAATGACATACCAAATTACAAATAACTGCCGCCATTACAGGCTTGGCCTATATTTCATGCTATTATTACAGGTTTAAAAAAAGAAGGGTATCCATAAATAAATTCATTCAAATCATATTTTCTAACTTAGTTTTGCAGTTTATTTTATAAATCGAATCATGCGTACATATTTACTTGCTGTTGTTCTTTTAATAATTAGTTTTCCTGCGCTTGCGCAAAATAAACATAGTAAGCTTTTCAATGGAATGTATCTTCAATGGGGATATAATACTGAATGGTACACAAAAAGCAATATCCATTTTAAAATGAGCAATGGCAATAATTTCACATTACACAATGCAAAGGCTCATGACAAACCTGATATGGATGCAATTTATAAAGAGCCATTACAAATCTCCATTCCTCAATACAATTACAGGCTTGGTTTTTATTTGAATAAAAAACATACTACTGCGATCGAAATCAATTTTGATCATCCTAAATATGTAGTAACGGATGGACAAACTGTACATGTTACCGGCAATATTGATGGCAAGCCTGTTAATGGAGATAGTGTTTTAAACAGGGATCGTTTTCTTCACTTTGAACATACTGATGGCGCAAATTGGTTGCACCTTAACTATGTAAAACAGCATGTTTTATTTACTACAGGTAAAAAAGCAAGACCGCTTTTAAGTTATATCGTGAAAGCAGGAGCAGGTATAAATATTCCAAGAACAGATTTTACATGGCGTGGCGAAAGATTAAATAATAAATTTCATGTGGCAGGTTATAATTTCGGCGTTGAAGGAGGTGTGCGTTTGTATCCATTAAAAAAATTCTTTTTTGAATTTACTGGTAAAACAGGTTACGTGAGATATGTAAATGCATTGGCCTGTACGCCTACAATGAAAGGCAACAGGGCCACTCACGGCATTGGATATTTTGAATTGATTGCTTTGGTAGGTTATGATATTAATTTCTGATAACACTAAATAAATTTTAAAAGCCCTGTTAGTTACAGGGCTTTTGTATTTTTATGAATATTAATTTCATTTGGAGAAAATGAATGCTTCATCTAAACATACACAATTCATAAAGCAAACTGCTGCAGAACTCGGCTTCGAATTTTGCGGCATTGCTAAATCTATGTTTTTAGATGAAGATGCAAGAAGGCTTGAAACATGGTTACACAAAGGCATGCATGGAAACATGGAGTACATGGAAAATTATTTTGACCTTAGAACGAACCCTTCAAAATTAGTTCCGGGTGCTAAGTCTGTAATAACATTGTTGTTAAATTATTTTCCTCTAATAAAACAGGATGATGATAAACCACAAATTGCTAAGTACGCTTATGGAAAAGATTATCATGAAGTGATAAGAAATAAACTGCACCGTTTTTTTTCATTGCTAAAAGAAAACATTGGAGAAATAAATGGAAGAGGATTTGTTGATAGTGCGCCTGTGCTTGAAAGAACCTGGGCGCAAAAAAGTGGATTGGGATGGATCGGCAAAAATGGAAATCTCATTAATAAAAAGCAAGGATCGCATTTTTTTATTGCAACACTTGTTGTTGATGTTGAATTAGAATATGATGATGGCTTTGCAAAAGATTATTGTGGAAGTTGTACAAAATGTATCGATAGTTGTCCGACTGAAGCGATACTACCAGACAAGGTAGTTGATGGAAGTAAATGTATTTCTTATTTCACCATTGAACTAAAAGAAACATTGATACCTGCTGCAATGAAAAACAAATTCGACAACTGGTTGTTTGGTTGTGATGTGTGCCAGGATGTTTGTCCATGGAACCGTTTTTCAAAACCAACATCAGAAATTAATTTTTCACCCATACCGGAAATATTAAATTTTACAACATCAGCATGGGAAGAGTTAACAGAAGAAAATTTTAAAATCATCTTTAAAGACTCTCCTATTAAAAGAACAAAATTCCAGGGCATCAAACGCAATCTTCAATTTATAAAATCAAATGAATGAATGAAGGATTAGAAAAATTATATGCCATTGGCAAAAAAAAATCACGCATCATTGTTGGTTTGATGAGCGGTACTTCACTAGATGGATTGGATGTAGCGCTATGTGAAATAAAAGAAAATGGAGTTAATACAAAACTTTCATTACTGCAATTTGAAACTGTCAATTACGATGTTGATTTTAAAGAAGAAGTAAAATCAATTTTTTCTAAACAAAATATAAGTCTTGAAAAACTTTGTCTGCTAAATGAATGGATTGGAATTAAACATGCAGCAATTGTAAATAGTTGTTTGCAAAAATGGAATGTTCCTAAAGAAAATATTGACCTTATTGCCAGCCATGGACAAACCATTTATCATGCACCAATGCATTTACATCAAAATAAAAAATTTGGCAACGCAACTTTACAAATTGGGGATGGTGATCATATTGCAGTAAATACTGGCATCATAACCATCAGCGATTTCAGGCAAAAACAAATTGCGGCTGGCGGCGAAGGTGCACCATTAGCAGCTTATGGAGATTTCATTTTATTTTCAGAAAAAAACAATGATATTATCTTGTTGAATATCGGCGGTATTTCAAATTTTACTTTTTTACCTGCAGGATCTTCTTTCAATAAAATCATTTGTTCAGATATTGGTCCAGGCAATACCATGATGGATGCATGGATGCAAAAAAACTTTCCCGGAAAATATTTTGATGAAGATGCTTCCATCGCCAAACAAGGTGATGTACATGAAGGATTATTAAACGCCTTAAAAGAAAATGAATTCTTTAATCTTCCTTCTCCAAAAACAACTGGACCAGAATTATTTAATTTATCCTACCTGGAAAATGCTATACAAAAAAGCAATACAACAACATTAGCAGTTCCAGATATAATGGCAACATTAAATCAATTTACTGCAACTGCGATTTGTGAAGCGATCCTTAAACTAAATGTAAATGACAATTGTAAAATTTTTGTAAGCGGTGGCGGTATGCATAATCCTTTGCTAATTGCAAATATGAAAAATATTATTCCCGGCATTTCTATTCACAGCACTAATGAAAAAAATATAAACCCTGATGCAAAAGAAGCAATTTTATTTGCAATACTTGCCAATGAAACTGTAGCGGGAAATGGAGATGATTTTGGAATTCTCAATCAGCATTTTCCTGGGGTAAGTATGGGAAAGATCAGCTTTCCTAAATAGTGAATGAGTGAATAGGTCAATGGGTGAATGGCGCTTCAATAATTAAAGTCTATTCACCTATTCACTCATTGACCCATTCACCTTTTCTCTGCCAGCTCCTTCAAATTATTCAATGCGAATTCATATCCTGGCCCAGAGAGTTTGTCAATAAATATTCCGTAAAATTTTTCCCAGGGATACCACTTTAATGTAGTGAGCACTCTCCACTCTACCTGCACCGCTGTACTATAATTGATTGGATTGATGCTGATAATATTTGCAACATCATTTTCTCCACTGCGCATTAAAGTTGCTTTGATATGATTAGCGTCACTTTCTGTAATCAGAAATTTATTCTCTTTCCCATTCGTATTCCAAGTTACAAAAGCATTTACACCAATAGAAGGAGTACTGATTGTTACATTGCTGCTATCACTCATAAACACAGGATGCCAGTCTTTCCATTTTTTCAGATCATTGATTTGTGAAAGAATTAAATCATGATCAGCATGTACAACAACAGCTCTTACTGTCATTACTTTTGATGGCATGAGTAATGAGATCAACGTTATCATGATAAACAAACCTGCTAAGACAAAGATGAAACCTTTTATTAATCGCATAAAATCATTCCCATTTAAAAACTTTAATAGCAATAGTGTAAACAATGATTCCCCAAATCAATAAGATGAAAACAATGGGCAAATGAAATTGTGTTGAACCAATAGGAATTGTTGTTGTAACATTCCAAAAATGAACGCCTTCAAATGCTACACTTCTCATTGCCTGGTTAAGATAAGTAAGCGGTAATAATTTGGCAACGATCTGCAACCAATGAGGAAATGCATCTATTGAAAAGAAAGTGCCACTTAATAAAAATTGTGGCATAGTTATAAGATTGGCAAAAGGCGGAATTGAACTATCATTTTTTGCAAGCCCACTTATAATATAACCAAAACCCATAAAAACCACCAGGCCCATAAAACTAAGTATCAGCATTTCTATAAATGTTTCAAAACCATGTATTAAAGTAAATCCAAAACAAAAATAACCTACTCCAATAATTACAACAGCCGTTACCATTTGAAAAGTTACACGGCTTAATCCTTCTCCTAAAACTATAAACGTACGGCTGATAGGTGTTGCAAAAAAGCGTTTAAGCACCAACGTGTTTCTTAAATTAAAGAACATGAATGCTACACCAAATACACCTGTACTTAACAAAGAAAAACCCAATTGTCCTGGTAAAATAAAATCGATCGTTTTGTATTCCCGTATTTCTGTGATATCTCTTTTATAAATAAATTCAAATTCTGCATACGAAGGCCTGCCTGCATAATTTTTATCACTTACCTCACTTATTTTTCTTTCAATCAATGATTTTAATTGTGGCCATTGGTCACTGCTTGATGATGTACTGTTTATTCTAACACTATACGGTTTTGCTGAGCCGACATTTTTTGTGATAGTAATAACTCCTGCAAACTTCCCTTCATCAAGGTCTTCTTTTTGTTCGGCTGTAGTTTTGTATTTTAGAAATTTAACGCCTTCAGTATTTTTTAAAGCTGTATAAAGATCATTGGTTGTATCGGAAGCAGGATCTATAACAATTTTATAAGATGGCTTGCCGGCATTACCACCAATAAATCCAAAAACAATGATGAAGATAAACGGGAAAATAAAACTGAAAATAAGTGCTGACGGGCTCCTTGTGATAGATCTTAAACTTGCCTTTGTTATGGCAAACATCGCTCTTAGCTGGTTATATTTCATCCTGGTAATACAATTTAATTTTGTAAAGCTATTGTAAAAAAAATAAAAATAAATAGAATTTTAAGACAAATGTCGTATATTTGTTGACAAATGACGGTTTATGAAAAAGCCAATAAAAATATCAAAAAAAACAGTCCCTCAAAAAGAAGTAAAGCCATCACAGGTAAATGAGCCTGTTGCTCCATACAAATCATTGAAAGCAGTTCCGCAATTAAAAGATTTTAATTATACCGAATTTAAAAAAATTGCTGATAAAACACCATTTACGCAAGCTGAATGGGCAAGTATCCTTCATCTTAGTGAGCGCACTTTGCAGCGTTATGCAAAAGACAATGGTAGCTTTGCTGCTATCAATGCAGAAAGAGCTTTACAAATTGATAAAGTCATTAAAGAAGGAAAGATTGCTTTTGGTAATATTCAAAATTTTTACAACTGGTTAAAAAGAAATCCATCTATGCTTGAAGGAACGCTTTCTCTCGAATCACTCCATTCATTGGATGGCATTGAAAAAGTTTTAACCCAGTTGGGAAGAATTCAACACGGCTTATTTGCATGATCGTTTACCGCATTTCAAACAGTCTTTATAGCAATGACCTTTCGGGGACAGGCGCAAAATTAAATGGTGCACGCTGGAACTCGAAAGGTATTCCTATGTTGTATACCACCGAATTTGTTTCATTGGCACTTCTTGAAATGCTGGTGCATACACAATTCAGAGATTATACTATTGAACTGGACCTGGTTTATATTCATTTTCCTGATAACACAGATGTCAAAGAAATAACTTTGCCCAAATTAAAAAACAACTGGATCGATGATGATGATTACAGCAGGTTTATGGGTGATGAATTTATCAAATCGAAACAATTTTTAATTTTAAAAGTTCCATCAGCAATCGTACAAGAGGAACATAACTTTTTGATCAACCCGCTTCATGCTGAGTTTAAAAAAATAAAGATCAATAAAACAAAATCTTTCAGGCCTGATAAAAGACTATTTTCCATCTAATGAATAAAACCTATCTCCTGCTTGGCAGTAATATGGGCAACAGCAAGCAACAACTTTCGGATGCTCAAAAAAACATTAAAAAAAATATTGGAAAAATAATCCGTCAATCAAATCTTTATCAAACTGCAGCATGGGGGAAAACGGATCAACCTGATTTTATAAACAAGGTTGTTGTTGTAGAAACCAAATTAACTGCTGCTGAAACAATGAACAGCATTCTTTCCATTGAAAAAAATATGGGCAGAATAAGAACTTTGAAAAATGCCCCACGTATTATTGATATCGATATTTTATTTTTCAACAAAGACATCATCAATACAAAACTGCTGACGATTCCCCACCCTTTTATCCATGAACGCAGGTTTGTATTGGTTCCGCTTAATGAATTATCATCCCGTTTTATTCATCCTGTACTTGGTAAAACGGTGTCACAATTATTAAAAGATTGTCCCGATAAACTGGATGTGAAAAAAATTTGACGGGGCTTTTGTTGTTTCCACTTATTTTGCAGCTGAAATGAAATATAACTTTGTAACGATTGAAGGGAACATAGGTGCAGGAAAAACAACGCTGGCTAATATGCTGAGTAAGCATTACAATGCAAGGCTGATCCTGGAAGAGTTTGCAGACAATCCTTTTCTACCGAAATTTTATGAAAGTCCCGATCAGTATGCTTTTCCGCTGGAATTATTTTTTATGGCGGAAAGATATAAGCAACTAAAGGATCTGTTGCAAACAAAGGACATGTTTCAATCAATCACGATTTCAGATTATCTTTTTACCAAATGTCTTTTATTTGCCAAAGTAAATTTGCCCGATGAAGAATTCAGGCTTTACCAAAAGCTTTTTGATATCATCAATCCACAGATCATACAACCGGAAATATTGATCTACCTGCATTGCCCGGTTAACAAACTGCAGGAAAATATTAAAAAACGCAATCGCCTATATGAGCAAGGTATTGCCAGTGATTATTTATTCTCCTTACAGGAAACTTATACACAATATATCAAGCAACATAATATCAAAACCCTTTTCATTGACGTTAGCAATGCAGATTTCTTAGGCAATGATGCACATCTTAAAGTAGTTGTAGATGCATTGGATAAAGAATATGATCATGGGCAGCATTATATTTCCCTTCCGTAAATACTTTTGTAAACAATTTTGGCAAAGTCCAGTGAGTTGTTTTAGTTTAAAATTCTTGCGGTACTTTACCAAAGTTGTTTTTAGGCCAAATGAATTTATCTTTGATTAAAAGAAATATTTTTTGTCAACAGCCGCCAGAAATAAAAATCCTTACGCTCCATTAAAAATACCTGAGTTCAAAAATTTTATTGCCGGCCGTTTTATTTTTATCATGGGCCTTCGTATGACAGGCACCGTTATTGGATGGTGGATGTACATTTTAACCGGAAGTAAACTGGCGCTTGGATTTGTTGGTTTGGCCGAAGTAATCCCCGCTCTTTCACTGGCACTTTATGCAGGTCACCATATTGATAAAAACGAAAAGAGAAATCTATTACTTAAATGCATACGGTTATACATATTGTGTATACTGTTGTTCATTGTATTGTCTACAACTTTTACTGCTTCACATTTACATCATTGGACAATCGCTATTTTAATATGTGGGGTAATTGCCTTTACCGGCGCTATCAGGTCATTTTCAGGCCCAACTTTTTCATCATTGATATCCCAGATCGTTTCAAAAGATATGTTATCGTCAGCAGCAGCTATTAGTTCAGCCACCTGGCTCATTGGTTCTATTTGTGGGCATGCGATGGCTGGATTTTTAATTTACCTGCTTGGCATCAATTACACATTTATTGTTATCCTTTGTTTTATTATTGCAGGTTATCTTTTACTAAGCAGGCTTTCTAAAAAACCTGTTTTTGTAACAGCCGATACAAAGACCTGGCAGAGCGTAAAAGAAGGAATTAATTATGTTTTTAAAACAAAAGAACTACTGGGTGCGTTATCGCTAGACCTGTTTGCGGTATTATTTGGAGGTGCTGTAGCATTGGTACCGGTATTCGCCATTGATATTTTACACATTGATTCAAGAGGATTTGGATGGTTGAATGCAGCTGCAGATATTGGTTCGATCATATCTGTGACATTTCTTACTATAAAACCTTTGCGTCATGCACAGGGCCGTATATTATTTTATGCTGTAGCAGGTTTTGGTTTATGCATTATTCTTTTTGCACTTTCAACCGTTTTCTGGCTTTCTTTTGCGGCATTACTGCTAAGTGGTTGCATGGATGGTATCAGTGTAATTATAAGAAGTACGATCTTACAATTAAAAACCCCAGATGAATTAAGAGGCCGTGTGATGTCGGTAAGTAGCATGTTCATCAATTCCTCCAATGAACTTGGCCAGTTTGAAAGTGGTGTTGCAGCGAAAATTATGGGAACAGTTACGTCTGTGATCTTTGGTGGATGTATGACAATTGGTGTTGTGATCTTTACATGGTTTAAGGCGCCGTCGTTGAAGAATATGAAATATTGAATTGAATTATGAATTATGAATGCTGAATTAGTTCCTTAAATTTGAATCATCTAATACAATAAGAAATCTACTGATATAAAATACCATTCAGAATTCATAATTCATAATTCATAATTCAATGCAACGCAGATCATTTATACGCAATACGGGACTAACGGTTGGTGCACTTGCTTTTTTAAATTCAAAAACGATGGCAGCATTTCTTTCTGATCCTGCATTCAAAATAAAAATGCTGACTGATACCATTGGCGTTTTTACAGAAAAAGGTGGTACTATTTTATTTATGTTGAACCCAGAAGGCACTATTGTAGTTGATGCGCAATTTCCTGACAGTGCCCAACATTTAATTGATGATATAAAAACAAGAACAGATAAGCCTTATCGCTTATTGATAAACACACATCATCACGGCGATCATACTGCTGGTAATATTGCATTCAAAGATTTGGTGCCGCATATATTGGCGCACGAGAACAGCAAAACAAATCAACAAAATGTAGCAGTAAAAAATAAAACGGAAGACAAACAATTATATCCTGATCTAACTTATACTGATATATGGTCAGAAAAAATCGGCAAAGAAGAATTTGCATTGCATTATTTTGGTGCAGGACATACCAATGGTGATAGTATTGTGCAATTAAAACATGCAAATATTATTCACATGGGAGATCTTGTTTTCAATCGCAGGCATCCATTCGTTGATAGAACTGCTGGCGCCAACATTACCAGCTGGATAAAAGTATTGGAAAAAACTACTTCCACATTTTCTAAAAAAACAACTTATGTATGTGGTCATGCTGGTGATGGATATAATATCGTTCTTAAACAAGATGATCTTCATGCGTTCAGGGATTATCTTGGAAACCTAATGAAGTTTGTAAATGACGCACTTGTTGCAGGTAAAACAAAAGATGAGATTTTAAAAGCAACAACAATTCCTGGATCGCCGGAATGGACAGGCGACGGAATTGACAGGCCGTTGAAAGCTGCGTGGGAGGAATTGACTGCGGAGTAAAGCCCCTCCTATCCTCCCCGGAGGGGAGAGAAATGGAATAGATTGACTGCAAGATTGTGTTATGGCAAATGATAAGACTAATGATCTTATTCAAGGAACATTAAAAAAGAATTCTTCAAACTTGGAACATTTAGAAAAAACTCTTCTAGCTGCAAAGGAATTTAAAATAATTGCAACTTCTCTTGTGCAAAGTCTGTCGACATTAGCAAATATTGATTTTGCAAGTGCCGAACGGAATGTTATATTCAGACAAGTTTTTAAAAAACAAAAGGAACAGGTTTTAAATAATGATTGGAATTTTTGCTTGCATGGAGCGGAATGTCGTTTTACAAATTCTCACTCAGGGGAAGAAATAGAAGTTATCATTATCAATGGAGAAGAATGTGGTGCACTTGATCCATATTTTTTTTATACATTCTGTAAAACCTCACCTAAATTTAAAGAAGTGGCAGAATTTTATAACGAAAACCTGAAGAAAATACAAACAGATTTATCTAGCTTATATAAACAAGGATACTTGAAAAAGGTTGACGCTACTAAAATTGAACTGACTCGAAATTTGACTACATAATGTATGATTGTCGTAAGAATTTAAACACAAAAAGTAACGATCTTAAATTATCTACGAAATATAATATCAGCCAAACCCAAATTTCAAAAAAAACTCCAAAGTATTACAAACTGAAGTCTTCCCCTTCGGGGAGGATTTAGGAGGGGCTTGGGCTTGTCAGCTTCTCCAATACAAAATAAACGATGGGACAAAACGTACTATTCTTAAGCGTTAGTGCCTGTCTTTTCAAAATCACATCTTCATCTGTATAAGGAAAACGGGCGCAATCAGAAGGGCGAACTTCATAAATGCTGCAATAATTATCACTGCCTAAAAAGGGACATGGCTTTGATCTTACTACATAATCTCCTTCTGTATCAAGGGCGAGGTATTTTTCAATAAAATCACCTTCTTTCATTTTAAGGTGTTTGGAGATCCTTTTAAGATCGGGCGTTTTAAAACGGGGAGAATAATTTTTGCAACAAGCAGCACAATCCAGGCAATTTACATTTTCAAATGCTTCTTCATGAAGATCCGGGAGTTTTTTTAGAACAGCATTCTTATCAGCCCTGTTTAAGAACTGCTTATACTTTTTCTGATGGTCTTCCGACTTTTTTTGCCAGTTGTTAAGGATCTCTTCGCTCATTGTTGAAATAAAATATAATAGTTATTCTTCATTTTTCCACAGAGCAAAACTAACGAACATATCAGTACTAAATGTTGTTATGATTATCGTAATTTTGCGGCAATTAAGCAACTACGTTTTTCTATCCTTCTTTATTCCGTTGAATAGCGGAGAAAAAGTAAAAGTGGAATGACACCCGTCCGAACGAATTCATCCGGGCAGGCAACGATGTTGAGCAAAGATCTAAAGCCGGTTAAAAAAAATCATATGAATCTCTTCGAAAATCAACAAAACGAATTTACACAAAGACATATTGGTTCAAACAAAGAAGAAACCGCAGAAATGCTTGCTGCCATTGGGTTTTCTTCATTGGATGAATTGATTGATAGTACTGTTCCGCCCTCCATTCGCCTGGAAGAGCCTTTGCATACAGCCGGGCCGATCAGCGAATATGAGTATTTGGCAGAGCTAAAGAAAACAGCTGCTTTAAATAAAGTTTGTAAATCATATATCGGGCAAGGTTACTACAATACCATTGTGCCGAGTGTGATCCTGCGCAACCTTTTTGAAAACCCAGGATGGTACACGCAATACACGCCTTACCAGGCTGAGATTGCTCAGGGGCGTTTGGAAAGCCTGTTGAATTTTCAAACATTGGTAAGCGACATGACAGGATTGCCAATTGCTAATGCAAGTCTTTTAGATGAAGGTACAGCTGCTGCAGAAGCAATGGCGATGCTTTTTAATCATAAGAACAGGGATCATGAACATATAACCGCAGCTAAGTTTTTTGTTGATGAAAATCTTTTTGAACAAACAAAAGATATTTTAATAACAAGGGCTAAACCAATAAAAGTGGAATTGGTTTTTGGTGATTATAAAAATGTAAGTCTGGATGAAAATTATTTTGGAGCCATTGTACAATATCCAGATAAGAATGGTTTGATCAATGACTATAGAAAATTCATTGACGATGCACATGCTGTAAATGCACAGGTGGTGATGGCAACTGACCTGCTTGCATTGGCGCTGTTAACACCTCCCGGAGAATTAGGCGCAGATGTAGCTATCGGTAATGCACAAAGGCTTGGCGTACCGATGGGATTTGGCGGACCGCATGCAGCTTTCTTTGCTACTAAGGATGAATTCAAAAGAAATATTCCCGGGCGTATCATTGGTGTAAGCATGGATGCGCAGGGTAACCGCTGTCTTCGTATGGCATTGCAAACACGTGAGCAGCACATTCGTCGTGAAAAAGCAACCAGTAATATTTGTACTGCACAGGCATTGCTTGCAAATATGTCGGCGATGTATGCTGTGTATCATGGCGCAGAAGGAATAAAGAATATTGCAAAACGCATCAGCATACTTGCACAAACATTAAGCAACGAATTATCTCATCTTGGTTTTGAAAATGAAAATGAATTTTATTTTGATACCCTCAGGATAAAAGTGGACAATGTAAAACCCTTGCGTTCAGCAGCGGAGATGCGTGATATTAATTTTCATTATGACAATGATCATTTTTCAATATCATTGGATGAAACTACAACACAACGTGACCTGTTAGACATCATTCATATTTTTGCGGCTACACAAGACAGTGATACTGCCGTTGCCAATTTTGATTCTGATAGTTTATTGCATAATATTCCTTCCAGTCTTACCCGTTTATCGGATTTTTTAACGCATCCTGTTTTCAATTCACATAAGAGTGAAACGGAGATGATGCGTTATATGAAGCGTTTGGAAAACAAAGATCTTAGTTTAAATACTTCCATGATATCACTTGGAAGTTGTACCATGAAATTAAATGCAGCTACACAACTTATTCCTGTTAGCTGGCCCGAGTTCAACAATATTCATCCATTCGCTCCTATATATCAATGGAGAGGTTACCAGCAAATTATTGCAGAACTGGAAGAATGGTTAAGCAACATCACAGGTTTTGCTGCAACATCATTACAACCTAACAGTGGCGCACAGGGTGAGTATGCAGGATTGCTTACCATCAGTGCTTATCATGCAGACAGAAAAGAATCCAACCGCAATATTATTTTAATTCCTATTTCAGCACATGGAACCAATCCTGCTTCTGCAGTGATGGCGGGTTTTAAAGTAGTTGTTACAAAATGTGATGACCAGGGAAATATTGATATCGCTGATCTCAGAATGAATGCTGAAAAGCATAAAGAAAATCTTGCTGGCCTGATGGTTACTTATCCAAGTACACATGGTGTGTTTGAAGAAGGCATCAGGGAGATCTGTCAGTTAATTCATGACAATGGCGGACTCGTTTACATGGACGGTGCAAATATGAATGCACAGGTTGGCTTAACAAGTCCGGGCAATATTGGCGCAGATGTTTGTCATTTGAATTTGCATAAAACTTTTTCTATTCCACATGGTGGTGGCGGGCCAGGTATGGGACCTATTTGTGTGAATGAAAAACTGGCTCCTTATTTACCAGGCCATGTTTCTCTTGATAATAACAAGAAAGCAATTCATGCAGTAAGTGCTGCTCCATTTGGAAGTGCAAGTATTTTATTGATCAGTTATGCATATATAAAAATGCTTGGTGCTGAAGGAATGAAAAAAAGTACGGAGTATGCAATTCTGCATGCGAATTATATGAAGGCAAGATTGCACAACGATTATAAAATTTTATACACAGGTAAGAATGGAACTTGTGGCCATGAATTTATTGTTGACCTAAGGCCATTTAAACTAAGTGCAGGTATAGAAGCAGAAGATGTTGCAAAGCGTTTGATGGATTATAATTTCCATGCACCTACATTAAGTTTTCCTGTTGCAGGTACGATCATGATCGAACCAACAGAAAGCGAGGACAAATCTGAACTTGATCGTTTTTGTGATGCAATGTTAAGTATAAGAGCAGAAATCAGCGCTATTGAAAATGAAAAAGCAGATAAGGTTGATAATCCTTTAAAGAATGCACCGCATACTCAATTTGTAATTACTGCAAATGAATGGGATCATGCTTATACAAGACAACAAGCTGCGTTTCCATTAGAATATGTAAAAGAAAATAAATTCTGGCCGTCTGTGAGCCGTGTGAATAATACGTATGGTGATCGTAATTTGATTTGTACTTGTGAGCCGGTGAGTGCGTATATGGAGGAGAAGGTTTAAAAGTTTATAAAGTTGAAAGAGTTGATATCGTTTCTTTCCTTTATTAACACTTTCAACTTCATTAACACTATCAACCCAAAAGAAAAAGCCCGGCATCAACCGGGCATTTTCATTTATACATTTTTACTACTATTGTTCTTTCGCTTGAGTAAGGCGGGTGAATTCAGAGCCGCTGAAAATTTTGGAAAGTTTGTTGTCGTTTGTTTTTTTCCATTCGGGGATATGAGTTTCAGATACGATCCTCCAAAAATTCTTTGCTTTGAGGTCTTCATAATCAGGAGATTTTACAAAAATCCCGACGATGGTATTTCTTTTTTTAAACTCGATTTTTACTGATTTTTTTGCCAGGTTATCAGGCTCCAGGAACTTCGTGATCATTTCATTTATCATTCTGAAAATTTTTCCAAATGTACGCTAAATAAGGCTTCTAGCCGCATTTATTTTACCAACAACTGTTTACATCCTGTAACAAACTGCATTTATATTCATGCCCGCACCTACTGAAGCAAACAGGATAATGTCGCCCGAAAACAGCGAATGCCCTTCGATTTTATTTCTTCTTATTGAATCAAATAAAGTGGGAACTGTTGCCACGGAACTGTTTCCAAGTTTGCTGATATTCATCGGCATGATATCAGTCGCAACATTATTAATTCCATAAAGTTTATACATTTCTTTTATGATCGCTTCATCCATTTTTTCATTTGCCTGGTGTATGATTATTTTTTTCAGATCTTTTATATTAACACCTGCACTGTCGATACATGACTTCATCGCAAGTGGCACATTTTTAATTGCATACTCATATACTTTTCTTCCTTTCATTTTTATATAACGGATGCGTGGATCGGAGTCTGGATAATTCGATTTCCCCAAATGAATATAATCTACTTCATCAATGCAATGCGCTTGGGCTGCAGTTGCCAATATTCCACTTCCGTTTTCGTTCAATTCTTTTGCTTCAAGAATACATGCACCTGCACCATCGGAAAATATCATGCTATCCCTGTCATGAAAATCAAGTACACGTGATAAAGTTTCTGTACCGATAACCAAACATTTTTTTGCAATGCCTGCTTTAAAAAATGCATCAGCCTGGATAACGCCTTGTATCCAACCCGGGCAACCAAAAATAATATCATAAGGAATGCATACAGGATTGTGAATATTCAACGCATGTTTAACACGGGATGCAATAGCAGGAACGTTATCAGTTTGGATGGTGTGTTTAATTACGTTTCCAAAATTCTGAGCTACAATGATCTGATCCAAAGATTCCGGATCACAACCAGCATCTTCAATAGCAGCTTTTGCAGCAAGAATGGCCATATCAGAAGCCGTTGTATTTTCATCCGCATACCTGCGTTCTTCAATTCCCGTTATCTCCTGGAATTTTTTAGCAACTTCAGCAGCATTTGTTCCGATGGGTTTATTATCACCCATATAAAAATTATTGCCAGAAAAATCGCTGTTGGTTTTTATAACTGTGGGAATATAACACCCGGTTCCTGTAATTACTGTTCGTTTCAATAAAAGTGGTTTTATCATAAAAAATAAATCTTTCTTTACTTAATATTTCAGAAAGATTGTGATCATGGGCCCGGCAATTGAAATAGCAGTAAAACATTTTAATCTATTTTCTGCCACTATCATGCACAATAAAGTTATTTATAATAAGGATATAAAACTGTTTCGGTCCCATCTTTAGTTAAATCTTCTAAATCCCGGAAAATTAAAAAATATTGATAAACTATTGCAGAATAGCTATTAAAATAGAACAACATTTAAAAAATGATAATAAAACCATCCTTATTTCAAAATGATTTTTAATATTAATATTAAACCCTTACCTTTGCGCTTTATTAATACAAATACAATACAATTTAAAAAAAATGGACACTAAAAATCAAGGAACCGTTAAGTTTTTCAATTCAGAAAAAGGATTCGGATTTATTAAACATGACGAATCTGACAAAGAAACCTTTGTACACGTTAGCGGTTTAATCAATGACATTAAAGAAGGCGACAAAGTAGAATTTGAGCTTCAGAATGGCAAAAAAGGAATGAATGCTGTTAATGTAACAGTTATTGGATAATTAAAGTCATTTTAATTTATTAATGGGTTACTGCAAAACAGTAACCCATTTTTTTTTTATTCTATATTCAACTAATAAGTATTTTTGCTGTTCACCTATTTCCAGATAATTTAATAATATGAAAAGAATATTTTTTGTTTTAGCGATACTTTCAACTGTGTGTTCTTATGCGCAAAAAGATAGTAAGGTCATTTTAAATAAAGGGCAAAAGATTACGATCGTTTCTTCTTCCAATTCAAATACAGATATGCCGATGGGCATGACGATGAAAACAGATAACACAACTACGAATGTGCTTGCAGTAATTGATGCTGATGACAAAAATTACAGCATCACGAATACCATTACAAAATTAAAAATGTCAATGGATATGATGGGTGAGGCAACTAACTATGATTCTGAAAAACCTGAAGACAAGAATTCTGATATGGGAAAAGCGATGTCTGAAAAACTCAATGTTGCTGATACCGTATCTGTTGATAAAAAAACAGGCAGTATGGCAACAACCAGTAAAAAAGCCAATAGCCCCGAGAGAGCTGAAAAAGAAGATGATTCAAATCCTTTTGAAGGAATTTTATCCTCCATGGGTGGAGACCGTGCAGGTAATGCAATTGTAGAAGGAACATTTTTTATTATTCCAAAAGATAAAAAGATTGGTGACAACTGGACCGATAGTTCTACTGAGAACAGTATGACAACTAAAAAAACTTATACTATAAAGTCAATAGAAAAAGATATTGCTACGATCACAGTAACCGGAACTTTGATTGGCGATGGAACAACTGAAATGCAGGGAACAAGTATCTCTTATCATATTGAAACAAAATCCAAAGGAGAAATGATCGTTGATATAAAAAAAGGGCTTGTCAATAAAAGTACAAGTGAAATTGAAATGACTGCTACTATGGATGTAATGGGACAATCAATGCCCATGACTTCTAAAGGGAATTATTCTGTTACTTATCAATATTAAAATCACAAAATCTTTTTAGTTGCCCCGATAATTTTTCCTGAGACATCTTCCTGTACATAAAGAACAATTGAAAAATCTTTTTCATTATAGCCTGCTGGTATTTGCAGATCAATGAAAGCAGTTTTATTTTTTGCTGCTGTACTTACAAAATCTCTTACCACATTATAATTTGTCAGCTTCAATCCCCTGTTCTCACCTTTAAGAATATTTGTAAACACTTGTTTTTGGACCAATGCTGCCTGCAGTGTAGTGTTGTTATACGTTTTATCAAGCGAATAATTTATTGAAAGCTTGTTGCCTGTTCTTTCCGTTTTATTTATTGAGATAGATAAAGCTGGCTTTTGTTTTAATACATTTTCAATTTCAGATACAATTTTTGTTTCATCACTTCCAACAAATTCTTTTGTCCCATTTATTACAAGTTGCGGCGTGTACACAGATGAGTTATTGATCGTTGTTGAATAATCTCTCTGGCGATTGCTATACTTTTCAGAACTAAATGAATCCGTCCATCCAAGCTGGTTCCAGTAATCTACATGAAATGCCAATGCGATAAGCTTATCATTATTTTGTGCTGCATATTTTCCTAATAAATTGTCGGCTGGCGGACAACTGCTGCAACCTTGTGAAGTAAATAATTCCATTACAGCAAAGCCATCTGTAGCTAGTGGTAAGATTTTAACGTTGGGTGATGTCTTGCATTGAGAAGAAGTTGTAGCAATTAAAATGACACATGCAATTGTAAAGGATAAGAATTTAAATTTATAAGTGTTCATGATATTTTTTTAAACAATACGCAATAACATTCCTCATCGTTTACAAAACCGGTCAGATTAACTTATTCTTTGCAGCCAATAATATCCTGTTGCTGCAACTAAACAAATAACGAAAATAATCAACCATAAATCAGAGAAGCCAAACTTGTCTGCGATACCCGACCCTGAAGTACTTCCAATAACCTGTGCCACACTCCATGACATGGTATAAAGCCCGGCATATTGACCGCGGCTTTGTTCTGAACTTCTTGAAATATAATAGCTATTCATAAATGGCATTGATATCATTTCTGCAATCGTTAAAACAAACAATGCAAGCAATGCTACCAGCAATCCACTTAACAATGGAAGATTTAATAACAAGAAAGAGCAACCCATTAATATTGCACCATAGCGCATTAGAACAAGATAGGATTGTCTTCCTTCCAGTTTAAAAACAAGTACCATTTCAAAAATGGCGATCAATACTCCATTAGATGCCATTACAACACCGATCCAATATTCATTCAAATGCAATTTCTGTTTAAAGAATAATGGCACTGTGGTGAACAACTGGAAAAAACAAATGGCAAACAATACCTGGAAGAAAAGAAAATAAAGAAATTTTTTATCCTTGTATGGTGAAGTACTTTCAGATGAATTTCCTTTCGTAACAACAGGCGCCTTCTGTTGACTTAAAGAAACTTTTGGTAAGATGATCAATAAAAATATAGCAGCACTGATACTTGTGAACCCATCAACCCAGAATAATAATTTATAATTGACCGAAGCTAAAAAACCACCAATCGCAGTACCTGCACTGAAACCAATATTAATAGCAAGCCTTACTAACGAGAAGGATTGGGTGCGGTTTTCTTTTGTACTATAATGTGCAATCGCTGTTGCATTGGCAGGCCTGAACGCTTCATTTACTGTGCTTAAAAAAAAGGTACAAATGCAAATAGTCAAATAAGTATTCATCTGCCCAAGCACTATAAATAAAATACCGCCACAGCATAAAGCGAAGAACTGTGTATAATAAAATCCGAATTTATCACTGATCTTTCCTCCAAGAAGTGCTCCTGATACTGCGCCTATTCCATAAATACCAACCACCAGCCCACCCTGTTGAATTGTATAACCAAGATGACTGCAATAAAGCGTCATAAATGCCAACACCATGGTGCCGATACGATTAATAAGCATAACAACACTCAGCAACCATATCCTGCGGGTAAGCCCGGAATATGCCTGCCGGTATAAATTAATCGTTGAGCTTATCATGTTTTTGTTTCTTCTCTTTTATAAAATATAAAATCATCTGTCTTCGGTGCTTCTTCAAAAGTTTTCTGCACTTCCATTGGCGGAATTGCTAATTTACGAAGTTTGGTATCCATCCACGCCCCATCACAGGTAATAACAGCCGCAAGCGTATTTTCATTCTTCCATATTTCATGTACCATACTCCATCTTGAGCAATCGTGATTGATCTTTTGAATTTTTACATTTATTGTAATCTTATCTTCAAAACCAATCTCTCTTTTAAAAATGCATTCTTCCCTGAAAAGAATTGGTCCTAGATGATTTTGTTTCATAAACGCAGGTGTTATTCCTTTCTCTACCAAAAAAGACATCCTGCAATAAGCACCAAGATCATAATATTTCGAATGAAGCATGTGAAAATTAGGATCAAGATCGGCCCAGCGGACTTCGATATTTTTTGTATACGGTTCCATTGCGTTTTAATTAGTTTGTGATTTGATTGGGTGAATGAGTGAATGAGTGAATAAGTGAATAGGTCAATAAGTGAATATCTCTTTAAATGTTATTGCCTCATTCACTCATTCACTTATTGAAGCTAAAAAAAAATCCTTTCCACGGTTTAGGCGAAAAGGATTTGAAATTATTTCTAAATATACTTATTTGTACATGATATCATAATACTCTTTTGCCATACGGTTGCTATCAAATTGCCAACGGACATCACGCATACCATTCTTTACAATTTGTCTCCACACATTCGCATTCTCATAATACATGGGCAGAATTTGATTCTCTAAAATATCATAAAGTTTTTCGAGATCGTATTCATCCTGTTCGTGCGTTGTCATTGTAGTATAATCTACCGGCGGAACTAAAAACCCATTGTTGCCATGATTGATGAATTCGCATATCCATCCATCATTGGTACTAAAGTTCACAGCGCCATTCATTGCTGCAGTCATACCACTCGTTCCACTTGCTTCTCTTGGTACACGTGGATTATTGAGCCAGATATCAGAACCTTGTTTCAATCTTTTACTCAATGAAAGTTCATAACCAATACACACAGCTACATTATCATATTGTTTGCTAAGGTTAATCAAATAATTAAAATCACTGATAGCGGGATAGTCAACAGGATAAGGTTTTCCTGCCCAGATTATTTGTACAGGATATTTTTTATTACTTAACAATGCTTTGAAACGTTCTTCATCTCTCGTTATAAGATCAGCTCTTTTGTATCCGGCAAACCTTCTTGCCCACACAATCGTTAACACATCAGGGTTCAATAATTTTCCAGTCTGATCTGCAACAATATCAAAGGCTCTTTTTTTCAACCATCTTTTTCTATCGATAAAAGCATCGTTATTATGTTCTTCAATAAAATTATATAGTTGTTTATCTGCCCAGTAATGCCAGTTTTGTGCATTGGTAATGGATTTGATTTCACAAATGCCTTCATACTTGCTCCACATTTTCCTGCTCACTTCACCGTGCAACTGGCTTACGCCATTAGCAAGTCTTGCAAATCTCAATGCAACTAAGGAGTGATCAAATTGATCAGTGTCCATTCCCGTTAGTTTACGCACTTCCTCCAATGGCATTCCGCAGAAATAGCCCATCTTCTCACACAAATGGATCTCGTGCTTTTCATTACCAGCTTCTTCAGGTGTATGCGTGGTAAATACCAAACGCTTTCTTACTTCTTCTTTATTGTTACCGAATTTTTTATACAAATAGAAAATGGCACTTGCTGCATGTGCCTCATTCATATGATAAACCTCGGGATTGAAATTCAATTCATCAATCAGCTTTGCTCCTCCAATTCCCAATAAAATAAACTGTGCAACTTTTGTTGAAACATTTGCATCGTACAAACGATGACAAATTGTTTGAGAAACATAATCATTTTCAGGAAGATCCGTTGACAGCAAAAATAAAGGGGCGCTTTTAAATGTTTCTGGATTAAGATAAAAAGCTTTTACCCAAACTGGGTGTCCGTGAATATCGATCTGGAATTTAATACCGGTATCTTCAAGAAAGTTATAAATTTTTTCATTCCACTGAACCTGCAATGTCTGATCCTGGTTGCGGGCCTGGTCGTAATAACCATACTTCCATAAAATGCCAATACCGATTAAATTCTGGCGCAATTCATAAGCACTGCGTAAATGAGAACCACTGAGATAACCTAATCCACCACTATATATTTTTAATGGCTGGTGCACTGCGAATTCCATAGAAAAATAAGCAACACGTTTCTGGTAAGCGGCGTCAATAGGATAAGGAACTTCGTACTTGGGAAAATTCATTCTTTTATTAGTTTGGTTTGTGCTGCAAGATAAACCCGATTTTTTAAATTAACGTGTAAACATTACACAATAGGTGGATATGTGAATATCTTCACCTTAACGCAATAGTCAATAATTTATTTCAAAAAGTGTTGATTTGAAGATTTGCGATTTGAAAATTTGAAGATGAAAAGCATTTTCATATTATACTCCATCAAATTTTTCGGGCTTATCAGCACATTTTCAAATCTTCAAATTTTCAAATCATCTTCACCCTTCTGCCCCGACTCTACAAAGCCGTGGATCGTGTCCTCACGAACCACTTAAGTGAATATTTAGGTTTGTATGCAAATAAATTTTAGATTTGTCTAAATTTTTAACGAGTGACCTATACAGCAACAGAAGAAAACTATATCAAAGCGATCTATCACTTACAACATGTACACGAAAAAGTGAGCACAACCCTACTCTCTGATGAAATGAATACGAGGCCGGCTTCAGTAACGGATATGTTGAAAAAACTAGAATCTAAAAAAATAGTTCACTACCAGAAATACAAAGGTTTTAGTTTGACCGAGCAAGGCAATAAAACAGCTTTGAACGTGGTAAGAAAACACCGGCTCTGGGAATATTTTCTTGTAAACAAACTTGGATTTGAGTGGGATGAAGTACATAGCATGGCGGAAGAGCTTGAGCATATCAGCAGCAATGAACTTACAATTCGGCTGGATGATTTTTTAGGCAATCCCGCTTTTGATCCACACGGCGACCCGATACCTGATCATAAAGGAAAAATAAAGATCATCAAACAGGAAAGCTTAGCCGCTGCTCCATTAAAAAAAACAATAACAGTTAGTTCTGTAAAAAATCAAAGCACAGAAATGCTTGAACTTTTAAATCATTTTAAAATTGGTATTGGAACAAAATTAAAAATCACCAGGCGTTTCGATTTTGATGAATCAGTGGAAATAAAAATTTCAACATTACCCGCAACAATCATTAGTAAACAGGTTGCTCAAAATGTATTTTGTATTATATGACAAAGGAAATTGCACCCGATAATTCGTTGAGTGAAGTACATGGTTCTGTAGATACCACACGCAAAACAACAGGCTGGAAAAAAATATTTTCTTTTCTAGGTCCCGCATATCTTGTAAGCGTTGGATACATGGACCCGGGAAATTGGGCCACTGATCTTGCAGGCGGCAGCAAGTATGGTTATACGTTGATCTGGGTATTGCTGATGAGCAACCTGATGGCGTTATTACTGCAATCACTTAGTGCAAGATTAGGGATAGTAAGAGGCCGCGATCTGGCACAAGCAAATCGTGAAACTTATCCCAAAGCAATCAATTTTATTTTATGGGTACTTGCAGAAATCGCCATAGCTGCCTGTGATCTTGCAGAAGTATTGGGCATGGCCATTGGTATAAAATTATTAACCGGCCTTCCATTGATCTGGGGTGTTTCTTTTACAGTTTTAGATACTTTTTTATTATTGTATTTACAACGTTTGGGCATTCGCAAAATGGAAGCATTTATTATCTGCCTGATCGCTGTGATCGGTGTTTGCTTCCTGGTAAATATTATCATCGCACAGCCACAATTCTTTGAAATATTAAAAGGACTCATTCCTTCTTTACCTGATGCAAAAGATTTATATGCATCGAAAGGTATGAACAATGCGTTGCCAAAAGAAACAGCTTTATACATTGCAATATCAATTATCGGTGCCACGGTAATGCCGCATAATTTATACCTGCATTCTGCTTTGGTTCAAACAAGAAAAATTAAGAAAACCATTCCAGGCATTAAGCAGGCTTTAAAATGGAGTTTTATTGATAGTGCCATTGCATTAAATATTGCGTTTCTTATTAATGCTGCAATACTTATACTAGCAGCAAAAGTTTTTTTTACAACCGGCAGAACAGATGTTGGAGAAATTGAACAGGCGCATCAATTATTATCACCCATGCTGGGTTCATCAGTTGCATCTACGCTCTTTGCTATTGCATTGATCGCAGCAGGGCAAAGTTCAACCATTACGGGAACCCTGGCAGGACAAATTGTAATGGAAGGATACTTACGGCTCAGAATAAATCCAATCATGCGCAGGCTGATCACACGTATGCTGGCTATCATACCTGCCATCCTTGTTATCGCTATCGCAGGAGAAAAAAAAGTTGATAGTTTATTATTGTTCAGCCAGGTAATATTGAGTTTGCAGTTAGCCTTTGCCGTAATACCGCTTGTTCATTTTGTTAGTGATAAAGAAACAATGGGAACATTTGCCATTAAACCAATTACAAAAATAATGGCCTGGCTCATAGCCGCAACATTGGTTTATCTAAATGTAAAATGGTTAACAGAAAAATCTCTTGAATATTTTGGCAACCCCGGACATATTTTGACCAAGATATTGATCGTTGCTTCAGGACTTTCTTTTGCATGGTTGCTTATATATTCATTTATATTTCCATTATTAAATAAAAAGAAAAAAGCATCTTCTATTCAAATGCACCCTGAGTTCAAAGCATTGAATGATATTGCTGTACCTGTTTACAAAAAAATAGTTGTTGCGTTGGACTTCAGTGAAAATGATACAAAACTTATTTTGTCGGCACTTGGACAAGGAAAAAAAGAAACAGCATTTATTCTCATCCACATTGTTGAAAGTGCTTCTGCAATATTACATGGAACTGAAACAGATGATTATGAAACACAGAAGGACCAGGAAAGGCTTGATTTTTTTACAGACCAGTTAAAAGAAAAAGGATATGAAGCCAAAGGCATACTGGGCTTCAGGAACAGGGCAAAAGAAATTGTAAGAATTGTAAAAAGTGAAAACGCAGATATGCTTGTAGTAGGTGCACATGGCCATACGGGAATAAAAGATCTTGTATATGGTGCAACTGTTGATACAGTAAGACATGAACTTAAGATACCTGTGTTGATTGTTAATTTGTAAGCTTATTGATCCTTGAATCTATTAAAGTATTCCATCGTGCTTGTTCTTCTTCAACCTGGCCGTTTTTTGTTTGGCTATCATAATCATTCTGCATATTATTCATGCTATCACAACACTCATTGTAGATCCGTGCAAGTAATTCCTGGTAATTATTTATTGTGAACTTTGTGCTTTGTAATTTGGCAATAAAAAGTTGGGCGGCAATATAACTTACATCAAAATGATGTTGTTCATGGTTCAGGATATAAGGAGTATTTCTTCCTGGCTTTACCCATGACTTATTCTTACTGAAATAACAATAAACATTTATTATCAACTCGCCTTTTCCATTGATCGTTTTTAAACTGGCATTATAACCAAAACCTGAAACAGTGAGCGCAGCTACAAGGCTATTGTCTTTTGTTGCAGTCCCGGAAAAATTATCCCATTGCAATTTATTATTTGTTTTATAATAGATCACTTCATTGGGAGGCATGTCGCTATGTTCTGTCCAGGAAACATTCGTTGTTATCTGGGCAAATGAACTTTGAATAATAAAGAAGGAGAAAATAAAAGGGAAAAATTTCATAGTATCAAAAAAACAGATAATCTTTCATTTATTAAAGATGAGCTGTTGTAATTATAAATATATTAACATGGTGAATGAGTGAATGGTGAGCATAAGTATAAAAAAAGATCTCACAATTTAATAACTAAAACTCCTTTTACTCTTTGAAATAAACTCTTTATACTCTGTGGTAAAAAAAAACTTTACTGTGTTCGAACTTTCTTTTTAACCACAGAGGCAAAGGAGTTTTAATTCAGAGTAAAAAGGAGAAAATAAAAAATGACATTTCTAACACCTGGATCCTTTAAAACTTTTGAAGCCTATTTCCTACTCAATCGAAAATTTACCTTCCTTACAATTTCATCTATATCTTGTTTCTCCATACAATTAAAATGCTCAAGCGGGCATGTATGCGTTCCAAATTTACTGCAGGGCTGACAACGTAAGTTTAAAAATATATTTTCGTAGATGGGAAAGGATTGCCGGTCCATAAATAATTTTCCATAATAAGGTTCTACATCTAATTTAGGAGACGTTCCTCCCCAGATTGCCAGCACAGGTTTTTGAAGTGCACATGCAATGTACTGCATCCCCGTATCGTGGGAGATGACCAATTTCGATTGTCTTACAAGATCTGCAGATTCATTCAAATTGAATTTACCACAGGCATTGTAAATTTTTATTGGATCGAGTGATGCAACAGCCTCTCCTGTTTCTCTATCTTCTTTTCCTCCCAGTAACATGATTGGATGATCAATCTTATAACATAATTCCTGCAGTTTATGAACAGGTAATTTTTTTGTAAAATAATTTGCACCAATAACAACTGCGATAAAACCGGCACTGTGAGCGGTAGGGATGTCTTTTTGTGTTACCACATCTTCCTTTGGAATAAAATAATCAAGGCCAAGGCCATCATCAAAAACATCCAGTGGAGCTACGGTATTCAAACTACGTTGTGTAATATGAATATGTGGCATCACATTAATATTCAATTTTGTCAATAAAAATTTTTGAACATTTAATTTATCGATGGTGAAAGATTTTTTCTTTAATGCCCTTTTAATTTTATTGCTCCTGAAATTATTATGCAGATCAACGACATAATCATATTTCTCATTTTTTAATTCAGCAATAAGCGGTAAGATGTCATTATCGTAATAAAAAAATTTATCAACGTAAGGATTACTGGCAGTTACAATTTTAAAAGCTGATTTTGTTACAAAATGAATTTCAGCATCTGCCAGTTGTTTTTTTAAACAACGCAAAACCGGGCTGGCAAGAACAATGTCGCCAATGGAAGAAAATCGTATAACTAATATTTTGGGCACGTAGGTTTAATTAAGTTTCAATATAATCAAGATCCTTTCCAAATGTTTCTTCGGTAAACCATGCAGCTATGATGCTTATCAGCATTACAATTACACCTGTTATAATTCCTGCATTTACATAACTCGTATAATGTTGCAATGCATTAAACAATAAGATCATTAACGGCAATGATCCCCTTACCATATTGGGTGCGGTAGTAGCGGCGGTAGCTCTAAGGTTTGTACCAAATTGCTCTGCAGCCATCGTGACAAAAATTGCCCAGAAACCTGTGGCAAAACCGAGCCCTGCAATAATAAAATACATGGTCGTATTATTCGTATCATGTTGGGTGAAAAACAAAATGAGCATGATGATCGTGATCCCATAAAAAATAAACAATGCCTTTTTCCTGCTTTTCAGCCATTGACTTATAAATCCGATCAGTATATCAGCGATTGAAATTGCCGAATAAGCATACATCGTTGCCATACCGGGATTTATTTTTTTAGGCAATCCAAATTCTTTTCCAAATTTATTTGAGAATGCAATTAATATTCCAATAACATACCAGGTAGGAAGGCCGATGAGAATGCTGCAAATATATTTTTTAAAGCGCTTCTTATTGGTAAAGAACATTCCGAAATTTCCTCTTGCCACATTCATTTTCTTTACCTGGTTGTACATACCAGATTCAAAAACGGTGACTCGCAATATCAATAAACATATGCCCAGGCCACCACCAATAAAATAGCATATTCTCCAGTCAAACTGCCTGGAAATAAAATAGGCAACTACGGCACCGGTTAAGCCTAGTCCGGCAACAAGTGATGTACTGATGCCTCTTTTTTCTTTATGTACCAATTCTGAAACAAGTGTAATTCCTGCCCCTAATTCTCCGGCCAAGCCTACTCCCGCAAAAAACCGAACAAGCGCATATTCATTAACGGTATGTACAAATCCATTAAATACATTTGCAATAGAGTATAAAATGATAGAACCAAATAAAACACTCAGCCTTCCTTTTTTATCTGCCATTATTCCCCAGATGATCCCGCCGATAAGCAATCCGGTCATCTGGACACTGATAATAAATTCGCCGCTTTTATTAGCCTGTTCCTCTGTTAATCCCAAAGATGTAAGGCTTGGTAATCGCACAATATTAAATAACAGCAAATCATAGATATCTACAAAATATCCGAGGGCAGCCACAATAACGGCGATATTAAAAACAGAAGTTGAGGATTTATTCATAGAAAAAAATCTATACAGTTGGATCCTTTTTTTTGCCTGGAATAAATAATTTTATCAAAACAGGTGCAGTCGTTACAAGTACGATTGCGATAACAATTACCTCCAGGTGTTTTTCCAAATCAAAGTTGAATTGCTTTTTCGTAAATGTATTTAAGTAATGCCCGATAAATAACATCGAAACAACCCAGGCAATACAACCTACAATATTAAAAAATCCAAATTTCTTTCTATCCATGTGTACAATACCTGCAACGATAGGCGCAAAGGTTCTGATAAAAGGTACAAAGCGGGCCAATATGATTGCGCCACCACCACGTCTTTCATAAAATTCTTTTGCCTGGAATAAATATTTTTTCTTGAAAAGAAAACGATCTCTCCAGCTAAACATTGCCGGACCAACTTTACGGCCAGTCATATATCCTACTGTGTTTCCTAAAATCCCTGCAATAGAACACAGTCCCGAAATAATAAGCAGGTTAAAAAAATCACTACCAGTATTTAAAGAAATGGAATCAACCAATGTGGTGCTAAGAATTCCGGCAACAAATAACAATGAATCACCCGGAAAAAAGAAACCGATAAACAATCCTGTTTCTGCAAAGATGATGAATAGCAATAACCATATTCCACCAGACAAAATATAAAACATGGGTGTGAGCAGATCAGTCCAGCTAAATTCTTTTTCCAGTACCAATTCTCTTATTTTGATCGCATCTTTATAGGAAAAGTTTTTGCTTTTATAGCCTTTATGCATTACCGATATTGAATCAACACCTGTGGCTACATTAATAATAACCACCCCTTCTTTATCAGAAACATAATGACGATCATTTATTGTAACCGCAGCCTCCTTAACTTTTTGTTTGTATTGATTAATGAGATTAATTTTTGTTGTATCCTGCGCAAAGGATGTTAATGCAACGACTAAAACAAAAAATAAAAAAGTAAAATGTTTCATAAATCCTGATGGCTTAACTTCTTTTAAATATTTAGAGCATCTTTAAAAACCTATTCCTTTTTGTACCTCAGCTTTAATTCCTCTCCCCCGAAATTCATCGGGGTCTGCGATAAAAGAGAGATAAGGTAGATTTTTAGAGATGTCCTTTATTACTGTTTATTAAATTCTAATTTTCCAAAGCACCTTCCCATTTACTTACTGCTGCTGTTGCAAGTGCATTGCCCAATACGTTTGTCATACTTCTTCCCATATCGCAAAAAGTATCAATAGCCAAAACAAGGCCGATACCTTCAGGAGGTATTCCAAACATGCCACCTGTAGCAAGTACAACAACCAATGATGCCCGTGGCACACCGGCAATTCCTTTGCTGGTGAGCATGAACACCAGTAGCATGGCGATTTGTGTTCCTAAGTGACCTGTTACCGATGTTATATTATAAGCCTGTGCTATGAACATACTTGCAAATGTCATATACATCATACTGCCATCAAGATTAAATGAATATCCTAAAGGCAATGTAAAAGAAACAATTTTATTATTACATCCGAAGCGTTCCATTTCTTCTACCAGCTTTGGAAAAACGGCTTCACTGCTGGCGGTGTTAAATGCAATGGTCATTGGGCTTGCGATCCTGCGTAACAGAACGGGTAAACGCTTTTTTAATATCAAATATCCAACGCCGAGCATAACTGCCCACAGCACAGCCAATCCCAAATAAAATGATCCTATATAATATGCATACGTTTTTAAAATTGTAAGGCCTTTAATGGCAATCACACCTGTCATGGCACCAAATACGCCAACAGGTGCCAGATTCATCACATAGCCAACCATTTTCAACACGATATGTGTTAATGAATCAAGTGCATGAATGATCGGTTTTCCTTTTTCTCCGATTGCTGTGATGGCAACACCAAAGAACACAGAAAAAATAACCAACTGTAATATTTCATTATTGGCCATTGCTTCTATAACACTTCTTGGTACCACATGCTCAACAAATTTATCCAGTGAAAATTCTTTGGTTTTTCCCATCAAATCTTTTGCTCCTTCTAAATCAACGTTTGAAAGATTTACACCTACGCCAGGTTTTGTGATCGTAACTAAAATAAGTCCCAACGTTAAACTAATCAACGAGGCAGATACAAACCAGATCATCGCTTTGCCCCCAACCCTTCCCACCGTTTTAAGATCGCCCAGTTTTGCAATTCCTACTACCAATGTTGCAAATACCAACGGTGCAATGATCATTTGAACAAGCCGCAGGAATATCGTTGCCAGCAATTTTATTTTCGGAGCAAAGTCTTTTATGAATTCCGGAGAGCAACTGTTATTTATAATATACCCTGTCCCAATTCCCAATATCATCGCAATTACGATGTAAAGGGTGAGCCTGCTGGGTTTTGATTTCTCAGATGAGGGAATGTTCATATAAGCTAATTAGTGTTGCAATATAATATTTAATACCGAATGAGGTTATCACTGTCAACAGTTAACTGGCACCGTTAATAAAAGTTTTATCATAGTAAGTAAATAAATTCTTATTTTTCAGATTCATTCATCACCAAACTGACTATCTATATGGGTTTATTCACCAAAAAACCAGTACAGGCATTATTAAATGAAGCCGCAGATTCTGAAAAAGGGTTAAAGCGAACTTTAAGCGCCGGTTCACTTGTAGCGCTAGGCATTGGTGCCATTATTGGAGCCGGATTATTTGTACGGACTGCCGCAGCAGCAGCTCAAAATGCAGGCCCGTCAGTTACCATTGGGTTTATTGTAGCCGCAATTGGTTGTGCATTAGCTGGATTATGTTATGCTGAACTTTCTTCCTCCATACCCATCTCTGGTAGCGCATATACATATACGTATGCTACCATGGGCGAATTACTGGCATGGATAATTGGTTGGGATCTTGTTTTGGAATATGCAGTTGGAGCCGCCACTGTTGGTATCGCATGGAGCGAATACCTGAATAATTTATTAACCCAGGTTCTACACATGAATCCCGTGCCTTACGCCTGGTGCCATTCTCCGTTTGAACATTCAATACCAGATGCTGCAGGCATGGTTCAGCATGGAATACTAAATTTACCGGCATTTGGAATTGTTGCATTATTAAGCCTGTTACTTATAAAAGGAACACAGGAATCTGCTTTTGTAAATGGTATAATTGTAATTGCAAAAGTTGCTATCGTGATATTGATCATAATTTTTGGATGGGGTTTTATAAACGCAGGAAATCATCATCCCTATATACCCGCAGCATCTGTTTATACTGATCACCAGGGTGTTAATCACAGCTTTGGAGGTATCATGGGAATACTTGGTGCCGCAGGTGTGGTTTTCTTTGCATTTATTGGCTTTGATGCAGTTAGTACTGCTGCGCAGGAAACAAAAAATCCAAAGACTGCAATGCCTATCGGCATCTTAGGTTCGTTGGCGATTTGTACTGTTCTTTATATTTTATTTGCGCATGTCTTAACCGGACTTGCACCGGTTGAATTTTTCAGAACTACCGGTAAAGAAGCTTCTGTAGTTGCTGCAATAAATACTTATATGCCGGGTTATGCATGGCTCGCCAAACTGGTAACAGTAGCTATTTTGGCCGGATTCTCTTCGGTAATACTTGTTATGCTTCTTGGTCAAAGCCGGGTATTCTATTCAATGAGCAAGGATGGTTTATTGCCTTCCGTTTTTAGTGCAGTTCATCCCAAGTATAAAACACCCTATAAAGCCAACCTCATTATACTTGTGCTTGTTGGCGCATTTGCAGCTTTCATTCCAGGTGATATTGTTGGTGATATGACAAGTATTGGAACATTATTTGCTTTTATACTTGTATGCATTGCCGTTATCATCTTAAGAAAAACTGATCCTGATTTACCGAGACAATTTAAAACACCAATGGTACCGTTAGTTCCTATCTTGGGCGTAATTGTTTGTGCTGCTATGATCTTTGGATTAGGTTGGACAAACTGGTTGCGTTTGTTTGGCTGGTTAGCAATTGGATTCATCATTTATTTTGGATATAGTAAGAAAAATAGTAAACTAAAGGATAATCCATAACAAATAAAATAAACGATTAAAATATAAATCCCGGCTTTGGCTGGGATTTTTTATTTAACTTTCTGATATCTATAATTAATCATGAAAATAATCTTCGCATCAATCCTCTCTCTCGTATTTTTTATTTCACATGGACAAGGAGCCAAAATTACAGCTACACCCATTCAAATTGTCAACAGAAATTTTAAAGTATATATCAGTACGGATGACAATTCTCCTTCCTGGAAAATAAGAAAAGAAATGCTGGATGCACTTACACAGTTACAGCAATCTGTAAACGAAAAAAAAGATTTTCCTTTACTTGTTAATGTATGGATGTATTATACCCCAACTGATTTTCCAACGAGAGATTTGGTTGGACCTATTTTCAATAAACATAAAGTAGCCGCATTGCAAGCTATTGATCAACGATTACAACATAAAAAGAAATGGGAAGATAAAGGCACAGCTCCTTATTCTGAATTAATCGAATTACAGAAACAACTCTTAAATTAATTACGCTTGAAAACTTATTTTAAATGAGCAATAAACCATGAGTAACATCCCATTTCAATCAATTGATTGGAGCAACATTGAAAAAACAGAATACAAAGGCACAGAAGGAATCGCCACCTGGCAAACGATTCAATACGATGGGTTAAGAATTCGTTTGGTAGAATATTCAAAAGGATATTTTGCTGACCACTGGTGCCAGAAAGGACATATTGTTCATTGCCTGGAAGGTGAATTTGTAAGTGAACTTGAGAACGGTGAGGAATTTATGCTTACAAAAGGAATGACTTATGTAGTATCGGATGATCTTAGTTCGCATCGTTCTACTACAACCAATGGAGTTAAATTGATTATCATAGATGGCGATTTTCTTAAAAAGAAATGTTGATAAAAACAAGTGCATAAAAAATGCTGGATATTCAAATTACAAAAACGGAGTACATTGAATTCTTAAAGTATTATTATTTTAAAAGAAACCTGGTGACGAGACTTATTTTACCAGTAGGATTAACGCTTCTATTCAGTAATAATATCAGCCGTGGTACGCATAATTTCCAGGTACAATTTCTTTTTTATTTTTTAATAGTCGGAATTATTTTTTACTCATTCTTTTTTTTGATTCCATATCTTATTGCTGCAAAAAGGCTTTCAAAACAATTCGATAGAGAAAATATCGACTACCAATTACTGGAATCTGAAGAAGGAATTAAATTAACTACAGCAAACAAAGAAAGTTTTGCATATTGGAAAGAAATTAAATCGATCAATAGCTATAATAATTTTATTTATTTGATCCTCTTCAGTAATAAGATCATCCTGGTTCCAAAAAGTGTTTTCCAATTCTCCAATGAATATAAAATCTTTTTAAAAAGCACAGAAAAAGAAATACTGGCAGCAAGGGCTAAAGGCCCCAATCACTTATATGCAAAAGGTTGGCTTGGCCTTATTCCTTTATTTGGTGGTTTTGTGGGCATATGGTTAATAACGCAGGGAGCATTCAAATATAAAGACAGAAAACTTATTCTTATTGGTGTTGCTGCACTTACATTTACGGTATTGATTTATGGTTCGCTCATTTATTTTACGAAGGATAAGCTGAACAACAAAGATCTTTATATTTCTTCCAGGCAAATGTATATGAACAGCCTTGTAAGAAATATTGAATTTTATAAAGTACAACAAGGCGAGTATCCCGATAGTTTGCCGCAATTATTAACGCAGGCGGAAAACAACAGCAATCATCCGCCACTTTTTTATTCCAAAGATGGTCCGCTCAATGCTGAACTCTATTATAAAAAGATCAATGCGCATTATACTTTATTTTTCTCCGGGCCTGATAGGATACCATATACAGAAGATGATGTATTGCCGCAAATAAATACATTGGATATTCCAACAGGATTTGTCAAGTCAACTCAATAAAAAAAAGCGATAAAGTTTATCGTAAGTATCTCAACTTTGTGAAGAAGATAGATAAGCAACACGATGAAAAAGAAAAAATACAATCTCCCAACAGGATATTCTTATTTCAGAACCATGCTGCGGTCGGCTGAATTCCTGAATAATCCCATAAAATTTATTTCAAAAAGCATGGATAAATTTTCGGGCACTTATACTGCGCAGTTAGGATTTGAAGGAAAACTTATATTGACACAAGATGCTGGCTTCATCAATCATATTTTAAAAGAGAATCACAAAAATTATCATAAATCAAAATTATCAACAGAGAAAGCAGTAAAATTATTTGGCAATGGATTGCTTTTCTCCAATGCAGATTATTGGTTAAAGCAAAGAAGACTGATACAACCAGCATTTCACCGTCAGAAGTTATCAGGATTACAAAATATTATTATTAAATCCATCAATGATTTTATGCCGGGATTTACTACCGGCGATGCCGTGGATGTTTATCCATTGATCAATAAACTTTCTTTCAACATTATCATCAACTCCCTTTTTAATATCAATATATCTCCTGAATTAATGGATGAGATAAGCAAACTTTTTAGTGAACTCCAGGATTTTTTGATCAAAGACACGAACCAGCCTTTTAGAAGAATATTGTATCCTGTTACAAAAGAAAATAAAACCATACTTAAAAAAGCGAAAGCTTTAAGAACTATTTTTAAGAAAATCATCGAAGAAAGAAAATCATCAACCCGAAATTTCAACGACCTGCTTGACATGTTCTTAAATACTAAATATGAAGATACCGGCGAGATCATGCATGATGAACAGATCATTGATGAAGTAATGATACTGATTTTCGCAGGCCATGAAACAACGGCCAATACATTATCCTGGTTATTGTATTTACTTGCAACAAACAATACCATACTTGAAAAATTAAAAGCTTCTATTGAAACCATTTCCATTGAAGAATCATTGAACAATGAATACCTGAAAGCAACGATCTATGAAACGATGCGACTCTACCCAGCTGCGTGGATGACAGAACGGGTTGCTGTAGAAGATGATGCCTTTGACAAATATTCATTTCCAAAAGGAACGATCATCATAGCATTTTTCTTTGGCCTTCATCGCAACAAAGAGCTGTGGGATGATGCATTAAAATTTATGCCCGAAAGATTTATCCCCGATCCAAAATCAAAAAATTATTTTCCCTTTGGGGCCGGGCCAAGAATGTGTATTGGAAATAATTTTGCGATGATGGAGATGGCATTTTTTGTTTATGTTTTTTTGAAGGAGTTTGATATAAAGGCGACAGGCTTGGAACCAGAGATGAAGCCGTTGATTACGTTGAGGCCGAAGGAGGTTGTATTGGGGATAGAAAAAATTGTCAAAAAAATTTAACTTGTCAAAAAAAGACTTTCTTAATTTGTAACTTGTATTTCAATAAAATGATTTTATGCTATTTAGGGTAATGCTAACCTTTCTTATTTTATCGTTAGCTTCTTGTTTTGATTTCACCAGCGGTAAATTTAAATATCTTGGCGAGGGATTTAAATTTGGATTCTACAATGGAGATCATGAATTACTGAATATCTATTATAACGATGGTGGTATAATTCCATCTTCATATAAATGCTCAAAAGTTGAATGGAATCAGTATTATATTTTCGTTAGTTGTGAAGAAAGGAAATACGGCCATAATTCGTGTTTTATTATTTACAAGTCTAAATACAAAGAAAACCCTATTGAATTTAATAGTAAAGGTGTAATAGGTCCCTTGAATTGTGACAGTTTATTTCAAACAGATTTTTATAAAAAAACCCAGATAAATATAAAAGAATATCATTTTTCTTTTTAAATTAATAAATGATAAATGCGCATTATGGCGTAAGGTTCAGAACGATCAATTTTTTCTACTGCCGTTCGTGCCACGACGGCAGTAGAATAGAAGGATACATCCATTAAATAGAAAAAACATTACAGATATGCTAAGGTCATTGCCAGTCTATAATCCTCATGAAGAAAGTGATGACCCTAGAGAAAATCAAAGTGAAAATTTAAAAAATAATCACAATGCAGCTTAAAGATATTTTTTTAATATTATTTGTTTTGTTGTTAAACAGCAATCAGATATTTAGTCAGTACGTAAAACCGGACATTTTAGTAGATACGGTGCTGCCGTGGTTCGTGCCTCACGAACCGCAAAGCTACAATTATCACAAACCATCAAATACCGTATAAAGGTTATTCAGAAAACCAAAATCATCAACCCCGGTTTCATAAAATTTACCTGAAGAATAATAGTAACTAATATCATCTTTTGCTAAACTCCACTTACCCTTCACAGGATTACCATGAATATAATCTAATTTTTGTTGAGCAACTTCACGACTGTATATTTCAACTCCCAATGAATCTCTTTGCCATATCTCATGTTTTTTGTTCGCCGCTTCTACTCTATATAAATGTAATTTATTTTCTGCTCCTAAAATTTCCAGAAATTTATGTGCAGTGTATTTCATAAAACTTCCTTTTGGCAATTCCTTTCCATTTAACATATTCTGTTGCCAGATAAAATGAAGATGATTCGGCATGAGCACGAAACCATACATAGTTATTTTCTTTTCATCTGAAAGTATTTTCAAATAATCAATGATGATGTCTTTCATTTTATCTTCTTGTAGTAAAGTATACCACTTATGGATAGTTGCTGTCCAAAAATATATTTTACCTAACGAAGTATGCGATTTTCTTTGATGTATAATCATAACTCAAGCTATTGTTTTTAATTACACCGGCTTAAGTGTTTCCCTCAGAAATTAATGGTTTTTTTCACGGATGGTTGCTTATTTTAAGGTCGTGGCTTTGCGGTTCGTGAGGCACGAACCACGGCAGCAGAGCAGTGTATTTCATGAAACTTCCTTTTGGCAATTCCTTTCCATTCAACATATTCTGTTGCCAGATAAAATGAAGATGATTCGGCATAATTACAAAACCATACATCGTTATTTTCTTTTCATCTGAAAGTATTTTCAAATAATCGATGATTATGTGTTTCATTTTAACTTCTTGTAGCAAAGTATACCACTTATGAATAGTTGCTGTCCAAAAATATATTTTACCTAACGAAGTATGCGATTTTCTATGTTGTATAATCATAACTCAAGCTATTGTAATTAATAATAATAGCTTAAGTGTTTCCCTCAGAAATTAATGTTTTTTTTCACGGATGGTTGCTTGTTTTAAGGTCGTGGCTTTGCGGTTCGTGAGGCACGAACCACGGCAGCGTTAAACTAGCTTAAGTGTTTCCCTCAGAAATTAATGGTTTTTTTCACGGATGGTTGCTTGTTTTAAGGTCGTAGCTTTGTGGTTCGTGAGGCACGAACCACGGCAACAGATGAAAATTCCACCAACACGAATGGAACACTACCCCACACTACCTTTCTTATCTACTTAAAGAATCTAACAAATGATTCTCTAAATGTACGCTATTACTGTAATGTGCTTTGTCAGAAATAATTATGGATTGGTATGATTTCTTATGGTTCCTATCGCCAATTTGACTATTATATAAGAAAACGTATTTAGTAGTATCACCTAGTATCTCGCCTTCATTAAGGATAATTGGTATTTTAAATTTGTTATTATTATCAATTCCAAAAAAATTTATGTTATCTAAATTTATAAAGTTGTCGTCAGAAATATTTTTTTGAATTCGTAAAATGTTTGATTTAGTAAAATCATAAACATTATTATTTGGAATTCCATTTAAAGTATCTCCAAAGATGAGAATAACTGGTCCGTTATAGTCATTGCTAATTAAATATGTTTCCACATTTTGCTTCTGATAGCAGGATATTGTGCAAAATGCTACTGCTATACCTATTATGGCGTTGGAATTATTTTAAAAAAAAAACATTTATTTTATTTATCATTAGTTACAATTATCTTTTTTTATTTCTGCTGCACGCTGCCGAAGTTCGTGCCTCGAACAAACAGCAAAGCTACAATTATCACAAACTGTCAAATCTATGATAAAGGTTGTTTAGAAATCCTAGCGATGGAAACTATAATTCGCTGCCTTGGTTCGTGCTCACGAACCGCAAAGCTACAATGAACATACCTACTCCACCCCCACCTCATCCAAAAAAATATGCGTATCCCCACCAGCCCCTTCATGCCATGCTGGTAACTTACCATACTGGAACGCTTTTATTCTTACAAACCTTGCAGCAGTCTTAGGAAAATGTGCTTCAAAATTTTTGACCTGTGGATTCAGGTCTTCTATAGGAAGAAAATTTTCACCTCTATAAGCTTCTATATAAGTTTTACCATCAAGGGAAAGTTCTACGGTTATCTTTTTAGGCATCACGATCCAGGCCCTGGTATCCTGTAAAAATCCTGCGGTAACTGTGGTAATGTATTTTACATCTTTCATATCAATTAGAATATCAACATCATTTTTCTGGTATCCCTGCCAGTTACCTTTGTGCCAGTTGTCGGTTCCGCGTATCTCATCGATGAGGCCATCGGCCCCACCGCCATCATATTGTTGTTCATAAGGCGTATTTAATTTCACGGTCCAGTCGTGTTGCAGCTTTCTATAGGTGGCCGTTGTAACAAAACTTTTATTTCCTTTCGCATCAATGGCAATTGCTTTTAGCACAAGTGATTGATTGACGAGTAAAGGCGTTGCATATTTTTTACTGTTGGTTCCAGGCTCGGCACCATCTAAAGTATAATAGAGCGAAACATTTTTTTGTGAAGAAGATATTTTTACCTGCTTGCTTATTTTAAAAGGAATGGGACCGCCGCTTATTACAGGATTTGTAATGATCGCAATATTATTCTTTGGATCACTGATCTCAATGTTTGCATATTTGTTTGAAGCAAATGCCGTTGGCTTGTCTCCCATCATGAATGTGATCAATCCGCCATTGGCAATATCTTCGTGATGAATGAAAGAAGAATCCCATGGGTGTGGCGCAAGATGTTTTGTTGTACTCAGCAACGCATTCTGTATATAAAAGTTTTTATCACTCACGCCAGGTGCATTTATGGTAAAAGATTTTTCATTCTCCAAATGAATTTCTGCCAGTGAAAATGTTGGTGTTCCGATCATATAGTTATTGCTGCCGGGTGTTACTTCATAAAATCCCAACGCACTTAATACATACCATGCACTCATTTGTCCGCAGTCTTCATTGCCAATCAATCCATCAGGTGCATTGTGATACATTTCTGACATGACCTTATGAACCAGCTTTTGTGCCTTGTATGGTTTCTCTGTGTAATCGTATAAATAAATAATGTGGTGACTCGGTTCATTGCCATGTGCATACTGCCCAATCAAACCAGAAATATCACTTTGATCCCTTCCGGTAGTTTGTGAAGAAGCTGCAAAAAGACTATCTAATTTATTTTCAAATTTTTTATTACCGCCAATCATCTTAATATAACCGCCAATATCCTGTGGCATATAAAAAGAATATTGCCAGCTATTGGCTTCCGTAAAATTATTATTCACTTCACGTGGATCAAATGGTTTTAACCAATCACCATTTTTTCTTGGGCGCATGAAACCTGTTTGCGGATCAAAAATATTTTTATAATACTGGGCACGTTTTATATATTGCAAGTAATCCGCTTTGTTGCCAAGGCTATCGGCAAATGCAGCGATGCACCAATCATCATAAGCATATTCAAGTGTTTTGCTTACACTTTCAGCTTCATCATCCAGTTCGATTACACCTTTTGTTTTATAAGCAGTCAATCCAAGCACATCACGACTGGCACTGTGCTTCATTGCTTCAAGGGCAAGCTTTGTATCAAAATCTGTAATGCCTTTTTGATACGCATCAAAAATAACAGGAACACTGTGATAGCCGATCATACAATCTGTTTCGCAACTGGCAAGTTCCCATACGGGCAACCTTCCGCCTTCTTTATATTGAGCAAGAAAAGTCTTTATATAATCAAGCGATCGTTCCCGATCGATGATCGTATAAAGCGGGTGTGCGCCACGGTAAGTATCCCACAAAGAAAATACAGAATAGTACGTAAACCCATCTGCAGTATGTATTTGATTGTCCCTGCCACGGTATTGTCCATCTGCATCCATATTAATATTGGGAACGATGGCAGTATGGTATAACGCAGTATAAAATATTTTTAATTTATCATCATCCTTACTTTGCACTTCAATTTTTGCAAGTTCTGTGTTCCATTTTGTTTCCGCATTTGATTTTGAATCTGCAAAATCCCATCCTGGTATTTCTCTTGTAAGATTTTTCTTTGCACCATCCACACTTACAGGAGAGATGGCCACTTTCACATAAATATCTTTTGATGCAGCAAGATCAAACTGGAAAAATGCCTTTATATTTTTTGAATTTGAAATGCTGTTTGTATTTGCCGGACTGGCGATTTCATTATCCCAAATCCCAAAGTTTTTTATTGGCTTAGAAAATTTTATCACAAAAAAAACATACTGGTTGTCGGCCCATGCTTTGCTTCTTCGCAAACCGGTAACGGTTACACTATCTTCTATTTTAATAGAAGACTCAATCACTTCATCCCGATGTTTCAGATCAAGAATTATATTATTGTCAGCTGACGAAGAAAATTTGTAATGGTGAAATCCAACTCTTTCAGAGGCGGTGAATTCTGTTTCAATATTATCGTCATCCAGTTTTACGCTGTAATATCCTGCGCTTGCTTTTTCATTTTTATGACTGAATAAAGAACCATATACTTTATTTTCAGGTGAAGGCTTACCATTCATTGGCATTAAGAGAATATCGCCGTAATCGCTGCAGCCCGTTCCACTTAAGTGTGTATGCGTAAAGCCATAAATAAAACTATCAGAATAATGGTAACCGCTACAACCATCCCAACCATCCAATCTTGTATCGGGACTTAGTTGCACCATACCATGTGGCATGGTTGCGCCGGGGTATGTATGTCCGTGTCCACCGGTTCCAATAAATGGATTTACATATGAAGCATAATTTTTTTGAGCTGTGGAATACGATTGGCAGCAGCAAATAAGGCCGAGAATAAAACTGATCCTGATCATAATAAAATTATTAAAGCATAAAAAAAGTCCCGCATTTACGGGACTAAGTTAATTTATAAAATGGCTTTCTAATTAAAAAGGCAAATCATCTTCACCAGAAGCGGGTTGCATAGCCGGTTGTGTTTTTACAACTGGTGCGTTACCCGAACCTGCGTTACTCACATTACCCTGGTTATAACTGTTGTTGGTATTACCTGTACCTTCTGAATTACCACCCAGTAATTGTATGGAGAAAACCCTCATACGCAAAGTAACAGCTGCCTGTCCTTCTTTGTTTGTATAAGATTCTACCTCAGGTGTTCCTTCTGCATATACGGTTCTGCCTTTTGTAAGATACTGGGCAACCGCAGTTCTGTCTGTCCAATAAGCACAATTTACCCAGGTCGTCTTTTCTTTTAAATTTCCCTGTGCATCTTTAAATTTCTCTGAATGCGCCACATTGAAATTAATTACTGTTTTGCCATTAATTTCCTTCTGAATGCAATCGGCCCCAAGGTTGCCGATAATTTGTAGTTTGATCATAACATGTGTTTTTTTAATTATTAATCGATGTATCTGTTGCGTAGTTATGTCGTTTGTAGGTTGAAAAGTTGATGGAGTTGATATGGTTAATAAAGACAAAATCTATTTAATCTTTATCAATAAAATCACATCCGGTAAACTTTGTCAACCCGAATTCTATAGTTAGAAGTTGATAGGGTTAATATAGTTAATAAGGAAAACGCCATCTTACCTTTATCAGCTTAATCAACTAATAATTTTTGTTAACCCAAATACTATATTTAAAAATTGACAGGCCCAACATAGGTAAATCCTTTATTAACACTATCAACCAATCAACCTGTTAACTTAATTAAAACTAATTCATCTTCTTCTTTAAAGTACTCACCTGGTCCTGTAAGTTATTAACAAGATTTGCCAGTGAATTTACGTCCCATCTTTGTTGTGAGGCCACTTTTCCAATGACAACCTGTGCCTGCCACAATTCTACAATATCATCTGTATTTACCTGGTAAGGCTGATAACTTGGATTGTCACTCACCAATGAAACTTTTGCCTTACTGCGATTATTTTTTACGATCCTTTTATAAACGATCCCTTCATTGCGGCTTACAACTATATATGCACTATTATTTTTCACTTCATCAATCGAATCTACTTTTTCACCAACAATAATACTTCCGCTTGGCGTAGGTAACATACTATCACCAATAATTTCAAACGCCCGGTAATTACCGCCGGAAAGCATGGGCAGGGTAAACGTATTTAGTTCATCAATGAATTCACTATCTGCGTAACCAGTCATATAACCTGCTGCTGCTTTGATAGGAACAAAATGAATAACGTTCCTTTCTGCCGTCATCATTTTCTGCTGGCGGCGTTTTTGTAAATAACTGTTTGAGTTGCCAACATTGCTTACATCTTTCAGCAGCAATTCATCCAGGCTTAATTTAAACATATCAGCTACGATCTCCAGCACATCCAATCTTGGATCTGCCCGCTCTTCTTCATAAGCGCCGATGAGTGATCGTTTGATGTTTAATTTAATAGCAAATTCTTCCTGGGTCCATCCCCGAAGTTTACGGAGGTATTTTAAGTTTAATCCGGCTCTTGACATGATTTAACTAATTTGATTAGTACAAATATACTAAATAGTTTAGTTTGTCAAAATTTATTTTTTTATGTAAAGCCTCACCCAACCCCTCTCCAAATTGGAAGGGGCAAAACTCCTAAAGTAAATTAGCCAATAAAAGAATGTTCAGATTTTAATGAGGCGATAGTGGTATTAAATTCTGAGTCCTTATTTTTGTTACAAATTGATACTATGCAAGCAGTACTTGTTTTTCATAATATTTTACGTTGGGCTGTTTTATTATTTGGATTATGGACACTTATCAATGCCATTACGGGTGTTATGAGTAAAAGGGCGTATTCTGCCAATGACAACAGGAGCAATTTATTTTTTATGATCAGTTGTGATATTCAATTATTACTGGGACTGGCATTGTACTTTTCAAATTCATGGTTTGATAAACTTAAGTCAGGTGGTGCAGCAGTTATGAAGAACCCGGCTGAACGTTTTTTTACTATTGAACATGCATCCATGATGATACTCGCCTGGATACTTGTACATGTTGGAAGGACCTCAGTAAAAAAAGCATCTACCAGTGCTGCCAAACATAAAAAAATGTTGTTGTTTTTTGGATTGGCGATTTTGCTTATCCTTGCATCCATACCATGGCCATTCCGTGAAGCAATAGCAAGGCCTTTATTCAGATGGTTTAATTAACTTAAAAGATCTTAGGAGAAATAATAATGGCGCAGAAAAAAGAAAAACCGATCATTCTTATTACGAATGACGATGACATAACTTCAAAGGGTATTCGAAGTTTAGTAGAAGCAGTAAAAGAACTTGGAACTGTAGTAGTAGTTGCACCCGATCGCCCGCAAAGTGGTATGGGACATGCGATCACAATTGGCTCACCCCTGCGTATGAATAAGATGAATTTGTTTGGAGATGTGGAAGCCTGGCAAACAAGCGGAACTCCCGTAGATTGTGTAAAACTTGCAGTAGATAAGATCCTGCACCGCAAACCAGATATTTGTTTAAGTGGAATAAATCATGGTGCCAATCATTCTATTAACGTAATTTATAGTGGTACGATGTCGGCCGCCATGGAAGCATCTATTGAAGGCATACCAAGCATTGGCTTTTCTTTGCTGGATTATAGCTATGATGCAGATTTTACTGCTGCCAAACAAACAGTACATAAAATTGTAAGTAGCATTCTAAATAAAAAAATGGAAAAACATTTTTTACTGAATGTAAATATACCTGCACTTCCACCCGAAAAAATTAAGGGTATAAAAATTTGCAAACAGGCTTATGCAAAATATGAAGAAGATTTTGCGGAACGCATTGATCCGCATGGTAAAAAATATTATTGGCTCACGGGTGAATTTAAAAATTTCGACAAAGGCCGAGATACAGATGTATGGGCATTGGAACATGGTTATGTTAGCGTGGTGCCTGTACAATTTGATCTTACCAATTACACATTAAAGAAACAACTGGAAAAAAGTAATTTATTCAAATGATATTCAAGAAAGACAATTTTATTTTCGGAATGATAATCGGGCTTGTAGCACCTTTGCTTGGATTATTATTATTTAAAGTAACAAGGTTCAAAGGATTTTCATTTAAAGATACTTTTGATCAAATGTTTTATAACGAACCAAGTTATAGGACTCTTACTGTGGGATTAAGCTTATCATTGTTGTTAAGTGCTTTAATTTTTACACTTTATATTAATTCCGGGAGGGATAAGACTGCCAAGGGAATATTTACAACAACAATGATTTACGGATTAATCATACTCATCATCAAGACCTTTTATTAAACAACCGAGATTCTGTGTTATTAGTCAAATAAAAATTTGAAGATTAAAAGATATTGAATTTATCATCTCCAAATTTTCAAATCTTTAAATTTTCAAATTGATTTCTTTAACCTCTTCTTAAACATTTATTGGCATTCACTTAACATGCTATGAACTTAATCGTTCATAGCTTTGTGTTTCAAATCTGATAATAAAGATTTTCTCATAAGCAGTTAGTTTTGGTAAACGGAGCCCTTATTCTTAGGGGCTCCTCTCTTTTTAGAGCATGTCCAATTTGAAAATTTGAAGATTTGAAAATGTGATGATTAAAATCAAGTGAGATTTAAAAGTTTTGTGAAA
>JBDTLP010000029.1:0-47251 GCA_039934735.1 Ferruginibacter sp. | reverse complement strand
CAATAATTTCCTGCCTGCGTGTTTGAACGGCGAAGTACGTTTGAGCAAATGCTATGGCAGGCTTCGACGAATCTCCATTTTGCGCTACCAGGTAACACGCATATCTTGTAAGGGCAATGTCATCCACTTCACGCTGTGCCCCTTTTCCAAGATCGATCATTTTGTTGACGTCAACGAAATGATCATCAACAGATACCCCTCCCGCAATACAGGCTGTTTTGGCTTTATCAATTACTTTTAAGAAGTTTCGCCAATCTGTATAATTATAAATATTTTGCAATTCACGAGCACTCCAGCATTCCACTCCTTGTATTTCATAGCTCACAGCTTCAAATTGCTGTAATAATTGTAGAATCAGTTCTTTTTTCATAAAATCGTTTTAATCTTTTCCGTCAATCCTTCAAATACACCCTCACCCCCAACCTCAACCAATTCCCCTCCCACTCCTTCGCCTCCACCGTTGCATAAAAAGATTTACCTGCATCCATTAACCGGGCGATCACTTCATTTTTATCTTTTGGTATGTAGCCAACTTTGGTATCATTAAAATGAAGTGCCACGGCAAAGGGATCGAATTCATTGGCGGCTTCGCGTTTTATGTCCAGCCTAACGGTAGCGGTAAGTTGTGGTTCTACGGCATCCAGTTTACGAAAAGAGGTACCCGCTACCAAACATTCCAGAACGAGTATCTCTTTTTTAAATACATCAATGTTCAACTGGCCGCTGCTCAACGCAGACAGCAATCCACTGCTAACTTTTATGATGCTTTGCTCTTCGTTGATCATTTGTTGTTCATTACTCATAACAGGGAAATCATTTGCTGGTATTGCAGGGTAAGTTCTTCTTCGTACAGCCGTAGCTTTTCCAGTTCATCTTTTAGTTTCGTGGTTTCCTGTTCTACCCATTCGTCGTCTTTGATATTTGATTCGATGGTAAATGGAAACAGGGACCTTATATGATTCACTTCTTCCTGCAATACTTTAATGCCTTCTTTTAATACCGCCAGGCGCAGGGTGAGTTGTTCTTCTGTTAGTTCATCTTCGGCAGCGGCTGCCTGCGATAATTCTTTTTCATACACTACACGGAATGCTTTTAATTTCTCCAGGTCGCCGTTTTCATAAGCTTCTTTTACCTGGTGCCAGAGTTGTATTTGTTCCTGGGTTAGATTATTATTAACGTCGGGGTGTAGCTGCTTTGCAAGTTCGCGGTATAGTTTGCGGAGTTCACCGGTTCTTTCGGGAGAATCGAGGTGGCTGAGCAAGTGTTTGGCTTTTTCAATCTTTGCGGCATCGAGCATGATGCGGGATTCTGCTTCGGCAAGCATGGCGGCTACTTCCAGTTCTATGGCAGTTATATCAATGGGCTGCTGGCGGTTAAGCGCACTGGTTAGCTTTTCTATTTTTAATTGTAAGGCTTTTATGCGCAACTGTGCCTGCAGGCGCTGCACCATCCATACGCCGATCTTTGTGGAATATAATGCTTCGAGTTGGGGCTTGCCCCAGTTTAGCAATACATCTTTATCGTTCAGCAATTTTATGTAAGCCTCTTTCAACAGGTGGAGTTGATCTTTTAAGCCAGGCTGTACAATTTCATCGGGCATAATGGCAATTTGGTTTGGTAAATGGTGGAAGCTGTTGCTGGTTGTTAAATAAATCTTCCTGTTATTCAATGATACGAAATAATATCGTTGGAGTTTAATACAACAGGAAAAAAGGGTGAAAACACCCTAAAATATGGTGGGGGAAGGTGCAGGCATTGCAAATTGGTTGCTGTGTGGAACCACAATGGATAAATTTGCCTGAAAACCAGCCTAAATGCCGGTAACTTTCAGAAATGCCGGAGAGCTGCGCAGGTAACAAAGATATAAACCCAGATCTGTGAACGTAACATGCCGGCATCATTGCCGACCCGATGAGATTATTTATTCTTATCAATCCACTCTTCAACTTTTTTAATTATCTCGTTCGCAATTTGCTTTAAACTATTTTTCTTTCCGTTTATTTCAAAAATTATTTTGGTATCCTTTCCTTGTTTCAGTTTCACTTTGACCGTTAGTTGATCACCTGTTGTTTGATAAGAGCCTCTCACAGAATAAGCATCAGCAGAGTTTGTATTACTCATAAAAACGATATTGTTTTCACCAGGATTTGATAAATCACTCAATTGCTGGTTTATCATATTGGTAAATTCCAGCCCATCATCATTGCCGGTAGAGTCGACAAAAATACTTGCAGCAAACAATGGCTTTTCCTCCGCTAAAATTATCTTTGCCCTGATCTCATCATCAACAATGCCAATATTAAAATTGGTATTGGTAATGATCCCGGGATCTTGTCTTGTGCCGTTTTCACTTGAAATTTCGGACACCGTTTTACTGGCTGACTGAAACCATCGTCCCAAATCCAGGAATTTTCCATCAACAAGAATATCAGGCTGTTGTTTAATCGCCTTTAACAAGGCATAGGTAAGCAGACCTTGCGAATATCTTCCTATTTCATAGGCACTTTGATTGCTTGCCGAAGCTGATAGAATGAATAAACCAGATTTCTCATTAAGTTTATCGATTGCCTTCACTTGTTGTGATCTATCGTCATTCCTGACGGTAAAGTCTTTACCTGCGATGTCATTGATTGCCTGACCACTGTTGCAGGCATCTAAGATCAAAACGCGTTTTTGGGCCTTTATATTTTGAGGTTTAATCCATTCTATTAATTCGTTTGTACTGATGCCAACGTCTTTTACTGCATCAGTAACTGAGAGGTTAGTTGCATCTGCTGTTAAAAAATAGAATTGTTTTTTGTCTGCGGTTCCAGCCATTACCCCATGTCCTGCAAAAAAAATAAGTAAAATATCATTTGAAGTAGCTTTCTTTCCAATCTCTTCAAATATTTTTTTTATGCCATTTTTTTCCGGCAACAGGATTCTTTCCTTATTAGTTGTTAGGTTATACATGAAGACATGTTCTTTGCCATCAGCACTATTTAAAAATTTCCTGGCAGCGTTTGAAACAGAGGCAGAGATATCTGTGGCATCCTTTGCGGCGTATTGGAGATCCAGTTCTTCGCCTTTGTAATTACTAATTCCTATCATTACTGCATATAAGTTAGGAGACACAGTTAAAATTTTATCACTCTGCGTTCTTAAACTCATGCCCCTGGAAGAAATTAAATTATCTTCAGTATAGGCCTTTATGCTAACAAAATTTTCCTGTCCACTAAGAAAAAAATCTTTTACTTTATTCCTTTCAATAACTAACTGATAGTATTTTCCATATTTTTTTAATTCTGCTGGCTTATATCTGTTTGCTTCAATACCATTGACGAATAAAATGGTTTCACCTATGCCGCCCCGGCCCTGTGTGATATTAAATCGGTAATTAATCCCATTATCATTCAAAATATCGACGTGTGGCGCCAGGCCACAGATATTGAGATCTCTTAAAGTCTTTGCATTAATATTTTCACCATTGGTAATACGTTCTGCCAAATTATTCACCCAAAGCTCATCCTTTAGCTGATCTAGTTCTATAACTTCGGTTCCGCAGGTCAGATGTAAAAGTTTGCGGGCTGCCGAAGTACCATCGTATTGCTCTTCCCCGTTATGCACCAGGTAATCTATAGTATCCACAGGAAGAAGCTTATATAGCTTTGCTCCCGTATTGATGTTGTAAACGTTCAATTCGCCGTTACATACACTCGTAACACGATTATTGGCATTATCAATGTTTGTAAAGAATTCGTTTTTCTCACCTTGTATAACCTTTATTACCAACCCGGTAAATGCATCCCATATTTTGAAAGTGTTATCATCTGATGATGTGAAAATCTTTTGACCGTCTAAAGAAAATGATATCGAGGTTATCCTTTTCTCATGAGCTTTTAACTCGCTAACCAATTTCCCATCTACCGTATTGTGAAAATCTATTTTACCATCTGCTTTAGTAGCTACAATTAATTTGCTATCAGGAGAAAAGATGATTGGGTTGCCAATCTGAGAAATCCGTAAGTCAGCAATATTTTCGTGTGCTGCAATGTTCCATAAGGTTGCGGTATTATTATAAAAGCATATAATCATTAATTTACTATTGGGAGAGAAAATTATTTGACCGACACCAGTAGGTCTATTTTTTAAATGCAAAATATTAAGTAAGTCACCAGTTATTGCACTCCAAATTTTTATAGTTGAATCTTCGACACATGTAGTGATAATAGTTTTTCCATCTGGTGAAATATTAGCGTTTGGTAAATAACCGCTATTAAAATTCATTAATAATTGTCCAGTAAGTGTGTTCCAAATCTTAATAGAACTATCCAGGCAGGTAATAATTGATTTAGCGTCAGGAAAAAAAATGGCATTTTTACCTGCCAGCCCGAATGACATATTCCTAATAGAAGTAATTAACTGGCCATTACGAGCATCCCATAGGTTGATTTTTTTATCATCAGATAATGATGAAGTCATAATTATCTTCCCATCGGGAGAATAAGCAACCTCTGCTATAACATTGGTATTAATATTAGCAATTAATTTTCCTGTAAGTACATTCCATAATTGCGTGATTGCTCCGGTAGTAATCATCGATCCTCCTTCCGGTGAGTATACAACTGATGAAATCGCGTGGGTATGTCCTTTTAAACTTGCAATTAATTGCATGGTGAATGGATTCAAGATCGATGCTGATGTTTCGCCCGTTTTTATTATCCATTTTCCACTGGAAGAAAATTTAATAGAATAGATACTGTCTTCTGCTTTATCAATTGCAGTGATTAACTTGCCTGTATAGGTGTCAATTACTTTAATGACATTACCAGATAAAGTCATAAACCTTTTTCCATCATCAGAAAATACAGCTATCCTATCCGCTTTTTTTGCCATTACGCCTGCTATCATATTGTTTTTATCATAATGAAGGTTTTTCAAGATTTCAAGACGGCTTGCATCCCAAACTTTAGCCGTACCATCATTGGAAATGGTGAGGATATGTTTGCCATCAGAAGTGTATTTTGCCGAAGCGACTGCCCCATCTTGTTTAAGATCAGCTAAAAATCTGCCTGTATATGCATCCCATATTTTGGTTGTTTTGTCAGATGAAGAAGTGACAATTCTTTTAGAATCAGGAGAAAATGCAGCACTGTATACCCAGCCTGTATGGCCTGTTAATTCTCTAATAAATTTTCCGGTAAAAGCATTCCATATCTTTACAGTAAAATCTGAAGATGCTGTTACAATCTTTTTTCCATCCGGGGAGAACCTTGCAGAGATAATTCCAAACACATGTCCTTTAATATCAACTAACAGTTTCCCTGTAATTGCATCCCATATTTTAGCTGTTTTATCGCCGGAAGCTGTTACAATCTTTTTTCCATCCGCCGAAAAACTCACATCATTAATGATGCTCGTGTGTCCTTCCAGATTAATCAAAAGATTACCCGTTTGGGAATCCCATATCTTAGCTGTTTTATCAGCTGATGCGGTCGCAATTTTTCGATCGTCAGGAGAAAAATCTGCTGAAGTAATTAGTCCATTATGTCCAATTGGGTACATTAACTCAGGTTGTTGTCCAACCGCAGTTGTTTCGAATGTCAACACTAAGAAAAATAATATTATTAATCGCATATAATAATTTCTACCAGGCAATAACCCTCATTTTTTTGCAATGATTGCAGTTTAAATATAATTAAACCTCACCTAAAAAGTTCTGGGTGTTTTCACGGTAAATATCCCGAAAGATAATTAGCACAGTAAAATGTTGTATAATTGAATCGCAATCGTTCACAAAGGATTGCAATTAATACCATTCATATTAAACTGTATGAGCATTCTTAAACCTGTTATTCTAACAGCAGTATTTATCTTTCTTTCTACTTCTTTGTACAGCCAACTCTGGATGCAATATAAAGACAGTGGAAAAATATATTTAAAAAAAAATCCCGATACGGCGATTAAGTTTTATAAACTTGAAAAAGAGGCTTTGAGTATAGACTCATCCAATACCAGCAGCTATGCAGCAGTGTGTGATGAATTGGGTATCGTTTATAGAAAAAAGAAAAATTATACTGAAGCAGAAAATTATTTTATTCAAGCAAAAAATATAAGGGTGCAGCTCTATGGAAAGGAAAATCTGCAGTGCTTTAATTCTTATTACACTTTGGGTGATTTATACGCAAATTACAAAGCGGAACCAAAGAAAGCATTGGAAGAATGGTTGAAAGCTAAAAGCATATTAGAGGCCCAGGGAAAAAACCCTGCGGACTGTGCGCACTTTTATCATAAGCTGGGTGTTTTTTATATTGACAATGAACAGTTTGGAAAAGCAGATTCACTCCTGTCAAAATCTGCTATCATTATCTCCGGGCTATTTGGGAAAACCGATACCAGCTATGGCGCCATCTGTTATAGTCGGGGTGATCTTTATTTTAAGAAATGCAGTTACGATACGGCGCAAACATTTTACCAGGATGCCAGGCAAATATTTGACCATGCCGGAAAGCATGACCGCGATTTTGCGAATTGCCTCCTTAAACTGGGCATCATTAACAGGCGAACAGGGAATAATAACAAGGCCATTTCGCTAATACAATGTGCAATGGACATTTATGGAAAAAACTCACCGGATTATGCGGAATGTTGTAACAGCCTTGCAATCGTTTACAGGAATAAAGGAGAGTACGACCTCGCTGAATCTCAATACAAAAATGCACTTGCTATTCAAAAGCTACAGTCTGGAGAAACGGACAAGCGCTATGCAACTACCTGTAATAACCTGGGGAATTTCTACAAAGACATAGGTCAATACCCGGAAGCTAAAAATTATTTACTCAGAGCATTACACATTCGTGAAAATGCCGCTGATAAAAAAACCGCATATGCAAATAACTGCATCAGCCTCGCCAGCCTGTATCAGCGAATAGGCGAAACCGATAGTGTGGCAGTGTTGTATATTACGGCAATGAGTATCATTGAGCAGCTGAACAACAAACAAAGCCCTGACTATGCGGCAGCAGCCAGCGGACTTGCAGCTTTTTACCTGGAACAGGGAGATTATCAGCAAGCTAAAACATTCTATGGCGATGCTAAAAATATCCAACTTGGTATGGGAAACCAAAATACAGATCTCGCCAGCACCTATAACGGTATGGGTGTTCTAGCAGAAAAGAAAAAAGACTTCGCCGAAGCAAAAGAATATTACAAGAAAGCAAAAAACATCTGGGGTGCCGTGCTGGGAAAACATCATCCTTATTATCGTGCCGCCTGTGCAAACCTGGCTAATGTTTACTGGACAGAAGGCGAGATCACAAAAGCAGATGCTGCATTCCAGGAAGCATTTGCTGTAGGTACTGATAACCTCAATACCGTTTTTCAATTTACCAGTGAGAAAGAAAAAGCAGGCTTTATAAAAAATATCCTGGGCACAGATGATAAAGCGTATTCATTTTACTATTTGAAAAAAACAAAGTCGGCATTGCCTTACGAGTTATCATTGTTTCACAGAAATCTTATCCTTTCTTCTTTACAGAACCTGAAAGAAGAACTGGCGGTAGCCAATGACAGCAATGTGTTGAAAAAATGCGATGAATGGATCACGCTTAGAAAACACCTTGCTGCTTTATATACAGCATCTGCAGAAGAAAGGGGAAAAGAAGATGTTGCTGCATTAGAAGAAAGAACGGATGACCTTGAAAAAGAACTGGTGAAATATGCAGGGTTTAAAGAAAAGCTTGTGAACTGGAAGGATATAAAAGATAAGTTGGCAACAAACGAAGCAGCCATTGAATTTGCAAGTTTCCATTTTAACCCCGGACCGGAACATGAAGGGGATAAAACAGATTCTATTATTTATGTTGCGCTAATTTTAAAGAAGGAAGAAGACCTCCCGATAATGGTTCCGCTTTGCAGTGAAAGCGATCTGAACAAATTGTTTTTCGCAACAGCTGACAAAACATCAACAGCTGTTGCAAAAGAACTTTATACTTTTCATGCAGTCTCTGCTGCAAATAAAAATGCGATTGGCCATTCATTATACGATCTTTTATGGAAGCCCATGGAGGATGAATTAAAAAAAACAGATAGCATTTATTATGCGCCTTCAGGCTTGTTACATACCATTGCATTTGCCGCAATTCCTATTGATGAAAAAAATACTTTAAGCGACCGGTATAAACTGGTACAACTGGCCAGTACTGCTTCTGTTACAGAACAAAATAATGCTTTTATCAACACAACGGATTCAATAGCACTTTATGGAGGAATAAATTATGAAGATGATCCTTCCAACTTACAGAACTTTGCAAAACGTTTTGATTCAACCAGGAAAATCCAGGCAGCTGTTCCGCAAGATATTGCCCGCGGCGGTGGAAACTGGGGTTATTTACCCTCCACTTCAGATGAAGTGAGCCAGATTGAAGATCTTGGAAAAATGGCAGGCTACACGAATATTCATATTTCGGAAGGTAGTGCTGCTACAGAAGAATCAGTTAAAGAATTGAATGGAAAGGCTTCACCTGAAGTGCTTCATACGGCAACTCATGGTTTTTTCTATTCGAAAGAAAAACAGGCACAAACGGATACTTCGGTTTCAGAAAAAGTAAAGGTATTCACGCAATCAGATGACCCGTTGTACAGATCCGCATTGCTATTTGCAGGTGCCAACAATACCTGGAACAACAAACCTATGAAAGGAGCTGATGATGGTATATTAACTGCTTATGAAGTCTCCAACCTCTACCTGCCTAATACAAAACTGGCCGTGTTGTCCGCCTGCCAAACTGCATTAGGAGATATACAGGGAAGCGAAGGCGTTTATGGGTTACAGAGAGCATTTAAAATTGCGGGTGTAAAAAACCTGGTCATGAGTTTATGGAAGGTTCCTGGGAATGAGACAGCCGAATTTATGGGGCAGTTCTATAAAAACATGTTCAACAACGAATCTATAAGTGATGCTTTTTACAATGCCCAGAAAGACATGAAAGAAAAATACAGGGATGATCCTTATAAATGGGCTGCCTGGATATTGGTAAGATAAATACAGTTATCGGTAATCGCTATAACTTTATAAGCCACCACTGTTTCTTTAATTCTTTGTGTTCTTTCATCCAGTCAACATCTATTTCAACGATGATTTGCGAAGTACAATCTTCTGTTGATAAGGTTATTGCTCTTAATAATTTTTTATTGCTGATATAGATTTCTATTCCCGTTATTGCTTCGTTACTATAAATGGATATTTTTTCGTCAGACAGTTCATGAGCAGGTTCATTTGTTTGTTTGGTCTTTTTAAAATAACTGATCATCTCATCGTCTACTTTCAAACCTGCATCATGATTGCGATCTTTCCATCCACTGCTGTACTTGCTGATCTTTGTAACGCTGGTTGGCTGACCGCTTAAGCGGTATATGGTAAGGTCATAATTAGTAATGCTGTCCTTACCCATGGACAATAATTTAAAATAACCGGATGCCTCCGTGTCCATTTTCTTATTAAAATACATAATTGCATAAGCGAGGTTTATCTTATCATTTTTATTGGCCAATGGAACTTTTGCAAGTTCACCAATTGCCGCAGTGAAATTATCATCAATCTCCCAGGCACAGGCATAAGCAATGGATGCGTTGATATAAGAAGGATCGAGGCTCATGGCCCGTGTTAAATTATTTTTGGCTTTTTTTATAAGTTCCTTCATATCAGTATTACTTTCGCTTGTGCCCCGGCTTGTATAATCTGTTAGACGGCTCGCCGGGTCTAACTCGAACGGATAGATGAATTCAAATTGTCTTTTTGTTTTCAGCTCTAGCGCAAGCAGCAATCTCGCAACGCCTGCGTTATAGTAATTTTCACGGCTTGGAAAGGAAAGAGCAACATCGTCAAAGCAGGCTGCAGCTTCATCATACATTCCGATCTTCGTTAAAATAAATCCTGCTTTAAAAGTGGGGAGTAAACCAGTTGCTTTTTGTTCTGCAGTTTTATTGATCTTTTTCCGATCTGATTTACTTGGATAATCTTTTGTAGTACCATTTAATTTATACTCACTATATATTCTATCAATCATGCTTTCGAAAACATTGAATGGATTGTACCCTGCTATTGCAGCATGCCAGATACCTTCGTAATCCGCATTGGTTTCGTTGCCAAATTTATTTGTTGCCATTGCATTTTGATTAATCAATTCTTTACTCAATTTGGATTTCTTCCCAATTGCGTATGCAAAATCAACACAAAATGAATGATCGTTATAATAATGCGCCAGTTCATGGCTTATAATAATTGAAAGTGCATTGAGGCTGTCCTCTTTTAATTTCAGGCAAATATCTACCAGTTGCTCATCTATTTTTATGGTGGGACGGGGTCTATTTGTGTATTGAGCTACTACCCGCTCGCTTTGATCATTGGGCAATAATTTTAAATCGGGTGCAGACCTGGCATTACCATAAGCTTCAACAAGCCTGTTAAAAACCTTACGAATTGTTCGATCCTTATCTAAATAAGTTTGCCCCTGCATTTTTACGAAGCCAAATAAAAAAAATACAAAAAGAAATAGTGATCTCACTTGGCTTGGTTTTAATTGATAAATAATATATCCCGGATTTTATTTAAAGTTGCTTTATCTGTTACTGTTTTGAGTGATGAAAAATTAATCGATTTGTTACATTCATAAATATCTTTTCCAACCTCCATATAATAAGCGGTACCCAGTTTAATGATCTTTACCTGTTTCTTTGAAATGCTATAGATTGATAAAGTACCATTGTTAAACCTATATTTATTTTGAAGACTCATTAGGGAATCTCTTTGCTGCTTCAGTAAATTCAAGGTTGTTTCAAAACCAGTAAACAATGAATCCTGTGCAATTTCTTTATCAATTTTTAAAATCGGCTCGTTTAAATCAAGTATTTCAATCATTGATGTTTCAGGTTTAGTTGCAAAACCAAGGCTGTTTTCTTTTAAGACCTTTGTTTGCTTTGCTTCTTTGTTAACGATCGTGTTTGCCAGCAGCTCATTCATCCTGTTTTGTATTGTAGTCATGTCTGTAAGACTGTCGGCAATGTGTTTTGTGTTTGTAGAAGCGACGGCTGAGCTATCCTGCTGCTTTTTATCTTTATTAAAAAGTATCAATGCAGTCGTTGATATGACCGCGATAACAGATGCTGCAACAGCCAGTTTTTTCCAGTTAAATGATATGACCTTTGCTTTAGTTTTTGAAATTGCATATTCATCATTATCCAACTGATGAAATTGTTGTTTTAATTTTTGTCTTTCTGCAAGTTTAAAGGCCAGGCCAATTTCTAATGAAGACATATGACCTGGACTATCCAGCACATCCATTTGTTTTTTAAGGCCTGCACGCTCATTCAATTGAAGAGCAATGGTAAGTTCTTTTTGAAATGCTACTTCAGATAAAAAAGTACTGTGCTGGATTTTTATCAAGGCATCAGTATCGGAATTTGACAACCCTTTATTATAAAATACAGCGAGGTTGGTGTAATAATCCTGCTGTATTTCCTGGAATGCATCAAGCCATTTTCCTGCGCCAATTCCTGCCAGCGCATCAACTAACCCGGGATGATTAATAGTATCGTTATCAAATATTTGTTTGAGCTGTGTCAAAAAAGACGACTGCTGCCATGAGTCAATGGTATCTTGAATCGACAACTTTTCTTCCTTACTATCAGCGAGAAAATACTTTTTTATTGTTTCAATATGTTGTGCCGTTAATTCCATTATTTTTTTAATCTTTCAAATACTTGTTTTTTTAATCTTTCCCTGCAGCGATAGCTTTGATTTTTTGCATTGTCTGCATTTGTGTAATTCATTAAAGTTGCGATGGTTTCCATGGTTTTGTTTTCAAAAAAAGCTTTTCTTAATAATTCGTAACAAACCTGGCCCAGCGTTTTCATTCTTTCAAGCTCTTCCATGATAACGTTTATTCGTTCTGTTTTAACGGTAGCCTGTTCATCAAACCAATCAGTATAGTTATCGCTATAATCTTTTTCCCAATCATCACTGGTTGCTACCGGTTTATTCTTTTGTTTTAACCTTACCAGTACCTGGTTCCGGCAAATGGAGTTCAGGTAAGTCTGGATGCTTGTGTTTTCCAATGTTAGCTTATTACCCCTCACCTTCTCAATAAAAACGATAACGGCATCCTGGTAAATGTCTTTATTAGTCTCCTCATCAGCATACATCTTATTCATAAATCGCAGGCAATACCCTTTGTGGCTGATATATAAAGTATTTCCCGCCTCCATGTCAAAATTCTTTATACCTGCTATTATATCCGCATCAGTCATTGATAAAAATTTATTGAAGAGGTAACCGTCCGGATTAAAAAAAATAAATTTTAAAATCCATGGTTACCTGCAGAAGTAAAAATTATATATATGAAAAATACGGAATTATAGGGAAGAAAGCAGATCGCAATAAAAAATCATCCGAAAATTCCGCAAATGCCGAAAAGTTTATTCATCATTATTCATAACAACCAAAACAATCAAACATGAAAAAGACAATTATTTATTTATTAATGGCAACCTCTTTATTTTCTGCCTGCAAAAAAGATGAGCTGATTATAGGAAACCCGTCCTCGAAAGTAGATGAAATTACCTATGAAGTAGATCTTCAGAATGCTACTACCTGGCATGGAAGCTTTATGAACGAAAATGCCAAGGTAGTCGGAATTGATAACGCACCCAATCACTGGAAGTATACATTTAAGAATACACAAAACCTTATAGTACTTAACGTGACCGGGTATACAGATGGATTCGCTACCGGGGCAGATGCACATTTAAAAATATTTATAAACGGATCATTGGTGGCTTCATCTTATTCTTCCTCATTTCCACAGGCACAATATGTTTATTAAAAATATTTTTTAATCCGCATGGTTACCTGGGCCTGAAAATATTATATATCCAAAACCAACTTTCTTAAATCATTATTTCAAACAACCAAAACTTTAAAACATGAAAAAGTCAATTATTTCTTTATTAACAGTAACATTATTTTTTTGTACTACCTTATCAGCGCAGCAAAATAGCAATAACCAAAACAAAAGTACCTGGAGTGTATATGGAGGGTTTAACATGAACCGCTTTGAAGGAAAAAATGCTTCCGTGAATGATATAAAAAACGATTTCAGCCAGGGCGAGCATATTGGTTTCGATGTACAGGTTGCCATGTCTTCATGGTTTTATTTACAACCTGGATTGCAGCTTAAACAAAAAGGATCTCAAAATACAGATGCAGATTTTACAAAAGCAACCGCCTACCTGTATTATGCCGAAGTGCCTCTCTACTTTGTAGCAAAACCAGCTGCAGGAAGAGGTCACCTGATCATTGGCATCGGCCCGGTTCTTTCTTACGGGTTGTTTGGCCGCTGGACCACGGAAAATCCAATCAACTATCAAAAGAATAGCAACGGAAAAGTAAAATTTGCAAACAGTGTAAACAGCGAGGCAGCAGGAAATATACTTTATGTAAAAACATACGATGTATCTGTCAGTGTTATCCTGGGATACCAATTTGGCAAGAGCTTTTTTCTACAATTAAATGCTGATCAGGGATTCATTAACACGATGCCAAAGTTTGAAAATGGATCTTCATCGAATGCGTCCGATGTCAAAAACATGGAATTTGGAATCACTGGTGGATTCAGGTTTTAATATTCTTATCAATAATCATCTCAAAAAATCTTCACAAGCCAGGAACCAAAAACGGAATAAAACCTGGCACAAACTAATTTATTATGAAACAAAATATAAAACTCCTGCTCATATTTATCATATCTCTTACATGCAAAAATGCAATTGCTCAAAACAGCGAAGTCATCGATAACAGCAAACTAATAGAATTTACCAATCAAAAATTCGGCGATGACCTGATCATATCTTTTATAAAATCTTCACAAACGAATTTCAACTGCAGCAACGACGATATTATAGCTTTAAAAAAACAAAATGTCTCTGAAAAAGTACTTGTAGAAGTAATGAATATATGTGGCAGCTCAAAAGCGAAGAAAGAAGATTCGGAAAATGTGAACAACCCGGTTTATAAACATCCTTCTGGTTTATATGTATATGAAAATTGGAATACCGAAACAATTTTACAAAAGCTTTATGCGACGGTAGTGAGTAATGAAAGAAGAGGTGGTGCAGGCCAGGCAATGGCATCAAGGTTTACTTATGGCCTCGCTAAATCTTCAGCAACTGTACAGATAAATGGTGAGGAAGCGAATGTAAAAATTAAAACGGGAAGCGACTTTTATTTTTACTTTGAACCTACTGAACAACCTAACCTGGCCAACTGGTGGTTTACAAAAGCAAGCTCTCCAAACGAATTCACTTTAATAAAACTGAAACAAAAAAGAAATAACCGTGAGTTCACAAAAGGCAAAAGTGACTCATATACTTACCAGACAGGTATTGATGAAGATCAAAAAATTCAATTTGATTTTGAAGAAGTAAAGCCGGGAATATTTAAAGTGAAACCAAAATCAAATTTAAAAGAAGGCGAATATTGTTTTATATATTCTGCATCAGTGCCTTCACAATATTCTAATGATAAGGTTTTTGATTTTTCAGTGATAAAATAGTCATTCGAATTATTCACATCGTTTCTTTCCTGGTTTAAATGATATTTAATACTCACACTAAAAATTTAAAAAAAATGAAAAAGACAATTCAATTAGTACCCATTCTCGCTTTTACCTGCTTTGCAATGTTATCATGTAAAAAGGAAAGCATCAAAGAGCCAGCTTCTGCCACTGAGGCCACGAAGGCACAACAAACAACAGCCAGCTTGACTGGATCAGAAACCGATGCGATTTCCTCAGCGAAATGCGTAAGAATCATAGAGGGAGTTGGCATTGCGTACATCCTTAAGCCTATCGGCGCATTGGGTACTATCCTGCAAATTGATATTACTTATCGTAACAGTGCTCCAAATGGGTTTTTAAACATATTACTTCGCAACCCTTTTGCAACGGCGGGTAACCCTATATGGCAGAACACCCATGTTACGCCAGCGATTACAGGTAATGGTTATGCGGTCATTCATTACGATATCCCGCTGCAACCGTTTGTGGCATTCCCGCTGGAACTAACAATAAAGGGTTTTCCTGGTACAGGTGGATGTTGCACAACAAAGCATGTATTTTCAATCAATTATTAAAAGATAATATAGAAATGAATTCAAGGAAGCCTTGTGCTTCCTTTTTTCATTAAACTATACCCCTGGAAAGTAGTGACAAAACCGGTTCATTCCCATAAAATCAACGTATCAAACTGTCAAGGAAAATGGTGCGGAATATTGTTATGCAATTGAAAATTGTCTTTTGTTGCCGATTAACACGTCCACAAATTATAATAACCTTGAGGCTATGTTTTTAGTTTTAAATTTTAATGTATAACCAAAACCTGAAGTAAATTACATTTTCATCAAATAACTTATAAGCAAACTCTTTATGAAAATCGCTACCTGGAATATTGAAAGACCATCTAACACTTCAAAACGCATCCCTTCCATTGTCAATTATCTAAAAAATATCAATGCCGATATTTTTATTCTAACTGAAACAAACGAGTTTGTAAACCTGGGTGAGGATTATAAATCCTTTCATACTTCAAAACCCACAAACACCTTTTACCAGGACAAACAAATACTTTATAAAGATGGAGAAATAAGGGTAAGCATCTTCTCAAAATACAACTGCGTCGGCGAACTTGCAACTTTCAGATCCGATACCAGTATTTGTAAAATATTTACTACTCCCCATGGTGAACTGGCAGTTTATGGAACCATTGTGGGCATATTTGGCAACAGGCAAAAAGATTTTATTACTGAACTTGATCTACAAATAATTGACTTTAATAAAATAGCGTCAACGCATAATCTATGTATTGCCGGAGATTTAAACATGTCATTTTCTGATAATTATTATTTTACAAAAGAAGGAAGAGAAAAATTAAATAAAGCATTTGACGCTTCCGGATTAATAAATCAAACCGCATGTATTCCTCATAACATTGATCATATCATTTACCAAAGCATCTTATTGCAGATAGGGAAATAAGAATCGAGACCTGGAACCAGGAAAAGAAATTAAGTGATCATATTGGGGCCTCGGTTACAATCATATAATATAGATTCTCCGCCGCCTTAACCAACCGGCAATGTTACTATAAACGTTGTTCCATTAATCTCTGCTGATTCTACTGCTATATCACCCCCATGCGCCTTAACGATATCATAAACCAACGACAACCCTAACCCTGTAGCCTCCCCGGTAGGCTTGGTAGTAAAGAATGGCTGAAATATTTTGCTTTTGATGTTTTGAGATATTCCATTGCCATTGTCCGTTACCGTTATCTCGACCACCGAAGCAACCACGCTCACCCCCCGGCCGGCCGGCAAATCCGGGGAGGAGGGGCTTAACCTTCGTGTTGTCAAGCGTATAATTGGTTCATACTTTTCATTTTTTGAAGCGCCAGTCCTCCCTTCGGGGGTTAGGGGCAGCGCTTTCTTCTTCTCATTAACAGCATAAAAAGCATTATTCATTAAATTCAATACTACCCTGCCAATATCTTCCGGAATAATATTTATTGTTTGACTACCTGCCTCGCCGGCTGACAGGCTTTCTTCAAATTCCGTTTTTATTATAGCATTAAAATCACTGTTCTTTGATTTGTAGCCATGGTAAGACAGCCTCACATATTCATCCACCAGCTTATTCAAATCCACTGGTTCTTTCTGTCCTGTACTTGTCCTGCTGTGTTGCAGCATTCCTTTTACAATGCCCTCAGCCCGTTTGCCATGATGGCTTATTTTTTCTTCATTTTTAGTGATGACCATGGCGAGTTCCTGTACCTCGGTGATGTTGCCGTATTCAATCTCATCATTCATTTCTTTTAAAAGCTCCATGTTGAGGTCAGAAAAATTATTTACAAAGTTCAATGGGTTTTGAATTTCATGGGCAATGCCTGCAGTGAGTTCTCCAAGTGAGGCCATTTTTTCGGCGTGGATCAATTGGGATTGGGTGGCTTTTAAGTTTTCCAATGAGTTGTTCAGTTCCGCCGTGCGGGCAACAACCTGCTGCTCCAGTTCAATTTTTTGAACTTCCATAAATTCATGTTGTTTTCTTTCGCTTTCCAACTGGTCGAGTACATATTGCTTTTGTTGCTGGCTGTAGCCTTTGAATAAGAAAAAAGAAAAAACAACAATGCCCCACGCAATGCTTAGCCCCAAAGCATAGTCAAAAACAGCGGAGTTGACGTGGTACCTGTTTAGCAGGAAGCGGGCGACCAACAACCCCAATAGCAGGAAAAGAATGAGCGGAGACATGGCTATAATAAATGTCCTCCGGGCTTCATTTCGGTTACTAATGCCCGTTATAACGGTGATAATCAATAGCAGGTAATAAAACAATATAAATACCTGCCTGCTCCTACTGAAAAGAATATTGCTTTCCAGGTCAACAGGCAAGGCAGACAAAAAGATCATAACTACAAATAAAAGAGAATTGCCGGCTAACCATACATTCCATTTAGGATGTGTTTTATAAACTCCCAGGTAACGGTTTACAAAAAGTAAAAAGAATACGACCCACAGGAGTTCAAGGGAACCAAATAAATTTGATAAGTAGTAGCTCTTTACGAAAGCAATGTCAAGCAATGCAGGCTGGTACAGCATTGATATGCATAACAGGAACAATGAAAAGTACAGGTAAACCCTGCTTTTATTCTCCCTGTAGATCAAAAAATTAAATATGGCTGCCAGCATGAACAAACCTGAAAGAAACGCCCGGTAAATACCCGATTGCGGGCTATACCTTGTTTCATAATCTTTTAACTCCGATCGCTCAAGTTTGCCCGTTTCGTATATGCTTATACGTAAGGAAGGTTTTATAATGAATGGATTTAATTCGAAACGTTTTTCATAGATCAATAATTCCTGGTTGGGTTGCAACTCCAATGGAACGGCGTTTGCTTTTTTAAAACCAGCTTTGCTGTTCCAGTTGGCATTAGCCCCTGAAACAAAATGAACCATGGCACCTGTTGAGTCAATGGTATAAAAATCCGATTTGTCTGATTCTGAACTTAGGCTAATGTTTGCCGTTTTGTTCATGGCATTGCGGATGCGGAACCTTAACCATTGTGTATTTAGCTTTACAGTCTGTACAGTGTTTACAAAACCGAACTTTTCTATTAAGGGCGATTTTTTTATTTGTTCTATTGTCAACAAACCTTCTTTATCCGGCAAAGCCTGCCAGTAATGGTTGTCCATTTCCAGCAATGCCGCAGTATCGGTTTTTATTTCAAATACGGGTAAAGTTGATTGTTGAGCATGGGAAATGCAGGGTAAAAAATAGAAAGCAATTAAGATGATGCATATCCTGTGATATATACTCATGTGGCAGTTAGTTGGCTGATTAAATCTTACACTAATATACTGATTAGGTTTTTATTTCTATAAAAGTGGCAGGTGCTGTCTTTGGAAGATTTTTTATAGACAGGCAATTTATCGGCAACAAATGATTGGAACGCGGATAACGCGGATGTGGCGGATTTTCACGGATAAATTCTGCTGGCGCAGCATATTACTGATAATAAACTTAACAGTTGATCTGTAATTTTTTGGAACAAAAAATAAATCCGTGTTCATCCGCTCCATCCGCGTTATCCGCGTTCCCATCATCGGCGCAAATAAAAATCTTTCCCAATATTATAGTTTTAACAACAGGTGCACCAAAAAAAGAGGCCTTTCGGCCTCTCTTTATTTACGGCGGATACGCCCCCATAAATATTTCAATAACACAGAAACAAGAAAACTAACGGTAGCGCCTGTGGCAGCAAGTACAGCGCTTACGGCCAGGTCTTCGCTGTTCAGCTTAAACAGCAAGACGAGCATCGTACCGCAGAGCGTTCCAGTTTTGGTATTGCTATTTAGCAAAGGCTGATCCATGGTATTCTTCTTTTATGGGTGGCGCTTGTTCCGTTGCCGTTACGGTTTGGCTTACCGCTGAGCCCGCCGCACCCGCTATTGCGATATAGCCAGCGATCTTGAGTACGACCGCGGGCAATGCCACCGGGGCAGCGAGTATGGAAGCACCCAGCGTAGCCAGGAAGAGGCTGATGTTGCGAAGCTTTGTAAAAAAGCGGGGCGTGGGCGCCTGGATCCTTTCAATGATGTTCATGTTAATTTGATTTAATGGTGATAAAAACGGGTATCCGTTCAACATGGCTTATGATAAGATCTTTAATCTTTTGTAAAGCCATGACCGATTGACTACCCTTTCCGGGACCGGCCAGTGACAACACCGGCGCAATACAACCTTTCAGCTCTTTCAATGCATCGTTGGCAGGATGGATAAGTATGAGATCCCTGTTACTTACACCCCCTATCAAAAAATGCGTGTGGAACTTCTGGCTGTATCGTACGAACAGCTGGTATCTTCCTTCCGGAATGCAGGAATGCATATGCTCATTATTGAGCCAGGGCAATTCAATGGTAAAACAAATGAACTTGCTTTGGTAAAAGAGCATTCCGTTTGTGCCGGAGGGATAATAGGTCCGGGTTAGTTGCAGTTCCATGGGAGGTCAGGTTGTGAGTTGAGAGTTGTGAATGATGAGTTGTGAGTTAAGAGTTGTGAGTTAAGAGTTGTGAATGGTGAAAATGCGGAAGCGTTGCTTAACACTGTGATATCTGTGATGGTGTTATAAGCTTTCTTCATGCATAACACTATTCACAACTCTTAACTCTTAACTCAAAACCGGTTACGCTGGTGGCAGTTCATTCATCCTGTTGGTTAACGCCAGGATAAATGCATCAGTTTCAGCGACAGATTGCTCAGCCACAGCAATATTGTATTCCTTTTCTATCAGCGCCAAAGAACCATAACTGATCTTTCTCTGGTCAAGCAGGAATTTTTTGTATTCTGCCTTTGTGAGCTTAACCTTCGTTTCTTCTTTAGTAGCGCCTTCGGGAAGGTCGCCGAGGACGGTATTTAAGGCCGATATTTCCGCCACGGCGGCCGCCAGGTCAGCATCAATGCTTACCGAGGTAGTACCGGCCTGTTGCTTTTGCCTTTGCAGGCCTGTGCTGCGATAGGCCAAGGTCGCTTTTTCGTCATTGGCCGTGTCGATCATCGCCTGGCAATCTGCCCGGTTGACGATCAGTGAGACTGTGTAGTCCATGTGTGATTGTTTTAAAGGTTAAAAAATAGTTGGTTTTTCATTCGTATGTACATAACGGGGATAGATACTCTTGTTTAGTGAAACTTCTGCATACAGCATAGCAATCCTGTTTCTCGCAATCGCCTGTTCCTGCGGGCTGCACCTTGATAATTTTTGTAAAAGCCTGGTGCGGTTCAGCAGCAAATTGTATGTAAGCGGATCGCTGGATTCATCATACTGCGTTTTTGAAATAGCTTCCATGCTGTGCAGGCAGGAAACCAACTCTTCATGATCGGCCTGCATCTTTTCCAGTTTGTTCTCCAGGATCATGGCCTTGTAAGTACAATTGAGTTCATGCGACTTCGTTAGCTGCGCATAATCTTTACCCGCATTATCATACAATTCCTTTACGCATGCGGGCAGGGCAGATTTACCAGCTTCTGGTAAGGCGGCCAGGCGGATCTCAAGTGATGCCAGCCTGATCAGCGCAACACTGGATAAAAAGCGCTTATTAGTTTCTATCATTTTTACCATACTGTGGGAGATGCCGAGTTGCTCAGCCATCTGATCCTGGGTTAATCCAAGCCTGGCCCTTGTGGATGCCAGTGCATTGACAGGTTTATTTACATTTTTCATTGTGTTATAGTTTATTGATTAAAAATATTTTTTGTCTTAACCGCCGGCGTGACTTTTTTTTATTTCATATTTTTTTGTCACAACCTTGTGACTTTTTTTTATTTTCTATTTTATTGTCACAACTACGTGACTTTTTTTCCTGGATTTTATTTTGGTCACGCATGGAGGATTTTTTTAATTACAGCAGGTCTGTGTGTGAGCCAGGTAAATTTTCTCATGATCATTTTTTTGAGATTTATCTTCCAGGGCTAATTTTTTTGATGATTGCTGTGTTGCGATAACAAACTTACGGTGGGTGGAAAGAGAGGGTATCAATTTTGGATACAAATGGATACAGATGGATACAGATGGATACAAATACAGGTTGAAAAGGTTTAAGAGGTTTAAGAGGTTTAAGAGGTTTAAAAGGTTTAAGGCATTTATACTGTTTAATGCGTTTGGGGATGGGTAAGAAATATGAAAAGCGTTATTTAGGTTAGGCGTTAGCGAGCGTAAGGGGCAAACTATATAAGAAAACTCAAGGCGTAAAATTGGACAAAGGTTTTATCTATTTGGTTGAAGGGAAGCCGGATAAATAAATCACGTTGATTTTTAACAGACGCTGGCCCCACGACTTTTTAGTAGACCCCGATTATTTCGGGAACAGGATTGGAGTGAGGTCGTTTACTGCTGTTCCAGGTTTCAAAGATTTTAAAGGTTTAAGACGTTTAAAGCGTTGAGGATTTATATAAGACAAGTTGACAATTTAGGTTAGCCGGTAGCGTGAGGGTGGGAACTTTATCTGGCTAAAGTAGATGAATGACAAGGTCTGAACAAAGATTTTCATCTGTCAGATTGAAAGAAACTGTATAAGAAAGCAGCTGTTTTATTTAGAATGGCATTTAGCCCCTCTCCTTTTGGAGAGGCGTTGGGGTGAGACCTGTACAATTAGCATCTTTAATTCTTATCCGCATCCCTATTTCCCGAAAAAGGCCATCTCCACAACAAATAAAAAAATTATTTTATTTTCATTCAAGCGTTTTTATCATAACACGCATTTATATATATGGGGGCTTTCATAAAAAAACTTACATGGAATTACAGGAACTGATATACGAAGCAAAAAAAGGCAGCCAGGCTGCTGAAAAAGCATTGTTCTACCAGTTATCAGATAAATTTTTATCACTCTGTATGCGCTATGTAAAACATGAAGCGGACGCCGAAGAAAGAATGTCGGAGGGATTTTATAAATTTTTCCGTTCACTAAAAAGTTTCAAATATGAGTCAGACGGAGCGTTATATAAATTTATCACTTCTATTATGGTGAATGAGTGCATTACTCAACTACGAAAAAAAAGAGTGTTCAATATCGTCGCAGAACCAATGGAAACGGATGCGATGCTGGAAGAAGATGTGCTTGACAAAATTTCGGAAGCTGAAATACATGCACTGATAAGGAAATTACCCGTAGGGGCAAGAACTGTTTTTAATTTGAACGTATTGGAAGGCTGCCGGCATGAAGAGATAGGTCGTTTACTGGGAATAACTGCCAGTGCTTCCAGGGCACAACTCACAAGAGCAAGGGCGCTACTGCAACAATCCCTGTCAATTTTAAAAAAAGACGATGAAAATCAACGATGAAAATAGCGGCTATACGTGGCCGTCACGGGTAAGGGAATATGATGATATTCCTAACAGGAGAACCAGTAAAGAAGAAAGCTGGAGAAAAATAAGGGAACGCCTGGACCAGGCTCCAAAAAGAAAAAACCGAAGCTGGTATTGGTTGGCAGCAGCGTCTGTAATATTGTTTGTAGTGATATTATTGAATATGCCTGTTCATAACAGAACGGTGAGGCCAGGGTATGTGAAAACGCCTGCTGTTCTTAAACAGGATAACCATGCTCCTGTTACGGTTGATACTATAAAAGCTGCCCTCATTACTCCGGTAAAATCCTCTAATCCTGGAATAAAAAAAGCATACCCTGTCCCGGCCGATAGCCTGCAAGTAGCAGGTACAAAAAAAGAAAGCGTGGTGCCGTTACCGGGAGATAGCCTGTTTAAGGACGTACGGGATACAGGGGCGCTTGCAGATGATCTGGCACAGCACCCTACTCCTTTACCGAAGGTTCATATCAACGACCTCAATAATGCTGAGCCCCTTCCAGCGCATATTACGATACAAAGCCTGGCGGTGAAAAAGTTGATCCGGTTATTCAGCATCGATTTTACAAAAGAACAACCGTATAAGAAGGGCGCAAGACACCCGAACCAAAATACCATTCCGGAGGAAAGCAATTAGCGATCAGCTGTAAGCTATTAGCTGTTAACTATTAGTTGATTCTCTAAATCGAAGTCTGTGAATGAATGGAATCATTTTGATAAAAAGTTTTACACCAGGTAACAATCAAAAGAACGATCAAATTAAACCTTTCCAAAGTTCGATAACAAAAAAAAAGAAAAGCTGATAACTATTAGACATTAGCTATTAGTTTATTGTCTAAATCGAAGTCTGTGAATGAATAAAACCATTGTAATCCAGAAAGTTTAACTCACAGGCACAAATCATAGAGAACCATCAAACACAAATTGTCAACAGTTTTGATAACAATAAAATATTCAAACCAAAAAGAAAAGATTACAGCTTATAGCTCACAGCTTAAAGCTTTTCTCATCAAAATTTAAAAAATGAAAAAGATCCTCTTTCTCGTGATCCTTCTATCAGGTATCACACTGGCAAAGCATGCCTATGCCCAAAGCAATCAGAGCCCGATATTTGATATCCCGGCAGAAAAGTTCAACCGGGAATTTACGGTGGAACTGGAAAGAAAAAACCGGATGCAGGTTTCCGTCACCTCCATGCAGGTAATGGATTATATCAGTAATATTGATTCTATTCTGAAAGTATTTTTAAACGAGCTGTATCTGATACAGGATTCCCTGCCATTGAGAACTGTGGCATTGAGGCTTGATTACAATGCAGATGACCCCACCGTTAAAAAACTACGCGTGAGAAAAAATATTCCGCACGATGATTACTATGCTTTTATATATAGTTCACCCTCTTTATTGAAGATGGAGCAGGATACCGTTGTCATTCATGGTAAAATCCCGGCTGAATGGCTGCGCAGATCAAAGAAATTTAAAGAGGCTGATTATGGAAAATATTTTTTCTCCGTAACCTTCTACCTGAATGACCTGGAAGATCTTCTCTCTTATAAAGATGGACGATTAAATGATAAGATTACCCTCATACAGCAGCATTACAGGGAAAGATGGACATATCGGGATGATGAACGCATGCAGTTAAAAGACTACCCGGAAATAACTTCGAACACGGCTAAGGGTTATATCCTCCACTCCACGCCCTTCATGATAAAAAAATCTGTTGAAGTGCAGAATTATAAGGATCATTTTATTCCTTCCATCAGTTGTACACCGGTCTTTATTAAAAAGGGTGATTTCATAAAAAGAGAATTTGGAATAAGTATAGAAGCAGCTTTTAGTTTTGAAAACAAGGTGGCTGCCACAACAAAAACGCATATCAATGTATTTGCCGGCTTCACATACAGTGTGATCCCGCTTACAAAAACCGGTTACTGGGTTAAGCTTCATCCCAATATAAGCATTGCATACCTGGTCAGCAGGAACGGCCCACTCTACGATAAAAGTAGTTTTCGCCTGGGATTAGGCAGTTTCAGCGCAGGTAACTTAACTACAAGGATAGAGCCTGCCCTTTATTTCAATAATTTATTTAAGAACGTTTCGCCTTCTTTGAGAATAGTACAAAAGTTTTAAAGCTTTAACCCTGTCGGCGGTTGGAAACCCCGACAGCAGTTAAACGATAATTATAAACGTCATTTATAAAAAATAGGGAGTGTATTTTTTTTTACCGATGGCAGAACCGCCGACAGGGTTTGCTACCGCTGTCGGGGTTACATCTTCCCGTTTGAAATCCATTAACTACAGACTACCTATGAATAACTATGAAAAAAATCAACCTATGAAACCCGGGGCCGGTCAAACGAATTTCCACCATAGGCTAAAGAGGGCATACTGCAAGAAGGATCTTATAAAGTTATATGGTGTTACTTATAAGACCCTGGCAGGATGGCTCAAGCCAATGGCTTCTGAGATCGGCCCTTTACATGGAAACTATTTCACCACTGCACAGCTTGAGATCATATTTGATACACTGGGTTACCCGGGGGAGTGAGTTGATTTTATTCAATCAATTTTGTAATTAAAATTGTTTGCCAGGTTTAGGCACTCATAAATGGGTCGAGCTTTTTTGGATGACATAGAGGAAAAGTAGCTATTGAAAAGGTAGGATTTCTTTTACCACAGGAGTTAAAAGAGTTTTTATTTTGAGTTTCACGGAGTATAAATAATTGATGAAAAACTCCGTGAAACTCCATATAAAAACTCATTTTAACTGTGTGGTAAAAAAGAATGCCTCATAGATCTAAACATTTCCACGCCAACATGATTCCCGTTTTCCTTAGTAACCAGTTTCGACGCCGCTTACTGAACTAAGTACAACTGAAAATTTTTCTTTGCTTCCCGAAGCTGTAATGCCTAACTGTTATTACTTGATATAAACTAAATTCTATGATTACCATTAACCTGCTTTCCTTTAAAGGAAATAATTTTCATGACCTGTATATTTTTATAATGAAAAATCCCGCAATCAGTTATAAGCTGATCATCCCACGTCATAAAAACAATTCGCAGTCCGATCCTCATTTTATCAATAATATGGAATTTGCCTGTGCCGCATATGCCTTTCAGCTTCTTAGCGGGATATGTACCGACTTCAGCTATACGGTACCGTCAGCTTATAAATTAAAACCATTTGAATGTTGTATTGAAACAACTGAGCCGGAGAAATTGGTGGATATTATTTACCGGTTACTGTGTGCTTACAATCCGAATTTTGGAACCGCACTGGATGAAGATTTTTACTTTGAGGCGGCGCAATATTACAGGAAGGTTGTTGAGGGAGGGCGTATGGATATTGCGGCGTATGGGTTGATGGCTGTTGCGTGGGAGGAATTGGATTTGTGGATGGGGACATTAGCAATTAGCGAGGAATGATCGACGGTGGAAGTCTAACAAATGATTGCGGTTGGTTTCACGACCTCACTATGCTTTTGAAAATATTAGACGCAGCCTATATATTTCAGGCTGAGCCCTCACCAGTTATACCCGATTCAGGTAGTAAGGGTTGGATATTGATAAAAGCGTCACATGGAGATATTGTCGTGTAATGCAAATAACGCCATTATAACAGTATCGGGTAGATGCAATTTTATCGTCATGCCCATTCTTAATCATCCAGGCGAAAAAGCAAACAGGCAGTATCAGTCCATAAGCCAGTTTGGATTAAAATTATTTGACAATAATCATCACCATTCTTTGCTTAAGTTAGGCTCCCCGGTCAAAATATACCGTTAAAACACTGTAATAAAAGGGGTTTTTCCCCCTTGACAAAGCAAATCGCAATTACAATCTTACACTCTGAATTTACTGAAGTTGTAACTGGCGGAAAGATCACTACCGCTGACAACGTAAAAAATAATTTTATCTAAAAAAAATAATTATGCCCAGTATTTTATCTGTAAACAACCAGAATGATGTTCTTACCAGGATCATTAAATATATCCCGGCAGAGATCATCACTATATACACGTCTATCGTGGCCATTTTAACCAATGTAAAAGTATCTGATTGCAAAGACATGGATAAAACTGATATCATTACATTCAAGTGGATCGTGATCAGTCTAATAATCATAACTCCAGTATGGAAATATTTTTCTGTAAAGGACAATCCCAGTCCTGTTGGAGGATCGACTATTAAAGCCGCAATATTCCATGCTGTCATTGCTACATTGTCTTTTTGCCTCTATGTTTATGTAGATGCTAATAATCTATTGAAATGTTGGATCGGCGAAAATGTTATCAATCCCAGGGTTGGTGCAGCTGTATTGCTGTTTTTCTCAATTGCGTTAGTACCACTTCTTGAAAGGCTGATATTGAAAACCCCACCTGTACCAGATCCACCACAATAAATTTATCATACAGAAAACAAAACGAATACAATGCCATACATCAAAGAATTTATTACTGGAAATACAATAACCCTTCCTGCTATTGAAGGCGATCTTAAAAATAAAATAGCACCTTTACTTAGTGGCAATGGCCATGTTATAGACTATGCCCATCATAGTGTTGTGCTAAATAAACAAAGAAAACTCGCATTTTATTCTGCCAGTAATATTGATGGTAAAACGTGGAAAGCGATTGATCGAAGTGGTGATTTTGTAAAGGATGATAAATTAGTATCTCCCGATTTCCAATTGGGCAAAGAATTGTATGATGCAATAAAAGCAAAGGGCACGAGGCCGAATGATTTTGAGCAGGGTCACCTAACCTCTTTCCAGGAAGTATTATGGGGTAAAGCAGCTGAAAGTAAAAAAGCTGCCAATGAAACATTTTTTTATACTAATTGTGCTCCCCAGCATGAGCGGGTTAATTCAGGATTATGGCGCAGTCTCGAACAATATGTCTTAAAAACCGAGACAGTCAAACACGGCCTTAAAGTAAATGTAATAACAGACCCCTTGCTTTCTGACAAAGACCCCTACTATATTGAAAAAATAAATGGCGAATTCATTAAGATTCCCTGCGTATTCTGGAAGGTCATTTATTATCCAAATGCGAACGGTCTTAATGCAGTTGGGTTTATGATGAGTCATAAACAATTGTTATTGCAGGACGGAACAGTAACTTTTAAGAAATCGGATGTAAAAACAGAAATGCTTACAAAAGATGCTGAAGATTTCTTTATGGACTATAAATATGATTCTGTGTACCAGGTTAAAGTAGAATTCATCCAACAGGAAACCGGGTTAAAATTCATGCTCAAAAATGTAAACCTGCCTTTTCAATCTGAAGAAAAAAAAGATATGCTTTATAAACGCATTGAAGTGATGCGTACAGAATCAACTACAAAGTCGTTTGCAGAGCAGGAAATGGATTTTAAGATACTTAACATACAACTCTAAATTAAAAATCTATCCAAACCAATAACACATTATTTATGGCAACAGCAATCAAATCAACAAAAAAAACAACTACATCTTCAAAGGGAAATGTGTTTGCAACCCTATCAGACAGACCACGTTTCACTGGAAAGAAAATAATAACAATGCATAAAGATGCACCGATGGCTTCCATGAAAAGTCTGACCAAAAAAGCTTCTCTTAAAATGGCGAGTATCAGGGATTTCGCGTCCGGCACTTCCGATTACCAGCAGGCATTTTCCCAGGGGGATGGTATTTATTTTGATACCCTTAAAATTGCTATCGTGAACGGTGGTAACGATGACCAGGTAAATTTTATGACTGAAAAAGGTATTGACAATAACAATGCGATCCAGGTTGAACCTGAACGCTTTGTTTATGCACTCCCACTGGCAAAAAAAACAAAAACTATTAAGCACCCAGTGCTGCAAAGTTTTACTGATAATGATATTGCTACATGGGGTGTGCAGGCTATCAAAGTACTCGCTTCAGCATTCACTGGCAAAGGAATAAATATTGCAGTTCTTGATACTGGATTAAATTTAAAACACCCTGACTTTTCAAGGTTAACGATCCAAAGTCAATCATTCATAAAAAGTCAGGCAGTGGAGGACAAAAATGGCCATGGCACCCATTGCTGCGGAATTGCAGTTGGAGCCATTGATAAGAAAACAAATCAACGTTATGGTGTTGCAAGTGGGGCAAATCTATTTGTAGGTAAGGTGCTTTCCAATTCCGGCAGTGGGGATGACTCTGGAATCCTCGCTGGTATAGAGTGGGCGCTACTAAACAAGTGCAGGGTTATCTCGATGTCATTGGGATCTGCAGTGGGTGCCGGAGAAACATTTTCACCCGCTTATGAAAATGCTGCAAAAATTGCACTGGATAAAGATTGCATTATCATCGCAGCGGCAGGAAATGAAAGCCAGCGTAGTTTTGGCCTTGTGAGTCCTGTGGGACACCCTGCTAATTGCCCGTCCATATTTTCAGTTGCAGCCATTGACAGCAATATGAGGATTGCTGATTTTTCATGCGGTGGTATAAATCCCAATGGTGGGCAGGTAGATATAGCTGCACCGGGTGTTGATATATTCAGCAGTTGGAAAGGAAAGAAGCATAATACTATTTCAGGTACTTCTATGGCAACGCCATTTGTTGCTGGTCTGGCAGCATTGTTATGCGAAGCAAATCCTGGCGAATCTGCGGCCCATATCTGGATGAAGCTTACCCAGCATGCGCTGCGCCTGGATCTTGAATCCGCTGATGTGGGTGCGGGACTTGCCCAGGCACAATAACCGGTTTTTTTTGTAATTTTAAGAAAAAAAAGGCATGAAAAACTCCCGAAATAAAAAAATAAAATTTATTGCCAGCCTTGATACTAAAAAAAACAAATCGTCCAGTATAGAAGATATTGCTAAGATTCTCCACACTGATGGCATTGAAGTTAACCATGTATCATCGATGCTGGGATACCTGAGTGGAAATACAGATTCTTCTATCGAAGAATTGCAGAATAAATATCAATCGCATGGGATAAGTATAGAACAGGATCGTTCAGTTGGAATAAAGTAAGTTTGAAATACATGGCAGGGATCACAAGGCTATTAAAAAAAGCTATACTAAAAGCCATATTCCCAAAAGATATGCATAAACCTAACGGTCCCGTATAAACGGGACCGTTTTTATATTTTGGTAAACAAAAGATCTACACGTCCGGGCAGACCAGACATTGTATCCATTTCCAAAATAAAGTATAAAAAATTGGCATCCTGCTACATAGGACATAAAAGTCTATTGATGATACATATTGGTTCAGTGATTTTTGCCTTTATTTTCAAAAAATAGAACCCAGGACAAATCTTTATTTTCAGGCATTGGGCACATTTCCGCACCCTGAAAGACCTTTTTATTAAACTGAGAAAAAGAGGACTTGCATTATATCTTCATAACCCTCGGTTTAGGAAAAAGCAACAAATATAAGAGAGCTAACTAAATTACATTAAAGACAATACGCTCATTCAATTCCACTTATAAAAAGTTGTCTTAATAATTTAAACAATCAAAACTCTCGAAGACAATACCACAAAATAAACTGTTTCACAAAAAAAGCGGTCCCGCACAAACGAGACCGCTCTGATATTATATTAAATGGGCTGTCTAATCAGGTTTGGCCGGGCGGTTCGCCCATGATAAAAGAGAAGAAATACTGAATTTAGTAACTATGCCAAAAGTAAGTTTCTTAAGAGGAGGCCTGATATCGATTTCTGAAGCTGGTTTTGCTTTCTCGATATTATTATTTATGTCAGGCAATTCAAGATATAGCCCACCCAAAAATTTACTTTTCTTTCCGACAAAATATAAGCCTAAACCTACATTCGTATAGTTTTTCAGGAAAGCTGTATCTCTTGAAAATAAAGAACTTCTTAAATAGGGGTTCACTAAAATCCGTGACGAGTCTGAGAGCCTATAATCAGCAACAATATCAATATTCAGTTGATTGGTTTCCACTTTTGAATATTTTCCGCCATATCCGGTAATCTTTTTCTCGCTGACAAGGGATTGATTTGAAGATATATCCGTTGTCCTGATGGTATATTCTTTACTCTTTAGGTTTATGAAATTATCACCATCCAAATAATTATAGGTTATGCCGAGCCAATAGTTCTTTACCTGGATGTTTAAACCTAATCCAAATGTTCCTCCCGGTATAAAGTATCCTGGAAAGATTTGGCAAGGTTATCCTGATCCAGTTTTATATATCGTGTAAAATTTCTTGCATTAATACCGCCGATTACAAAAGGGGTAATTCTTAGAGGCCACGCTTTTTTGATAAAATCATTGTATTCTTTTGTCGCGACTAAAGTTGTTTCCTCTCTTATTTTTTTAAACCTTGCAGTATAAATAACCGTATTAATCTCCACCTTCTCTTTCATCTCTTTTGCAAATCCCTTTAAATTTTCATTATCCTTTCCATAAGCGTTTATAGCGTCATTCAGGTTTTTAAAATCAGTTTCAGTTTTAATTACTGTTGTCAGATCCTTTTTTGCTTTTTGCCTTAAGGATTCATTTTTTATCAAACCGATATTCGATTTCAAAGACTTTATTAATGCAGATTTGTAATCTGAAAACAATTCCTTTTCCTGATCAGATTCAACATTCAGCGACTTTTCTAATCCCGATTTGATGTATGCCTCTACAATCTTAGTATTATTTGAAATTGAATATCCCAAAAAGCCCAGGAAATTTCCTTCGGGCACAATATCTCCTCCCGAAAACAAATTTGCCAATCCATCTGAACTTTTTGCCGAGAGATTAAATCCAAGCAGGAAATTATTTTTAAACTTTTTATCTGCGCTGCGCAGTATTTTTTCATAATTATTCAATCCAATAGCTACTTCCGTTTTGCCAATATCTACGCCGACGCCTATTCCGTTTAATGGCAATGGTATTGAACTTTTGCCTTCTGCACTTTGAGTCATAAATTGGGCCTGTACAGTTGCATTGCTGATAAGCAGTAATGTCAATGATAATAATATAATCTTTTTCATTTTGGTAATTTTATGAGTTCAGTAATTCCTCCCATACCCCCTTTAAAATCGAAATCGCGGGAGGGGCTGTATACATCTTTACCATTAAATTTTAAGCTTAATGAACCGCTTCCCCCAGGCGAGTCCTGGCGGGCTATAACGGTAACCCTTATCTCGGGTTCATCGCTTGGATCTAAAATAGGAACAAAAAAAATTCCAGCATCAGGCGGCATGCTTTGCTGAAATGATTCTACATGTAAACTGAGTACAGTTACGCCTATTCTTTGAAACGAAAATGTAAAATTAGGCGCAGCTTCTTTGGCACTGATCTTTTTCTCAAGGGATAAATTACGAATGCCCGAAGACTTGTTTTTTCCAGAAGGTTTTTGTTTGCTGATTGCAATTTTTTTTGTTGACTTTTTTAATTTACTCATGATAATTAATTTTATTAATAAAAAAATTTAGTTAAATATTATCCTCAAAATTCAAGATCTAAGTTGTGACAGCTCCCGAAAATATAAAAGGGTGTTTTCCCCGTATTTTTTAACGTCTTTATACCGTTTTAATAAAAAGCGATTTACTGATTTTTATTAACCGGGTCGCTCATAATATCTCTTGCATAAAGAACCACCGCTGCAAATCTTAGCCTGTCAGCAGCCTGTTTTTGATTGGCTATTTTTTGATACACGCAGGATGTATTAGGCATAGGGTCGTTATGGTACGGATTGTGATAATTAAGGTCGCCGGTATTTCACACTAAAGCTTTTTCACTGAGACCAGATCAGTCTTTCATTTTTGTTCGTTTAGAAATTTGACATATTGAAAGAGCTGTATGGAAGAATGGCGGCGAATAATTGTTCGGCGTATTCACTGGCAGTTTCGGAGTATTTTGTTGATCGTAGGCAATGGATACTATAATTCAATTGACAGTGGATAATGAACAAGTCCTGATTCGTGCTAATACTATTGAACGGGGGATATCTTAGCTTGCAAGTACAATGACATTTGTTTTCATTTATTAGTAACGCATAAAAATATTGCCATCCAATAATGCCATTTGTATTTTATTTTTACAATGTATGCAGCTTCCCCTAATCCTTGGCCATTCCAGTTCCAATGAACCTTTCAGGGTTGACCTTGCAACACTCCCCCATCTTTTTATTTCATTCAGCGAGGATGCTGATTTTACAACATTGATGAGTAGCCTGTGCCATCAACTGGTGACGTATGAGCCGGGAAATAAACTGCGGATAGCCATGGCCGTAAACAATCATCATGCTGAAACGATGATGGACCTGGTTCCGGCACAATATTGGTTCAGGAAATTTATTACCAATAAGCAGGAAGAAAACCTGAATACGGACAGTCACCTGCTTTTCATGCGCACCATGATTACGACGTTTAAAAAAAGAATGAGACTAGCCGGGGAAAAACGAACGGCTGAATTAGGGTTTACGCCGCTCATCTTTTTTTCAGATAATATACTTGACCTGGTCATAGTGAGCCGCAAAAGAAATGTTGATGTTGATTTTATGCAGATCCTGTTAATGGGAAAACAGGTGGGCATTCATTGTATCGTTGCGAGTTCAGCTTCTTATCGGAACCTACTCAGCCAGTTGATGCACATTCACCCTAATGTAAAAGCAGTTATGGAAAAGAATAACATTGAAATTAAAGTAGCAGACAATAAAACATTGGGTGCAGAATTGATCCTTTCCGGGGAAGGATTGTTATTTTTCAAAGACAAAGAGTGTAATCAATATAATAAGCTTTATCCCTGATTGAGGTTTAAATATTAGCATTGCTTTTTTTAATATTAAGATGACAGGAAGGGAAAGGTATTCTGGCTGCTGATATCAGCATAACTTTTCGAAAAATTTTATTCTCCACCAAATATAATAGATACACGGATCTATCATCGGGGCTAATCAATATTTTAAAGTATTAAAAAACTTCCGAATAGTTATGGTGATACCAACAGGCCCGGTCAAAAAGATATAAAAATGCTGAAATAAAATTCGATGAATATAAAACCCAGTGGGACAAAATAAAATAAATGACAACAAGAAGAGGACAACAGCAAGACGAAAGAGAAAAACGAAAAGGGACTAACCCTATTATATATTTAATAGTAATCGTCACTGTGTTGCTTTTAATACTTTTAAAATTCTTAGTAAAATATTGATCCTTTATTTTATTTTAAGGGTTTGCAGGCCAAAAAGAAAAAATGCGACAAAATTTCAAAATACTAAAGCATGCAACCATATTGTATATTTAAATTCACAACCGCACTGCCAAAATTTCCCGCCATCGCACTGGCATTAACCTTGCTGATCCATTTTTATGAACGAAACTACATTCTACATCGGCATTAATATTAAAACTCCCGATGGCTTCGACAGCATCGGCAAATTTTATATCGGTAATAACCGGGAAGCTGCTTACGCTCTTTTTAAACAACTGGAAGGTAATAAAGATATGAGCGAAAGTTCCATGCTGACGATGGAGTTGCTGGAAACGGTAGGCACCCTACCCCTTAATCTTCAACTGATCAGCTGTTCGCTGGAAAAACTTGGCTGCAACTGCCGGCTGATCACAAAAGAAGTATTCAAACTCCGCAACCTGGAAGATGCTGGTTAGCGCCCATAATCGCTTTCTTTAATGTTGGTGTACGATGTCAATTTGCTAAAAAAGGAGGCAACCGGCGTCTCTTTTTATTTGCTGAATACCGAAGGTGGGGTTGACACTGGTTGGGGGATGCTGGTTATCAGGATTGAGCATACCTAACAGGTTTTGAAAACCTGTTAGGTATATAAACCTGTTAAGCCTGGAACGATCATGTTATAAGTTTAGCGTTATGCGCTCAGAAAATTATGGCTTTTTCCGGGGTTATAGAATGTATAAATGCCCGTAGCTTTGCCCTTATCATAAAGATGTTGATTTGCAATCATGGAATTATCCCTTTCAAATTTTAATACTCAATTGCCTAAGAACCTGCTTAAAAAAGCCGGTAAATTAACGGTGCGTGAATGTGATGAAACGGAGAAAGGTTCTTTCGTTGCATATGTGGATGAACTGGATAAGAGTTATGATGTTTCGCTTCAAACAAACATCACAGGTGTCATAGAATCATACACTTGCGATTGCGTCAGCAGGGCAGTAATCTGTAAACATGTAACGGCACTACTGATCCATATCATAAGCAGGAAACCCAAAAAACAAGTAAAGGAAAAAGTTAGTAGCGAGGCTAAAAAAATAGAATCGTTGATTGAAGCGACTGATCAAACGGCATTGAAAGAATGGCTGTACGAATTGCTGTTGAAAAATAAAGATGTGGCTTTTTCATTCACACATCGCTTTTCCATGACGGAAAATGATTACACGCCTGCCAAAGTAAAAAGCCTTTCAGAAGAAGCCGCTAAATCAATTGTAAAGAACAAGAAGCAGGTTGATCTTACCCAGATTAAGAAGCTGATCAGCATGTGGACAGATATTCATGCGCCTATTGTAAAGTATTACATGGCCAATGCTGCAGATAAAGATGCTTTTTTAATTTTTCATGAATTGCTGGAAACCTGTTTTTCATTTCATGATTCTCTTCACATCAATAGTGTTCGCATCCCGGGTTATATGAAAAGCCTTTTGGAGAAGACGGTTGCGGCTGTGCATGAAATTATTCATGAAGAAAGCTGGCTGGCTGCTGTAAATTATTTCATTGATACCATCAGCGACAATTATGAAATAATAAGGTTACAATATGTATATCACGTACGGGATATTGTAGCCGTTTCAACAAAAGAGAGAAGACTTAAACTCCTGGAACTACTTGGTGCGGCTTATAAAAAACATGCTTCAAAGGACAGCTTCAACAGTCCCGATTTCACGAAAGCTTTTTTTGAAATGGTAAAGGAGAACGGGTTATTCGATAAATATCACTCCGATATTATACCAATTGTTTATAGCAATGCCTTCAATGTATCATTGATTGAATCGCTGATAGAACAGCGTTATTATCCAATTGCTGTTAAGCATTGCGAAAGCCTGATACTGCACAATGTGAGGGAGGAGTATAATGTACCTTACCTACAGCTTTTAAAGAAGATCTATATTTTACAGGATGACAAGGTTAACCTTGCCAAAATACTTCAGGCGCTGTTTCCCTATTCTTTTGATCTGGATGATTTTCTCTTTATAATGAGCCAGCTGAAAAATGACGAGGAGCAAAAGAAATTCAGGACAAAGATGCTGTCAAGGGCGAGGCAGGCATCCCGAACAAACCTGGCTGCCATGCAATTTATTTTTAAGCTTGCCGATCATGAGAAGAATTATAAAAAAATGATCGGTTATATTGATGCGGATACTCCCTATAAAATGATACTGGATTATTTTGAACCTATGGCTTTAACGGATAAGACATTATTGCTTGGTGAAATCATTAAAAGAGATGATTACTATAGTTGGAATTTTGATAGCGGACGCAATGAAGAAGATGAATCTTGTTACCCCGAACTTGCAGCAAAAATGGTGACAAGTTATACGCATGATTATCTGCATCGTGTGATTGAACAATTAAAAAATAACACTATTTATCACAGGCCTAATAAGTTCGCTGAATTTTTAAGAAAATATCTTGCAGGGTAAGCGTATAAATGGGTAACAAATATTTTATTGAACCAAAGGAATGAATATGGTCGGTGTGGACACAGACCATGGGATAAGGATATGGCCGGTGAGGACACCGACCACGGGAAAAATACTTCCGAACACTTATGGTGAGGACACCGACCATGGGTAAAAAAACCTTACTCACCTCATCTAACGCAAAAACAAATCAAAAAGCCGTCACTTCTAAAAGATGGTTATTGAGCATACACGACTCATTCTATCTTTATTTTCGTTCAGTATTTTAACAGCACATTGATATGATCCGGCTTAGCATTTACGTTTATATAATGCTGGCTACATTCATTCAGCCATACATTATAAGTAAAATTCTAAACAAATAAAGATGAAAGACGGACCTGGTCCCAGTGAAAAAGCTTTAGCGGGAAACACCGGCGACCTAAATAACTACAACCCGTACGATAACAACCCTATGCGCAACACCCCTTGCGTATATCAAAAAATAGCTTTTCAAAAACAGGCTGCGGCCAGGATACGATTTGCGGCAGCAGTTCTTTATGCAAGAGATATTGTGAGCGATCCGGTATTGAAAGAGCTGTATGGAAGGGTGGCGGCGAGTAATTGTTCGGCATATTCGCTGGCGGTTTCGGAGTATTTATTGATGGAGGGGAATGGGCAGTGGATACTTTAATTCAATTGACAATGTATAATTGACAATTGATAATTTATGTTCTGGAAGTAGCTACCTTTTTATATATAAGGATATTTTATACCATAACTTACATTTTTCAAAGTTGTGCGCCCCCTTTCTTTTATAGTATTATATAAAAATAAAGATATCATCAATAAAATAATGATATTCAGCTTATTAATATTAGAATAATTTAATACTGCCCTTTTGACACGAAAAAGCAAGGTGCTTAATCTATAAATGATTTATATAATTGATTTTAAATTAATTATGAAATATACCTACAATTAAATAAATCATAATTCTCTTCTCACACATTCCCCTTAAAGATTTTATTGATTTTGAATCATGCTCATTCAGCAGTAATTTTAGGGGTACTTTATAATTAAGATGATATATGATCACGATCGCAAAACCACAGGTTGAAATAGACGCAGCCCTTAAAGAATTGGTACAACATGAAACCGAAAAATGTACGATCGTTCATTGCAGGCTTTACTCAACAGAAGATACCATGCTGCGGATCTGGCCCAGCACCTTTCTCATTGAAGATGATGGCAGCAGGCGCAAACTCATCAAGGAATTTAATATTTCCATTGCGCCGGATTGGACACTCTTCCCTATCGGTAATTCGTATGCCGGCTTTACGTTGGTATTTGAGGGATTAAGCCGGGGCTGTGAAAGTTTTCATTTGCTGGAAGACATCAGTGAACCGGGTGGGTTTTATACGGATGCTATTTTGAGGAACAGGACGGATGTGTATGAGGTGGTGATTAAGTCGGAGTTGTGAGTTTGGTGTTTGGTGTTTGGGAAATAATAGACCATCATAAAATCACTTAAATCTAACCAATCAACGGTTCAGACATTAGTGTGGTCGGTGAGGACACCGACCACGGGAGCAAAAGTTATTAATAACAAGTTCTTTAATTTTTACAACAACCTGATTTTAAATGTATGATATCACTCTTCTTCAATTTAATAAATATCAGAAACCCTTTTATTTAACGCCCATACTAGATAAATGGTAAGTTTTAAAAACATCAAATACAAAGTCACAAGGTCTCTCGGGTTCTTATAAAATTCATAATTCTTAATTCTAAAATCCTTCTCACGCCATCTCCTTCCCCAATAACCAAATCGTTTGTAAATCCTGTTTGCCATTAAAGTATTTGTCAAGTACGGCCTGGAAAACGGAGTCGGGTTCCTGCACGCAACTGAACAGCGTCATGGATGATTGAAGTTTGACATCGTCCGGGCTCCCGAAAATAGCTCGTGTACTTGTATTTTGCAGTTCAAGCAAGGCATGTGATATTTCAATCAGGCGCACACCGAGTATGGGGTGCTGAATATATTGCTGTGCTTCTCCTAGATTTTTTATTGAATATTGAACGGATGTAAGGCTTTTGCCAAGCCCCGCAAGCTGGGGAAAAATATACCACATCCAGTGTGTTTGTTTATGACCATTTTTTATTTCTGCCAGTGCTTGCAGGAATGTTTGCTCCTGTGCATCTATAAATCGTTTAAGGTTAACCGGTATTGTCATTGTATCTGGTGTTTTTAATGCTTGTATTACAACAAGGGTTCCAAAGGTTTAAAAGGTTTAAAAGCTTAAAAGGTTTCAGAGGTCGGGGTTAAAATTCGTTGTTAATAGAAAAGGCACATGGTTGAGATGTGCCTTTTTTATGGTTGATCGATTCGCTTTATTTAAGCAGGCACATTATCATTTATAGCAACGGGGTAATCGGTATAACCTTTTTCACCCGGAGTATAAAAAGTAGTTGTATCCAATGCATCGCTAAGAGGCAATCCTTGTGCAAAACGATTCACCAGGTCGGGGTTGTTGATGAATGGACGGCCAAATGCAACAAGTTCACCTTCATCTGCCAGCAGGTCGGCTTCTGCCTTATCTGCATTATAGCCACCAGAAATGATAATGGTGCTGCCAAATGCTTTACGCACTGCCTGTTCAACAGATACGGGTACTGGCGGCGCACCCAGGTCGGCATGATTTACCATGTGTACGTACACGACTCCTATTTCTTTAAGGCCTGTAGCAAGGCTCGCATATTGTGATTCTGTATTATTATCGGATACCATTTCACCTGCGGCTCCAAATGGTGAAAGACGAATACCTACCCTATCTTTTCCAATGGCATTTACAACTGCTTGTGCTACTTCAAGTACAAATTTGTTGCGGTTTTCTGCACTGCCTCCATAGGCATCAGTGCGTTGGTTAGAAGCCGGGTTTAAAAATTGTTCCAGCAGGTAGCCGTTGGCGCTATGCAGTTCAACACCATCAAAGCCAGCTTCAATTGCCTTTTGGGCACTGTGTACAAATTCGGCTATGATCGATGGAATATCTCCTGTTGCTATTGCTTCGGGTACGGGTAAGGGTTGCATGCCCTGGCTATCCGTCCACATTTGGGTGTTTGTTGCAGCAATGGCTGATGGTGCAATTACTTTTCCACCTTCGGGTAAATTAAGCGTATGCGTGATCCTTCCCGTATGCATAAGTTGCACGAAGATCTTCCCCCCTTTTGCGTGTACTTCATCTGTTACCAGTTTCCATCCCTTTACCTGGTCGTCGTTAAATAAGCCAGGTATGCGTGAATAACCCAATCCATTGGGTGAAGGTGATGTACCTTCTGTAATGATTAAACCTGCTGTGGCACGCTGGCCATAATAAGTTGCGATAAGATCATTTGGAATATTGCCGATGGCCCTGCTGCGTGTCATGGGTGCCATTACAATGCGGTTTGCCAATTCGATGTTGCCCAGTTTGTAAGGGCTGAATAGCCGTGGATGTTTTTGATTCATTTATTTTATTTTTGAGTTGGTTAAGTTCCTATAGCTTCCTTTACTATTGGAGAAAATGGTTATTTTATAAAAAAGCACTAATTTTACTTGCAAATTGCAAGTGTAAAATTAGGGATTACTTTCAAATTGCAAGCGAATTATGAAAAAAAATATTCCAGTATTAGCAAAACGTTCTGATTGTGCCATCAGCATGGCCCTGGATACTGTGGGGGATAAATGGTCATTGATCATACTTCGTGACCTGATGTTCACAGGCAAACGCTCTTATGGTGAGCTTCAATCCTGCGAAGAAAAAATAGCCACCAATATATTAGCCTCCAGGCTTACCCATCTTGAAGAAAATAAGATCATTCGCAAACAACTGGACCCAGCCGATAGCAGGCGCAGTCTTTATTATCTTACAGAAAAAGGGATTCAACTCGTTCCGGTAATCATTGAACTGATGCACTGGATGTCAAAACACAATCCCGAAGCATCAGAATGTGCCTCCAGTGCAAAATCGTATGAACAGGATCGTGTGGGGCTTTATGAGGAGATTATGGAAAGGTTGAGAGCGGAACATTTGGCTATCTAATTTGATAATTGGCTTTTGACGGATTTGAAGGAGGATTAAAAATAAATGCCCATCGTAAAATCATTTAATCACATTAATCAAAGGTTCTGACATAGTACAGGAGCTGCCAGGGACAGTAGCCAGGAAAGTAATACCATTTAGACATTAATATTTCGCTATATATCGTGCTTCTGCGGGATACTCATTTATACAAATCCAAATCCATTCTTGTAAATATTTCGTAAACAATGGTAGCATCCATCATCCCCGGAATTCAAATCGCTTTTCCCTTACCATAGTACACGTGTTTTTATCTATTTGCCTGGACAAATTATATTTTACACGTTGACACATGTTTGCAGCAAATACATATGCTAATGTTCGCTTGTGTATAAAATATTTCTGGATCTTATTAAACTGGCGTGCTATGCCCCAAAAACAACCGGTCAATAGCGACCTGCAACAGAATTTATTAATAAAAAGTATTTACCGGTTCGCCCCATACTGGCAAATGTACCTATTGCTTTTATTGACTGCCTTTTTATGTTGCTTTATATATCTTTTACGCACTGCCCCACTCTACGAGGCTTCAGCTACCATTTTGGTTCAGGATAAAAAACGTGGTTCAGAAAACGCTAAAGCCATTGAGGATCTTGATATGCTTCAATCAAAAAAGATCATAGACAATGAAACAGATGTTGTTACTTCCATGCCTTTGATATCACAGGCTATCAATAAACTTCATTTGTATGCACCCGTTTATAAAAAAAATACTTTCAGGGATAAATTATTGTACAACGATGCACCTGTTATTATTGAATGCGGCCAGCCGGAACAGTTAGCCGGATTGGGGAAAATACCTTTTACTTTTGATGCGTTGGCAAATACGCTGTCCATGGAAGGGCATGTTTACAGCTTTGGCCAATGGCAGAATACTTCTTTTGGTAAATTAAGATTTACCATTAATCCCGGTTACAGGGCACCAGCGGGTAATAACAGTTTTCTATTTTCACTGGAAAATATAAGGTCGCTGGCACATGACATAAATGATAGGCTGAAGGCAGTTCCCACCACCAAATTATCTTCTTTAATAAAAGTTACTTATAAAGATGAAAATCCGCAACGGGCCGAAGATTTTGTGAACAGCCTCATTGATGCTTATACCAACGCAGGTAAAACAGATAAAAATATTCTTGCTACCAATACACTGGCGTTTATTGATCAACGTATTGCTGTTGTAGAAAAAGAATTGCATGATATTGAACAAAGAAAACAACAATTCTCTTCCCGTAATGGTGCATTTGATATCAGCACACAGGGAAGGCTCTTTCTTGAAAATGTAAGCAGCAATGATCAAAAGATGAGCGATATCAATATGGGACTTTCAATATTGAACGAAGTGGATAGCTATATTTCTTCCAACAACAATGCAACAGGAAGTGTTCCTTCGGTAGTGGGGGTCGGTGACCCGCAATTATCGCAAATGGTAGAGAAATTATACAATGCACAGGTAGAATATGAAGCATTGAAAAAATCAGCTGGCGAAAACAACCCGATCGTTTTACCCTTAAAGAATAAAATAGAAAAAATAAAACCAGATATTGCCGAGCTTATAAAAAATCAACGGGCTAATTTACAGGTGAGCAGGAAGAATGTTTATGCTACCAATAATTCCTACGCTTCTTTATTGAATACACTTCCTAAAACAGAAAGGCAACTGGTTGACATGGACAGAGAACAAAATATTAAGAGTGGCGTCTATAGCTTCCTGTTACAAAAGAAAGAAGAGACAGCCCTGTCGCAACAGTCCATTGTACCGGAAACCAAATTAATCAGTTCTGACCTTTCAGAAGATCCGGTAAGCCCCAAAATACCCTTGATTTTATTTGGCGCTTGTGTAATGGCCATTTTAGCGGGAACGTGTATTGTTATAGTAAAAGAATCACTGAGCAACAAAGTCATGTTCAGAGACCAGATTGAACTTGCCACCGGTTTCCCGGTAATCGGAGAAATCAGCTTCGGGGTTTCCCGTGATCCCATTGTGATAAGTGATGATACGAAAACATTCATCGCTGAACAATTCAGGCGATTGCGCATGACCTTAAATTACAATGATGTACATGATCATCCAAAAAAAATATTGGTTACTTCGGCTATTTCAGGTGAAGGAAAAAGTTTTATTGCATCCAATCTTGCATTAACGCTTGCTTTAACCGGAAGAAAAGTTGCCTTGCTTGATTTTGACCTTAACAATCCATCACTCAATAATAAATTAAATATCAGTCAACGGGATGGCATTACTGATTTTCTGCTGGATGAATGCAGCCTGGAGTCTATCATACATCCCACGGATCTTGATCCAAATTTATTCCTGGTTTCTACAGGGAGGCTTCCGCACAACCCTACAGAATTATTGATGAATGGGCGAACAGAGCTATTATTAAAACAACTGGAAAAAGATTTCGATTTTATCGTTGTAGATACTGCACCTGTGATACCTGTAACAGATGCTTATATACTTTCAAAATTTTGTGATGCCACACTATACGTGATCAGGCATAAATACACCCCAAAAATATTTCTTGAAAGAATGGACGAGGACAATAAAATGCACAGGCTTATTAATGTGGGGATTGTTTTTAACAGTATTGCTCCAAGAGGCACCGGAAATCACAATTATGGATATGGATACGGTTACGGCTACACGTATGAAAACAGCAGGAAAGGAAAACGGCTGGGCACTTCACTTTCGTAATGGAAAAATGATTAGGGTGATAATTTGAGATCGTGTGAAAATCAAACTGAATTATAAATTTATTTCTATACCAAAGCAAAAGAAACTTTATGAAAAAGATCAGCATTGCCTGCTTTATTCTAATCCTGGGAGTAAAAGCTTTTAGCCAGCAGGCCGGGGACTCTATGGACCCTGAAAAAATTCCAGCTATACATATTCTAAAAGAACCACGGTTCATGTTGAATATCCATAGTGGCTATTCTATGGGGCTTGGATCCACATTTAAATTTTATCCTGATGATGTAAGTAATATAACGGTAACGCAGAATGGTACAAATGGCGCTTCGAAAATTATCAATTATAGCAACCCTACCAAGGGCCTGGGTGACGGGATTAAATTCGGTTTCGGTGTTTCTTATATCCTGAATGACTTCATTAATATAGGACTTGATTTTGATTACTTCAACAGTACTATAAAAAAAGTAAGGGATTCCAGTTTTCATCAAACAAATATTACAACAGTACCGGGTATGTTCGATGAATATAGCTATGGTGAACACAATGTCATTTCCTATGATGCAACTTTACTTAGCTTAACGCCATCCATTACATTTAAAGCCATTTCAAAACCAAAATGGTTTTTGTATAATAAGATTGGCGCCATTATTACTTTCAGGCCCAACAGCCTTCAGAAAGACGTTACCAATTATAAAACACAAGAAGGCTGGCAAGGTTTCTACCATGATTCTGCCAGCACCGTTTCAAAAAACTATGAATGGGGCATCAGGAATCCAGCTTATGGATTTATGGGCGCTGTAGGTGTACAAACCAAACTTAGCAATAAGCTACGCCTGTTTGCTGAATTGCAATTCTCACACATCGTTTTTGTTATTCAAAAAAGAACACTTACAGATTATATTGTAGATGGCACCCATTTGGAAAACAGTTTATCCAAAAATGTACGTGAGCTGGATTTTGTGCGCTCCTTTTCTACAGATGCATCCAATGTCAACCCGGATATGCCATCGCAAACAATTATACAAAGAATTCCTATCACCTATCTCGGGTTACAAATAGGTTTAGCATATCAACTAAAATAATGAAGATGAATATCAGTTCAGCCCCATACCAAAGTCAAGGGGAAATTAAAATAACAAGGATGTGGAAGTTACCGCTGCCATTAAGAAGAACGATGCTTTATTGTTTGGCTTTTATTACCGCAATTGCAATAGCCGGATTATTGTTTGGCAACGGAATAAAACAAACAGCACCGGGCATTGGAAGAAAGGCATTTTTCACTGCTGTCGTCTTATTAATCGGGATCAGTCATATTTTTATTTTTCCAAAATGGATAGATGAATTGTATGGAACAAGGAAGCTTTCTAATTTCGTTTATACGTTATTGATAGCGGCCTGTATTCTCGTTGCCTGTGCCTTCTTTTTTAATTTCTTTGCATTAACATCTGCCTCCTGGGCTACTACAGGCGCCATTGGATTTTTATTACCAACAGCCATGAAATGTTCCTGGAATTATCTAAATGAAATGACCATCGCCTCAACTTATAAATCATTGGTAATTACAAAAAGTAACCACGCTCCTGCACAAAAGGTTTCATTGTTTCTGAATAGTGTACAGTTAAACCTGAAATTAAATTTAGATGCAGATGATAAACAGGAAAAAGTATTTTCGCTTACTGCCCCGGGCCGTATGAAAATAGCAGATATGTTCCAGGGTTTTCTTATTGATAAAACGGCTGAACGTGTACAACTAGAACTGTTGAATAAAAATAAAGAAGCGTTTTCCTGGAATTTTTCAGTCAGGAGATTTATGGGGAATAAAATGCTTGATCCGTATGAGACAATCAGTAATAACGGAATTAAACAAGGAGACATAATCATTGCCAGGCGGCTAAATTAACACAGCATAAAATCAGTTCAACATGAAAGCTTATAATAATAATAGCAAAAAGATCATTGCTTTCGCTCTTGCTTTTATTGCAACTACAATTATGGCTGCATTTTTAATTTCATTTATCTGGAATAAAGATGCAGTGCCTGTTTCACAGGTTGCATACATGCAATCAACGGGTGATTTTAAAAACAATGCTGTCATTGCCGGGCTTGATGCACTTACAGAAACGATGACGGGTTTAAATGAACTTGATAAACAGTATTCGTTGTTATCATCAGCTGGAAATACTACACAACTTGATGCGATAGAAAAAAAGATTGCTGATAAAGAAAAAACATTCCAATCTTCTGTAAATACCATCTCTGAAAATATTTCTTCATTACAGGAAAAAGAAGCTGCTTTTGCGACAAATACGATTGCTGGTTTTCGATTAATACTGGAAGACAGGAATTACATAAGTAGTTTAAGGAACACGTTAAAACTAAAGAACAATAACTTTCAACCAAATGATGAATTAAGAAAAGCACAAAATACCATTGTTGAAAACGGGCAACAAATTGCTTTACTGGAAGGTCAATTAAAAAATGCAGGATCGAATAATAATATAATTATAAAAAATGTACCTGAAATGAATACAGAAAAATTAAAAATACTCAATGAAAATATCAGCAAACAAAATAATGATATTTCAAATTTAACAATGAGCAATAGCCGCCTTAAACAGGATAATGACCGTCTTTTGCAGCAGAAAAATGAAACTGCAAAAAACGCGGCTGTTTCAGAAACAAGATTAAAAGAAAGAATCGCCGCGTTAGAACAAAATATGGAGGAAGCATCAGCAGATCTGAGGCTGGCACAGGTAGATTGTAATCTTACAAGAGTAGATGCAGGTAAGATCATTTATACTTCCAAACAAAGAAAAGAATTACTTTCGGAAGCTTCAGGGATATTAAACAATCTTGCTCGATCGGGTGATGAATCAATAAGAAAAAAAATAGCATCCAGGGTTGCACGGCTGAATAAAGTAGCTGCAAATTCTAAAGATTAAGGTATTTCTAAAAGATTGGGAACACTTATAATTTTTCAACCAGATTGATCAAACACGATGATAGATACGCCCTTAAACCCAGATTTTGCAGTTGAAAATCTATTGCGGCTTTCAGAATCTGCACAGCTAAACATTTCAGAACATTTCTTGATCTCAAAATAGTTCACTATTTCTTCTGCCAAAAAATAACCTGAAACACTTATCTGTATTGCCTTTGAAACCCTCATTACGATTTCAACTGCAAAATCTGGGTTAAACATTCTTTATCCCTGGTGATCTTTGTGTTCAAACAAATCGATCACCTCCCCACAATGTGGGCATTTATGAATTTTCTTTTCTTTCATATTCCTGATCTCTTCTAAAAAACCTGCTGTAATGATTCCTGCAGGCAGGGCGAAAATTGCCAGGCCGGACAGGCTAATGATGCCCGATAGTGTCTTACCCAACGTTGTAATGGGCACCATGTCGCCATAACCAACCGAGGTAACGGTAACGATTGCCCACCAGAATGTAGCAGGTATGCTTGAAAATTTATCCGGTTGTGCATTGTGCTCGGCAAAATACAAAAGGCATGAGGCAATGATGACCAGGAAACAAATAAGCACCAGGCTCAGCTTTAATTCATTGGCCCTGTTTACAAAAACATTCTTTACCATTTTGGCCGATTTCATATAAGCAGTGAGCCGAAATAATCTCAAAAAACGGAATAACCTAAAAATACGCAACACTCTTAAATCCAGCTTAACCGCCATATGTATATAAAAAGGAAAAATGGCAACCAGGTCGATTAATGCATCTGTAGAAACCATATATTTTAACCGGCCATAAATTGAATGTTTATAACGGGGATCGTGTGTGCAACTCCATACACGCAATACATATTCAATAGAAAAAATAATAACGGATACGATATCAAAATAGTGAAAAAAGGTACTAAATTCTGCCTGCAGGCTTTTAACCGTTTCCAAGATCACTGCAGTTACATTGAGTATGATAAGGATAATAATAAACCCATTGATGATCTTGTCCCAATGCGTTTCACCCAATTCCGGGTGAAGGAGGATATGTACTTTGTGTTTGGTGGTGCGATACATATTGGCAGTAGTTTGTGGGCTAAAGTTAATTAGGATTTGTGGATTAAAGGATTTGAGGATTTTTTGTTTCAAATCTTTTCGTGTTTTGATAAGGTATCATATGATCTTGTTTAAATACTTAAATTTTATGAGGGTTTTACCGGGGACTTTTTTGGAGGAGATGTTATTTTTGGGGCAATTGTCTATTAGGATTTTAAGATTAAAGGATTTGAGGATTTGAATATTATTATTTCAAATCTTAACATGTTCTGATCAGGTAATCATATGATCCTATTTAGGATTTTGTGGATTAAAGGATTTGAGGATTTTTTATGAGGGTTTTACCGGGGGCTTTTTTTGGAGGAGATGTTATTTTTGGGGCAATTGTCTATTAGGATTTTAAGATTA
>JBDTLP010000028.1:0-47649 GCA_039934735.1 Ferruginibacter sp. | reverse complement strand
CTACAATTTACACAATCTAAAACTCATCGCCTGGATAGGCGATGTTAGTTCAACGTTGGCGCTTGGCGAAGGTGGGGAAATAGTATTCCGTCAGCCCGGTTGCCAATGCTTAAAAGTACTAAAGATTTTGATGTAAACGAAATGCAGCCAGCAGCAGTAAATGCGTAGCAAAGAACTGCTGGCGGATTAGAAAGAGTCAAGCCGAAAACTGAAGAACATTAGCGATAAAATGCTTGGCATACTTCCGTCCGCCCCACTTTTGCCAAACGCTTTGTTGCCTGCTGTTATATTTTGTCCGAAGCTGTGTCCCCCGATGTCAGCATGAATTTTTCTCATGAGATTCTATATTTCGTTTCCATTGCTGTCAACCAAAGTTTATCGTCACGCTCGGTGATAATTGTTTGAAGTTTGTCAAAGATAGTTTCAAGATAAATTTTCTGAAAATGTTCTTTGCCTTGGTTGGTAAGAATTTCACGAAACTGTTTTTCAGTTTCTTCTTTCTTCCATAAGTAGTTGTCATTCTCTCTTGGTGAGAAAACCCAAAACCCAAATTCATCACATTGTCTTGCAGTTGCAACTTGCTCCGCAAGTAGCATGTTCCGCCAAAGTTGATTAAGTCCGAAACGGAAAGGACAAGAGGGAACTGTTTTTATTTTTTTTCCGTCAATCGCTTTTGATTTTTCTGTCAGTTGCCAATTGAAATATTTATTGTAACCGCAAAGAGTATTTTTTACTTCAACCATCTCTGTAAAAAACTTTTCAGAGTTGCAAATTGATTGAACTCTTTTTCGCTTTTTTATTCTCTCTACTTTTTCTTCTTCTGTTTCATTTTTTTTCTTTGATGAACCTGAATAGGATGAACAAACGGAAAACTCGGCTTCAATAAATTTGAACTCAATAAGTAATATGCCTTTCTTCTCGTTGTTGTCGTATGTGTAGAAAACGGCTATGTCAGAATCTGTTCCGCTTCCGAGTTTGAGATTTTGGTCGCCAATACTTTCATCAGTTGCCCGCTCAAAGCCCTTGATGTTGTCGCAAAGATTAGGAGTGAACTCTGGTTCAAGATGCTGAACTTTTACTTGCTTGCCAAACAAGTCAGAAAATAATTTGTCGGCTAATGAAGGATGTTGTTGAAGATAAATAATGAGATTGAAACAGTATGGTTGCGATGCAGCGGTGTTTGTCAAGATGCGATGCAGGTCGCCTGCCTTATGTTTGCTAAATCGCTCTTTAGTTGCAGAAAGAATTTTGTCAGTGATAAAATTGAACTTTGACTGTTCAATTGTCAGTAGATGTTTGTAAGATGTCCCATTTGAAGATTGTCCAAATGATCTGATTTCAGGATTTGCTTCAAGGTCTCCTGACATTTTTTTGTAAACCTTTTTCTGCCAAGGATTACCTATCGCATAAATTGTCGGTTCAGTTGTATTCTCGTTCATTTCTTTTAGTACTTTCAAGTTTGGATGTCGCCAAATAATAGCAGGCAACCCGTAAATATGAGAAGGTTTTCTCCCCATAAAACTTGCGGATATAAATATAAACTATTGTCTCCCAATCTTTAAAAAAAATATCCGCAATCGATTTATAGTAGCGTCAATACAACCTGGCAAAACTATTGGAAGGGTCTTTTTTAGCCGTTTTTTCAGCTTAAACATATTCATAAAATCATGCTTGTTAAGCAAATGCTTAAGCAATGAAAATCAAAATTTTCGCTCCCATATTTTAATGCTACATTTATTTCACAGGTTTAAGCTCAAAAAAAGGGTTGAAAAAGCTTTCATCGAAGTTTAAATCACGGCACCCGTATAATTGTAGTTTTTGAGTTCAATTAATATTAGAGATACTAATAAATATTTTATAAGCTTGCTTTGATAATACCGGAAAGCGTGATTTTTTTGTAGATGTTCACATAACCCAGATACATTGTCGAAAAGAGCAATTTTTTCATTTTGGCTATATTTGTTAACCATTCAAATATAACTTTGTACGAAACGATAAGTATGCCTAAGCTTGGAAATTATGTAAATGGAAGTTGGATTGAAGGAGACGGGGAAGGACAGTTGCTTTATAATGCAGTAACAGGAAAAACAATCGGGAACGCTACCTCAGATGGGCTCGATTTTGAAGCCATCTTAAAATATGCAAGAGAAAAAGGAAATCCTGCTTTGCGGAAAATGACCTTCCAGGAAAGAGGAAGAATGTTGCGGGCACTCGCCTTGCATCTGATGGAAAAGAAAGAATTATTTTACCAGATAAGTTATCAATCCGGCGCAACAAGAATTGACAGCTGGATAGATATTGAAGGTGGCATCGGCAATTTATTTTCCAATGCATCACTTCGCAGAAAATTACCAGATGAGCCTTTTTGCATGGATGGCGACCCAATCGTATTGAGCAAACAAAATACTTTTATGGGTCATCACATTCTTGTTCCAAAAGAAGGTGTAGCTATTCATATAAATGCCTATAATTTTCCTGTTTGGGGAATGCTTGAAAAAATTGCCGTAAACTTACTGGCAGGTGTACCCGCAGTTGTAAAACCTGCAACGGTTACATCTTATCTTACAGAAGCAGTTGTAAAAGAAATCGTCGCCTCCGGAATTTTACCAGCAGGCGCTTTACAACTTATTTGTGGTAGCGCAGGCAATATGCTCAACTTCGTAAATTCACAGGATGTGGTAACATTTACCGGCTCTGCAACCACAGGTTTAAAATTAAAATCACATCCAACTATATTGGGAGAAAGCGTTCCTTTTAATATGGAAGCAGATTCGTTGAACTGTATTGTGCTTGGTAATGATGTTGCACCGGGCATGCCTGAATGGGATATTTTTATTAAAGAAGTAAAAAGAGAAATGACGGTGAAGGCAGGACAAAAATGTACAGCCATTCGCCGCATATTTGTTCCCGAGAATAAAATGGAAGATGTGTGGAAAGCGCTTGGAACAGAACTCGGTAAAACGGCCATTGGTAATCCATTGAATGAAAAAGTGAGAATGGGTTCGCTCGCTGGCCAGGGACAACGGGAAGAAGTAAGAAGCCAGGTGCAAAAATTATTGGCTTCATCTGAAATTATTTATGGTTCGCTGGATAGTGTTGCCGTGATTGATGCAGATGCAACTGAAGGCGCTTTCTTAAGCCCGTTATTGTTGTTGAATAAAACACCTTTCTCTTCTGATGAACCACATAGCATTGAAGCTTTTGGTCCCGTTAGTACGATCATGCCTTATAAAAATGTGGACGAAGCCATCGAATTAAGTAAAAAAGGAAAAGGAAGTTTATGTTCATCCATTGTTACAGCCAACCCTTCCATTGCAAAAGCGTATGTAATAGGTGCGGCTACACATCATGGAAGAATTTTGGTATTGAATAATGAATGTGCAAAGGAAAGTACGGGCCACGGCTCACCCTTACCGTTACTGGTTCATGGCGGCCCGGGAAGAGCGGGCGGCGGAGAAGAAATGGGAGGGTTGCGTGGAATCAGGCATTACCTGCAGCGCACAGCTATACAGGGATCACCAACAATGATAACGGCAATAACCAATGTTTTCCAGGCACATGCAAAGGGAAATACAGGAGGCATCCACCCTTTCAAAAAATATTTTGAAGAATTAAATATCGGTGACCAGCTGATAACTGAAAAAAGATTAATAACTTCAGAAGATATTGATAAGTTTGCTGCATTGAGTGGTGACCAATTCTATGCGCATCTAACCGCTACCGATTTTGAAGGCACTATGTTTGAACAACAGGTGGCACATGGATACTTTATCATGAGTGCTGCTGCCGGTTTGTTTGTTGACAGCCACGAAAAAAATCCAGTACTATTGAATTATGGCATTGATGAACTTCGGTTCACCAAACCGGTTTATCCTGGAACGTCGATGTATATTCGTTTTACCTGCAAGGAAAAAATCGCACAGGAGTTGAAAGAAATAAATCCCGAAGTGAAGATGGTACAAGGTGCCGATATTCCAAAAGGGATTGTAAAATGGTTGGTTGAAATGTTTGATGATACGGAAGAAACCGTAGGTGTTGCAACTATTTTAACCATGGTTGAAATGAAGAATAAAATTTAATGCCTTTGCCGCTCTCGGAAGGAGAGGGAATGGGGTGAGGCTCAAATTAAAAAATTAGTATTATGAGTATTAAAGAAATCCAGGAAGGTTATGTAAAGTCAGAAATACACAAAGGTGTAACAACGATCGAATTTTTTCATCCACAAAGCAATTCTTTACCTGGAAAGATATTGGAAGAAATGGCAAAAGAAATTCATTTTGCAGGTACACATGCAGAAACAAAAGTGATCGTATTAAAGAGTGCTGGTGATCGTGCATTTTGTGCGGGTGCTTCTTTTGACGAATTACTGCAGATCAAAACAGAAAAAGAAGGAACCCATTTTTTCAGTGGATTTGCACATGTCATAAACGCAATGCGTAAGTGCCCGAAATTTATCATTGCACGTGTACAGGGAAAATGTGTAGGTGGAGGTGTTGGATTAGCAGCTGCAGCCGATTATGCCATTGCTACTGAAAAAGCCGATATTAAATTAAGTGAGCTTGCACTCGGCATCGGCCCATTTGTAGTCGGTCCTGCTGTTGAAAGAAAGATCGGCGTTTCAGCTTTCAGCGCACTTGCTATTGATGCTACCATGTGGCGCAATCACGAATGGGCAAAAAGAAAAGGCTTGTTTGCAGAAGTACACCCAAATGTTGAGAACATGGATGAATCTGTAGAACGTCTTGCATTCACATTGGCACATTCAAACCCTGCGGCTATGGCTGAATTGAAAAAAATAACCTGGAAGGGAACTGAACATTGGGACGCATTGCTGCTGGAAAGAGCGGCTATCAGTGGCCATTTGATTCTTAGTACGTTTTCTAAAACAGCAATAGAAAAATTTAAAGTGAAAGCGTAATCTACCAAAGAATTAAAAAACCTTCCAATTGGAAGGTTTTTTAATGATATCACTTTTTGCCTTAATTGCCCATCTTGCGATTCTTTGATCCTCTCTTTTAATCTTATATATGTTGAGTTATTAAGAGAAATTATATTTTCTATGAGGGTTGGATAAAAAAAAATGATTGAACATTATTTTAAACCTTTCTTTCATTGATCCAACAGGTTCCGGTTTATTTTCAAAATATTCAGCTTTAGCAATCTTCATTTTTATAAGCACTAATCTTCCTGATGAACCTACTGATTTTGAGTAATTACTTATGGTAATAAAAGCTTCATTGTCATCTTCAGTAACGGTTGCGTTTCCACCAAGTTGTAAGCGGCAGTCTGTGCCCTTTCTATAAAAATCAAGCTGTGCATAAAACGACCTTTCAATTGTTTTTGCATGTTCTCCGTTACATGATGTAAGGAACCAAAGTGTGCCATCATCTTCTACTTTTAGTATTTCAATAATGTTGTTAGGTAATCGTAATTCTGAATTGATCTCTGCCTTAAATATTGCAAATCTTATTGCAGCTATTTTTTCTTTTAAGAAGAGTAGGTTCTCTTCATTATAATTCAATGGCATGATCGGTGTTTTTATTTTCTGTAATTAAAAATTCAAAGCTTGTACCAAAACAATTTAGATACGATTTAAATCTTTAATACGGTTTTTTGTAGAACTAATTCCACATGCTGTACAAAACTGTAATTAAAATTGCGCTATTGCCAGTAAATATAACGTAGCGATGAATGGGCATAATAGTTTCTATATTATGTTTAAATGAAAATTTATAAAAATGGATACGACTGCTGATGTATTGGAAAACATTTCAAAATCAAAAATTAAAAAGATCATTCATGATCCGGTTAAAACAGCTGAGGCCATTGATCTTGTTTACGTAACTGATGCTGAGCCTGGAATCATCAGGCAAAAAAAGGGTACCAGTTACAGTTATGTCTTTAAAGAAAAAAAATTAATTGCTGAAACTGAATTAGAAAGAATAAAAAAACTCGTGTTGCCACCCGCCTGGGAAGATGTCTGGATCTGCGCTTTACAAAATGGCCACCTGCAGGCAACAGGTGTTGATATTAAAAAAAGAAAACAATATCGTTATCATCCTTCCTGGAATGCATTGCGCAATCATACAAAGTTTTACAGGATGCAGCAATTTGGAAAATTACTTCCTGTTATAAGATTGCAGATTGAAAAAGATCTTTCATTACCCGGACTACCCAAAGAAAAAATATTAGCAACAGTAGTAAGCCTGATGGAAAGAACAAGCATCAGGGTTGGCAATAGTATTTATGAAAAATTATACGGATCTTTTGGATTGACGACTTTAAAGGACAGTCATGTTAAAATAAATGGAACGAATTTAAAATTTTCATTCAAAGGCAAAAAGGGAGTTCATCACGATATTAGTTTAAAAAGCAAAAGGCTGGCTGCGATTGTTCAAAAATCAAAAGATATTCCTGGTAAAGAATTATTTCAATATTATGACGATAACGGGCAACGGCATTCAATAGATTCCGGAATGGTTAATGAATATATAAAAAGTAGTTGCGGCGAAGACTTTACAGCAAAGGATTTTCGTACCTGGGCCGGCACAGTTAATGCCTTTCTTGCTTTTAAAGAAATAGGAATGGCAGAAACGGAAACCGCCGCAAAAAAGAATATAGTCGAGGCATTGGATAAGGTTGCAGCACAACTTGGAAATTCAAGAACAGTTTGTAAAAAATATTATGTGAACCCGGTTATTATTTCATTATATGAAAGTAAGGGGATTGAAAAATATTTTAAACAACTTGATGTAATTGAAAGGGATGATAATAAATCTGATTTGACAGCAGATGAAAAAGTGATTATGAAAATTTTGGAAAGTAATTAATAATCAAATGTGGTTGGTGGGTAGAACAACCACGCCGGTTGAATATAATTAATGTTTTTTTTATCTACGCCGTTGTCCAATCATTGTAATTAATAAAAATTAAAACATTCAACTTTGCTCCCGTGGTCGGTGTCTTCACCGACCACTGACTGATCGAAATGAATTTAATAACATAAAATAATATTATGCGACCATTATGGACAGGTGCAATTGGTTTCGGCTTGGTAAATATCCCGGTTAAATTATACAGCGCAACAGAATCAAGCAATCTTGACCTGGATATGCTTGATAAAAAAGATCATGCGCATATTAAGTTTATGCGTGTTAATGAAAAAACAGGTAAAGAAGTGAAATGGGAGAATATTGTTAAAGGCTATTACATCAACAATAAATATGTGGTGCTTGATGATAAAGATTTTGAAAAGGCAAATGCCGTAAAAACAAAAACGATTGAAATAAATGATTTTGTTGATGCCAGTGAAATCAATAGCGCTTATTATGAAATGCCTTATTATCTCGTGCCTGATAAATCGGGTGCAAGAGCTTACGCATTGTTGCGTGAAGCATTATTAAAAACAAAAAAGGTTGGCGTAGCTACTTTTGTATTGCGTAATAAAGAACATCTTGCAATATTAAGGGCAGAAGATGATGTTATTATTTTAAACCGCATACGTTTTGCCCAGGAGATAAGGCCAACAAAAGAATTATCGCTTCCTGCAAAAAGTTCCATTAAGGCAAGCGAATTAAAGATGGCCATTTCACTTATAAATCAATTAAGTGGAAAATTTAAGATCGATAAATATAAAGATACGTACAGTGCAGAGCTGATGAAGCTTATTCGTGCAAAATCGAAAGGAAAACAAATTGCAGTCCCTCAAATGAAAGTGGTGCATAGTAAAACAAAGGATTTGATGGAACAATTAAAAGCAAGCCTTGGTACTAAAAAGAAAAAAGCATCCTGATGAGCCTCGTAAAATACAAACAGAAAAGAAATTTTGCATCTACACCTGAACCTCAATCGGGTAAAAGTACAACGCCTTCTAAATTAGCGTTTGTGGTTCAACGTCATAAAGCTTCGCATTTGCATTATGATTTTAGGTTGGAAATAGAAGGTGTTTTAAAAAGCTGGGCAGTACCAAAAGGTCCTTCTATGAATCCAGGCGATAAACGATTGGCAATGATGGTTGAAGATCATCCTTACGATTATAAAGATTTTAAAGGCGTGATACCAGAAGGCTATGGCGCAGGCATTGTTGAAATATGGGATAAAGGAACTTACAATGGCGTTGATGAAGACAGTAATAAGATCGATGAGAAGAAAATGAAGGCTTCTTTGAAAGCCGGCAACTTAAAATTTTCTTTAAAAGGAAAAAAACTTAACGGTGAATTTGCATTGGTTCGATTAAAAAATGCAGAGAAAGGAAATGAATGGTTATTGATAAAACACCGTGATGATTATGCTGTTGATACAAGCTATGACAGCGAAAAAGAAACACTCAAAAATTCTCCCATAAATAAATGGCTGGCAGAAAATAAAAAAGAAAAAAAATCCGTAAAAAAAAAGTCATAGCAAATTCAGTAAGATCATCCCGTAAATTAAATAACTATATCAAGCCAATGTTTGCAAAGGAAACGGACGAACCATTTGATGATAAAGCTTGGTTGTATGAAATAAAATGGGATGGCTACCGGGCTATTGCAGATCTTCGTAAAGATGAAATAGAATTATACTCACGCAATGGAAATAGTTTTTTAAATAACTTTCCCGTAATTGTTTCGGCATTAAATAAAATAAAGCACAAAGTCGTTCTTGATGGTGAAATAGTTGTGCTGAATGAAGAAGGCTTTCCTGATTTCCAAAAGATTCAGCATTACGAAGAGAATACAAATTTCCCAATACAATACCAGGCATTCGATCTTTTATTTTTAAATGGGCATTCCCTGGAGAATGAGCCTTTGATAGAAAGAAAAAAATTACTAAAAAAACTTATTGGCAAAAATCCAATTATCAAATTTTCAGATCATATTATTGGTGATGGAAAAGATTTATTTAAGATGGCGCTTAAAAAAGATCTTGAAGGCATCATGGCTAAAAAAATGGATAGTCTTTATCATCCAGGTCAGCGCACAAGCGAATGGTTAAAGATCAAACATCATAAATCTGCTGATGTCATTATTGCCGGATATACAAAACCAACAGGATCACGCAAATATTTCGGATCATTGGTCCTAGCAATCAAAGAAAAAAATATTTTAAAACATGTTGGGCATGCAGGCACAGGTTTCAATGATAAAATGCTAAAGGAAATTTATGAAATGCTTCAGCCTTTAGTGCAAACCTCATCTCCATTTAAAGAAAAAGTGGATGTAAACGCAGCAATAACCTGGGTAAAACCTGTATTGATCTGTGAAGTAAAATTTACTGAATGGACGAATGATGAAAAATTGCGGCATCCGGTTTTCTTAAGATTGCGAGCCGACAAATCAATAAAACAAATTGATATGAAAAATGTGAAGCCGGTTAAAGAGCCAATGAAAAAGTCAAAAGAGAAAAATGAAAATGAGGATGATATTAAGATTGGAAAAACAGTTGTAAAAATTACCAATCGTTCAAAACTATATTGGCCGGATGAAGGGATTACAAAAGGAATGGTCATTGATTTTTACCAATCAATCGCCGAATATATTTTACCTTTTTTAAAAGACAGGCCGCAATCATTAAAAAGAAATCCCAATGGAATTAAAGACAATGGATTTTTTCATAAAGACGCCGGTGAAGAAGCGCCTTCATTTGTAAAAACATTTAAAGTGCATTCAGCATCTACCAACAAAGAAATTGATTATATCATTTGTAATGATAAAGCAACACTTGCTTACCTGAATAATCTTGGATGCATCGAATTAAATCCCTGGCATTCTACGATTAAGAAGCCTGATCATCCTGATTACATGATTATTGATATTGATCCTTCTGATAAAAATACTTTTGACCAGGTGATCCAAACGGCCAATGCATTTAAAAAAGTATTAGATAAAGCAGGAGCGAAAAGTTTTTGTAAAACATCTGGTGCATCGGGTCTGCATATTTATGTGCCGATGGGAAAAAAATATGATTACGAAGAAGTAAAAAATTTTGCACAGCTGTTATGCATGATCGTGTGTGATGAACTTCCAACATTTACAACGATGGAAAGGAATTTAAAAAAACGAGGAAACAAAAAAATATATCTTGATTATCTTCAAAACCGCAAGAGCCAAACCATCTCTTCTGTTTATAGTGTGCGGCCAAAAAAAGGAGCAACCGTTTCAATGCCACTGCAATGGAAAGAAGTAAAAAAAGGATTAAAGCCATCTGACTTTACCATTCACAATGCAGTCGAAAGAATTAAAAAACAGCCCACTATTTTTAGAGGCGTATTGGGAACGGGTACCAACATTCACTCCTGCCTTAAAAAATTAAAAAAAGCATTCGGGGAATATATTCCACAATAAGATAAGTTGACCTATCTTTAATAAGGCTGAAACCCACTGTTGACAGGCATTTGAAAGAGGCACAATATTTCTTTATAATAGCAAAATAAAATACTGTTTCTTCAGCAAAAGAAAGCCGTATTAACATCAAGTTTTTTTAATGACAAAAGGAAGGAGCATTTTTAAGAAGATCGGGCGTATTTTTTTGTGGTTGCTGGTGGGTATTTTATCACTGGTTGTTCTGCTTATTATTTTCATTCATCTTCCTGTTGGCAAAAGATTTATTCGAGACCGGGCACAGAGTTATCTCCAGCAAAAATTAAAAACCAACATCCGTATTGGTTCTATCAATTATAGTTTACCTGAATGGATAGAATTAAAAGATGTTTATGTGGAAGATCAACATAAAGACACTTTGCTTTATGGCGAAGCATTAAGAGTTGATCTGCACATGTTTAAATTGCTCCGCGGAAATACAGATATCGAAAAAATCCTGCTGCATAATATTTCGATCAATATAAATCGTCCTGAAACAGATTCCGTTTTTAATTATCAATTTATCATTGATGCGTTCTCAGGAAATAAACCATCGACTCCCAATACAGATACTTCTGAAATGAAACTTACTATGCGTCGGTTGATCCTTGATACGGTCGCATTGAATTTTAAAGATCAATATGCAGGCAATGATTTTTATGCAGGTATAAAAAAACTTGATCTTAAGATGGAAAAGTTTCAGCCTGACAGAATGATTTTTCAAATCAAAGATCTTTATGCAGATGGTGTTGATTATACAATGACGACTTATAAAGAACAGGTCATTTCAAACAATGCTGTTGCAGTTGATACCATAGAAAAAAAATCTTACCCGCTTTTTCTTACTGCCAATAAACTTGACCTGCATCATGTACATGTATTGATGGATAATAAAGTTTCTGGTATGTATTCCAAAAATAGCATAGCACATATCAACAGTACGAAAATGTTGTTCAATTTGGGCACATCTACAGGAACTACCGAGGAACTTTTTGTTGATAGTACACAAATTGTTTTTGCATCACCTAAAGTAGTTGCTACGGCAATAAAAAAAGATTCATCCACTTCTCCTAATAAAGAAATGCCGTGGATATTCGGTGCAAAGAATTTAAAGATCAATCATACCGATCTTAAATATGATGATAGTAATAAGCCTGCTACAGACGGTTTGGATTATGCGCATCTTAATGTAAAGAAATTAAATACATCCATTTCTGCATTTCATTTTTCAAAAGATACCACTTCAGCCATTATAGAACAGCTTGCCTTTGCAGATACCAGTGGATTTCAACTTGACACGACACATCTTAATTTAATTTTTACAGATAAACAAATAACTGCGAAATACCTGTATGTAAAAACACCACATACACTTATTCAAAAGTCAATAGAAGTTTCTTATGATAGCTTGAAAGGAATTACAACAGTGCCTCAAAATAGTTTGGTAAATGTTACACTTGCAAAATCTGTCATTGCATTCAACGATCTCTTTTTATTGGTTCCTTCTCTTAAAAAAACATTGAGTGGATTTGCCAATCAATACATCAATATCAATACAGAATTGCATGGAAATTTACAAACACTTGGGCTGCCTTATTTCCAGGTGAGTGGTTTGTCTGGAAGCAGGCTTGATGCAAAAGGAACGCTTTATAATATCACGGACACAAACAAGCTTGCATTTGATATTTATATTCTTCAAAGTAATTTCCTGAAAAAAGATTTTATAAAATTTGTTCCGAAGGAAAATCTTGCTTCAATGGAAAAAGTGCCGGATGTATTTAATTTAACCGGGCATTTTGTTGGAAATAAAAATGATATCGTTGCCGACTTTAAGACAAATGCAAAAGATCTTTCTTTCACCGGAAAAGTAAATCTTAAAAATATAACTGATCCCGCAAAATTAAAATATGATGTTACTGTTGGTGAGCTTTCTGTTGACAAAGATTTGATTGAAGGATTTATGCCTCCTGAAGCATTGCAGAATATTGAATTGCCACAAAAGATTGCTGCATCAGGAACACTTACAGGTAATACAGAAAATATTACTACCGACATGAAAGTCAATTCCAGCTTTGGTGCAATGACGATTAAAGGTTATGTAAAGAATATTAAAAATAAAGATGCTGCTAATTATGACCTTGTTGTTTCAACACCGGGTTTCGCTATGGGCACATTGTTGAAAAAGGATTCTGTACTTGGAAATATAGCAGGTACTTTCACTGTAAAGGGAATTGGCTTTGATTATAAGAAGATGAAGTCTTCTATTGTTGCTGATATTGCAAATATTGATTACAATAAATATCATTATAAGAACGCAATAATAAATGCACAGCTTGACAATGGAAATATTGTAAGCAATGGAACCATCAATGATCCTTCCCTTAAACTTAATTATGACATTACTGCCAATGTAAAGGGAGAATACCCAACTGTAAAAGGATTGGTAAGAATTGATACAGCAGAATTAAAGCAGCTACATTTTTATAAAGACACATTGAATCTTTCTTTAACAGCAGCTATTAATTCACAAAATTTAAAGCCGCGAAACCTGGATGCCAGTTTAATTTTAGACAGCATACGCATGCAATCCGGCAATAAATTTTACCAGCTTGATTCAATGTCAATCGTTGGAACATCTTCGGCTGGTATTGATTCAATTGTGTTGAAAGCTCCTTTTGCAGATATTCATGCAGGTGGTGCTTTTGATTATGACATGGTTGCAGCATCAATAAAAAAGTATGTAAATAATTATTATAAAATCCCTGGTTATAAACCTACCGATTCAATTATTCCAGATCAGCAATTAGCCATCAACGGAACAATTAAATATACGCCCATCATTACTGGTTTTGTTCCTGCACTTACGTATTATGATGATATACATTTCAAAGGAAATTATAGTTCAGCAAATACGGATAGCGCACTTAATTTTAATGCCGCATTGCCTCGTGTTGTTTATGGTACAAATTCAATTGGCAATGCTGCCCTTGATATCAAATCTACCAATGGAGAAATTGCTTATGAAGCAAGGTTTGATACGCTCACCACCGCAACGAATATTATTTATGGAACATCGGTAAAAGGAGCTGCTGCACATGATAGTATTTCACTCACTGCACGTACAGAAGATAAAAAAGGTAAAGACTGGTTTGCGATCAGTGGCACTGCTGCTGTTGCAGGTGAAATGTATTCTTTCAGAATGAAAGATACATTGCTATTGAATTATGAAAAATGGAAAGTAGCCCCTGATAATTATCTTAGTTATTCACCCAAAGGAATTATTGTAAACAATCTTTTACTTACAAGCGATACAGCAAGTATTTCTGTAAAGAGTCAACAATTGGTTGAGAATAGTCCCATTGATATTAATGTAGATCATTTTAATCTTAAGAGTATTACTTCGTTGATCAGTACCGATACATTATTCATCAGTGGAATACTTGATGTAAAAGCAAATGTGAGTGATCTTGATAAAGCACTGCCTGGTTTTACCGGTAATGCAAGTGTCAATAATCTTGAATTTAAAAGACATCCGCTTGGAAATTTGACTGCATCTGCACAAAAAGAATCTGATAATAATATTGCAGCAAAAATTGCATTGACAGGAAATGGGAATGATATTGCGGCGAATGGAAATTACTATGTAAATGAAACGGAAAATCAATTTGATGCAAACCTTCAACTAAAAAAACTGAACTTAAAAACAATTGAAGCAATATCTGAAGGACAAATAAAAAATTCATCTGGCAGCATCACAGGAGAAATGAAAGCAAATGGAAAGTTTAGTGATCCACGATGGAATGGGCAAATCAATTTCGATACAACAAAGTTTACTATTTCGCAATTAGGAACTCCATTTAAAATCGATAAACAGAAAATTGTTTTTGAATATCCATCCATAAAATTTCCTGAGTTCACCATAAAGGATTCACTAGATCATAATTTGAAAATTGATGGCGATATTATGCTAAGATCCATGAAGGACATTGGACTTAACGTTGACATTAATACAAACAATTTTGTTTTTGTAAATGCACGCAAGACTGTAGGTGCGCAATTGTATGGTTATGCTGAAGCAGATGTAAACATATCTGTGAGCGGAACAGCAGAGAAACCAAATATAGAAGGAGATATTAACCTGGATAAGAAAACAGACCTGACGATTGTTTTACCTGAATCAAGTTATGCAAAAGATGATGGCAAAACGATTGTGCGTTTTATTGATAAGGATACATTCGATTTTAATCCTCCTGTACCTGGTTTTGAAGAAGCTAAGAAACCGGATGTAGCTTTTGGAAAATTCCTCAATTATAATTTGAATATACAGGTTGATAAAGAAGCAGCACTCACTATGTTGCTTGATCCATCAACAGGCGATGAAATAAAAGTACAGGGCGATGCAAATCTGAATGCAGGTGTTGATCCCGGTGGAAGTATTATATTAGCAGGTACCTACGAACTTGACAAAGGATATTATGATCTGCACTACCAGGTGCTTGAAAGGAAATTTAATCTCATAAAAGGAAGCACCATTACTTTTGCCGGCCCGCCATTGAACGCCAATGTAAATATTACAGCTGAATATATTGCAAATACAAACGCTAAAGATCTTTTAGACAATGAAGTAAATAATGTGAGTCCCAATTTGGCAAATTCATTTAACCAGAAAATACCATTCAGGGTTGTACTTAAAATTTCGGGTGAGTTGAGCAAACCAGATATTTCATTTGATATATTATTACCGGAAGAAAGCGATAATTTATTGAGCAATGATCTACGCACAGTTATTGAAAATAAATTGCAACAAATAAGATCAGACCCGGCTTCGGTTAACAAACAGGTGTTTTCATTGTTATTGCTGGGGAAATTTATCGGAGAGCAAAGCAGTGATTTCTTTAAAGGAAATGGCGGTGATTTTTCAACACTTGCCAGGCAGAGTGTGAGCCAGTTTTTATCATCTGCATTGAATCAAATTGCGGCAGATGTTTTTAAAGGTGTAGATATTGATCTTAATCTTAATTCTTATAATGATTATTCCAATGGAGGTAACGAACAACGAACTGATCTGAATATAGCAGTAAGTAAAAAGTTTGCAAACGACAGGCTTATTGTTAGTGTTGGACAGAATTTTGGAATAGAGGGCCAGGCTTCCGGGTCGAATGCATCAGGATCCAATAGTACATTCAGGCCAGATCTTTCTGTTTCGTATAAACTTACAAAAGATGGAAAGTATTTATTAAAAGCGTATTCAAAAAATCAATTTGAAGTAACGGTTGATGGATATGTTGTGGAAACGGGGCTGGCTTTTGTGCTGACAATGGATTATGAAAAGTTCAATGAATTATTTAAGGTTAAAAAACATAAGAAAAAAGCAAAAAACAAATGAGGTATTTAGGAAGTCTTCTATTATTGTTGTTCATTGTATCGTCATGCAGTGTGAGGCGTTTTATACCAAAGGATGAAAGAATTTATAAGGGAGCAAAAATTAAAGTCACAAAAAACCCCGAAACAAAAACCAAAACAAAAGCATTAAAGAGTACAATAAAACTTGCAGCAAAGCCTACAAAAAATAAATTTTTTTTGGGCCAACCTTATAAGGTTTGGTGGTGGTATGTGATTGGCGAACCCAGGCATGAAAAAGGTTTTAGAGCTTTCTTAAGACAAAAGCTGGGTGAACCGCCTGTATTTGCCAGCCGTGTTAATCCAAAATCAACAGCCGAAAATATGGAATCACTGATGGCGAACCGTGGTTATTTTTTTACGACGGTAACAGGTGACACAGTGAACACAGGGAGATATTTTACAAAAGCAAATTACCATGCGTATGTTCAACCAAGGTATTTTTTAGATTCAATAGAATGGATAAAAGACAGTACGCCACTTAAAAAATTATTGGAAAGAGATTTCAATAGAAGAGGCACTTTAAAAAAAGATGATCCTTACACCTTAAGTGGTATCACGGCAGAGCGTGAACGGCTTGATCTTTATTTAAAAACAAAAGGATATTATTTTTTCAATCCTGATTTCCTGATGGCATATGCAGATACAACTGTTGGAAGCAGGAAAGTGCATTTGTATTTGAATATTAAAAAAATAACGCCGGAATCAGCACGTATTCCTTATACTATTAATGAGATCATTATTTTCCCTGACTATTCGCTTACCAGCGCCCATGTTGATACAAGTAAAGCAGATGCATTATTATATGATGGCCTTTTAATAAAAGATCCAAACAAAAAATTCAAACCCCGTTTATTTAAACAAACAATTACCTATCGCCCCGGAAGATTGTATAGCAGCCGTACGCAAAACACAACACTGAACAGGCTTATTAACCTTGGGCCTTTTAAATTTATAAAGAACAGGTTTGAAGCCATTGCTGATAGTAGCAGTACTGATATTAAGGATATAGGAAACTTTGATATAAAAATTGATACGGCTCATTCAACACCTAAAAAAGATACAGCAGATATATTGCACCGGTTAAATGTGTATTATTATTTAACTCCTGCAAAAAAGAAATCATTGCAGGCAGAGATAGATGCTTTTACAAAAGAAAATAGTTATATCGGTTCGCAGGTGAGTGTGAATTGGAAAAACAGGAATGCATTTCGTGGTGGTGAACAACTTGGTGTAAAAGTGTATGGAGGATTTCAAACTTCATCAACAGATTCTGTAAAAAATAATAGTTTTAGAGTGGGTACCGAGGTTTCTTTAAAAATGCCACGCTACGCAATTCCATTTATACATTTGAAAGAAAATTTCTTTTATCCACCAACTACAAATTTATTATTGGGATACGAGTGGTACAGGCAGGATCTTTATTATACAAAAAATCTTTTCCGTTTTCAATATGATTTTACCTGGAAGAAAAATTTGCAAACAGAATTTACACTTGCGCCTATATCGTTGAGTTATTTGCAGGTAACAAATATTACTGATAGTTTTTACAAACAAACGGCACAGCAGCCGTCCTTGCTTACAAGTATTTATTCAGAATCTACGATTGGCTCTTTCTTTTCATATACATATACTTCCGGCAACCGGTCGAGAAGAAATAAATGGTATTTTAATGGAAGTGCAGATCTTTCAGGTAATCTTATTGGCTTGATAACGGGCGCTAAAGATTACAGATCGAAAAAAATATTCGGAGTTCCTTTTGCCCAATATGCAAAGTTTGACTTTGATCTGCATTATACAAGACAACTTAATAGCAATAACCTTAGCTGGGCCAACCGTATACAAATAGGAGTTGGGCTTCCTTATAATAATTCAAGGCTATTACCTTACGCCAAACTGTACACGATTGGCGGATCAAGTTCTATCCGTGGATTTCGTTCGAGAACACTAGGGCCAGGGACTTATAAAACGAACGCTGAAGATCAACGCTATTTCCAATTGATTGGCGGTGATTATAAATTACTTGGTAATACGGAGCTACGAATCCCATTTACCAAACAATTGAGTGGTGCTTTGTTTGTTGATGCAGGAAATATCTGGACAAAAGATACGATCCTCTTTGGCGAACAGGGAAAACTTACCAAAGATTTTTATAAAGACATAGCAGTTGCCGGTGGATTCGGTATCAGGTTCGATGCAACTATTTTACTGATACGTTTAGACCTGGGAATACCTTTTAGAAAACCTTATCTTCCTTCGGGACAGCGTTGGGTGTTGGATAAAATTGCTTTTGGAAATGGTCCGTGGAGAGGAGAAAATCTTGTATTGAATATTGCTATTGGTTATCCTTTTTAATTTCCATTTCTATTTTTTGTGGTATCGTAATTGCCTATCCATATTGTCGCCTTTTTAACCACAGGAAAAGGAGTTTTTAAGGAATTATTTTTTTACCACAATACATTTATTTGAAAAAGTCAGTTAGAATAATACTTGTCATTTTTGCTATTCTATTAGCAGGAGGAATTGCATATTGGGAATACAATAAAAAGAAGATTGTAAGGAATGCTGTAGAAAATGCGGTATCAAATAAAACAGACAGCCTTTATTATATTCACTATGATAGTTCATATGTTGATGCTGCATCAGGCAGTGCCAGTTTTTATAATGTAACATTACAATCCGATTCTCTACAGCAACAATTGGCACAATTTGATACATCTTCCGCAACTTCTATTTATAATATTCACGTAGCAGAAATTTCCATACGTGGTGCAAATATTCCTGCATTATTGAGCAATCAAAAAATAGAAGCCAATGCCATTAAAATAATCCGGCCAATCATTTATATTATTAACTCAGGAACCAAAAAAGAAAAAAAATTCAGTCACGATGATACGTTGGCTATCTATGAAAAATTATTGGGAAAATTTAAAAGCATAAAGGCAGGTGAAATAATAATTGAAGACGGGCAGCTAAACTTCACGCACAAAATTGCGCAACCTTATGTTTCATTGAATGGTATCAACATCAATATTAAAAATGTTTTAATTAACAGTACAAAAGATTATGATAATATCGTCAGTTATTTTATAAAGGATGTTGATCTTAAAGTAAAGAAAACATTTATTAAGAATGAACAAAACAATTCAACACTCACTTTTACAGGGCTTGAATATAATGCCGCACAAAAAATGATCAGGCTTGATAATTTTCAACAAAAAGACAATGACAGTGGTAAAATTGTTTTTGATATAAACAAGACATATATCAAAGGGCTTAATACAGATTCATTTATTTTAAACAATCAATTAAAAGCAGAAGAATTGTCAAGCGAGGGCGGCCTGCTTACTTTCTATAGTAAAAAAACAAAAGATACTACCAACGATGAAATTGAAATAGATAATAATTTCTTTGATGAGGCGCAGTTAAATAAAATAGCACTGGGCAATATTAAAATCATGGTTTATAAGAAAGACAAACCTAAAGATCCTCCTTTTGTACTTACAAATGTAAAATTCAGTGCTTCTGAAATTCAAAAACTATACTCCGGAACCAACATAAAAAATCTAATTGGAAGAAGTAACTGGAATTTATCTGCTGACGGATTTTCTTTTTTTACTGCTGATAAGGTTTATAAATTAAGTGTTGGCGCATTTAATATCAATAAGGCAACTGGTAAAATGCATATTGATTATTTTTCTGTAATACCGCAAATGTCGGAAGCTGCCTATATTAAAACATTGAAGGAGCAGCATGACCTTTATAATATTGTTGTTAAGAATATTGACCTGCAGGGAATTGATACAAAAAAATTAATTGCTGAGAAAATACTTATTGCTGATAAAGCCACTATTCAACCCATTATAAAAGTATCGCTTGATAGAACGATTCCGGCTTTTACCGGTTCTAAGGTTGGCAATTACCCTCATCAACTCATTCAAAAAGTGAAATTTCCTATCTATGTAAAAAGGATCGTAGCTCATGATGGATACATTTCTTATACTGAGCGAAATGAAAAGGACAAACAGCAAGGAACTATTTTTTTCAGTAAAGCAAATGGCAGCATTGAAAATGTTACAAACATTCCATCTTTTATCAGCAGGAATAATATGATGGTATTAAATGCTACCGCATTACTAATGGGTAAAGGTGCTTTACAAACAAAATGGAACCTTCCACTCAATACAAAGAATGGTTCTTTTAGTATTTCAGGTTCTGCTGGTGCATTTAATGCTGAAGTACTGAACCCGGTGATAGAACCATTGGCACTTGCATCTATAAAAGAAGGAACAATAAAATCTGTTGATTTCAGCATGGATGGAAATGATGCGGGTGCAAAAGGAACTTCAACATTACTTTATAACGATCTTAAAATAGAAGCATTAAAAGTGGATTCCAATGATCTTAAAAAGCGTGGACTTATAAGTTTTGTTGCTAATGCCATTATTAAAGATGATAATCCTGCCAATGGAGAAACACGAAAGGGAGAGATAGATATTGAAAGAGATAAAACACGTTCATTCTTTAACCTGGTTTGGAAAGGAATAATGAAAGCTGCTAAAAGAACAGCGCTTGGTAAGAATGATGATTAGAAATAAAAATGCTCAATAAATAATTATTGAGCAACAAGATATTAATTTAAAAAATCAGTCTGCTTCTTTATTATTTGCTTTTCTTTTGAAAAGATTATTATATATAGCTACTCCATATGCCTTGATCTTATCTCCATTGCTTACGGCAGTCTTTGCAACCCCAATTTTTAATACATTGCCCAATAACCTTTTTATTAATGAAGAAGACTTACCCCAGAATAAATTTTTTGTAAGCATACCAATTCCTAAACCCGCAACTGTTTTTAATATACCGCTACTTGCTGCCGGAGAATGTCGAATGTCATTAAATACGCCTTTAATTAAATTAGCCGGTCGAAGGCTTTCAACAGTTTCCTGGTATTGATCTTTTATCAATTCACGTTGATAAATCTTTTTCTTTTCAAGCTCAATAATGCGCTCATCCAATTCTTTCTTACTACTGATCTTCATAAAAACTATTTAAATATTTTTTTCACGAGCATATCACCAATGGGTGTTTGGAACCATTTTTCTTTCATAGAATTAAAAATAAGTCCGACAATAAGATAGAATCCTGCTAATACAAAAAATCCATAATAACTCTTACCAAGTAATTCACCTAGTAAAAGAGCAATACCAATGTTTAATATTACCAGGAACATGGAAATCGCTAATAATACAAAAAGATTAGCGACAAGCGACGATAGGATATCAGAAATCCTATCAGCTGCTTTAAGCTTGACCAGGTCAATATTAGTTTGACCATAATCCTTGATCGTTTCAAACAAGGACTCTATATTCTCAGTCACTGTAGCATTTTCGGCTTCATGAATTTCATGATCTTCCATTTCTTCCATTTTATTGTCGGAACTTATTTAAAAAAATTCAACGTAGTTTAAGAAAAGCTTCTCTTGGCTTCTTCTTTAATATTATTGGCTTTGTCTTTTCCTTTTTCCATTATGTCATTTGCTTCACCACGTATGCTATCATACTTTTCAGAAATAGCTTCACCGAGTTCATTGAATTTGTTTCTTACAGTATCTCTAAGATCACCGCCCTTTTCTGCAATCTTCTTTCTTGTTTCGCTTCCTTTATCGGGTGCAAATAATATTCCTAATACTGCTCCCGCAGCAGCGCCTAAAAGTATTCCTGTTAATAATTTACTTGAGCTCATAGTTTTTGTTTTTAAAAATTATAAATATTGTAACCTCTTATAAACTAAAATGTTGCCAAACTAAACACATGCCCGAATTTATTTTCTTATTTGGATTTTCACCGCTTTGTGAAATAAATTCCCCGTATTGTGCTTATAAATTCTTTTTGCAATGTAGGTAGTATAAAATGATTTCCTGTTTTATAATATAAATACCAGTTTAATTCTCTGGCATAATTATAATAATACTTTTTATGCGTATATAAATTACGACATATGAAGGAAAATACCTAATGCTTTTAAAAATTCATCATAATGAACACAAACAAAAAGAAAGATGGCATTTCGTTTAAAAAAATATTTTACAGATTTTCTGCCTGGGTAACCAAAGCAACAGGCAAGCCAGCAGCTTTTTTATCAGCATTGTTTATCGTGATCATATGGGGAGTGAGTGGCCCCTTGTTTCATTATTCAGAAAACTGGCAGCTTGTTATTAATACAGGAACAACGATCATTACTTTCTTAATGATATTCGTTATTCAGCAATCACAGAACAGGGATACTGCAGCACTGCATCTTAAGCTTAATGAATTGATCGCAACCAATAAAGATACCAGCAACAGGCTCGTGGCCAGTGAAGATCTTACCGAAGAAGAACTGGAAATTATAAAAAAATATTATAAAAAAATATCAGAACATGCAAACAGCGAATCTGTTTTTACATCACATTCCTTAGATGAAGCAGGTAAGGATTGGAAAAATAAATTAGAATTCCAGGCTGGTAACAAAAATTCAAAATCTAAAAACTAAGAAAATGAATCGATTAAAATTAATTACTCAGTTAAGTTTACTTATTGTACTTACAACAACTTTATTAAGCAGTTGCCAGGCAATTGGAGATATTTTTAAAGCAGGTGTTTGGGTAGGCGTGCTCATCGTGGTGGGGATCATTGGTTTGATATTGTATCTTGTTGGGAGAGGGAAGAAGTAAGGATGAGCCTTTCTTTTTTATTCGAAGTCTGTAAAAAAGAAATTTTCAATAATCAACGTACAATATTCAATGTTCAAGTACGAAATCATTGCCGGTGAACATTGAATATTGTACGTTGATTATTGAAAATTAAAATTAGAAACTACGATATAACAAAAAAGCAAAAATTATTTCTTCTGCTTTTTCAGTCTCATTCTTTCCAACCTCTTTGCAATTCTTCCCTTCTCCGCGGTTGCATCTCCTCCCATTAGCTTTCCCCATGGCTTGAGGTCTTCTACTCTATCAAAAATTATTTTTAGGATCGCAATGCTTGGCAGTGCAAGGAATATACCTGCTAATCCCAGAAGGGTTCCGCCAATCACTACTCCAACGATAGTAACAAGAGCATTTATTTTTACTTTGGATCCAACGATGCGTGGCATTAAAAAATTTGCATCAAAAAAATGAATGACTTCAAAGCAGACAACGATCCATGCAATGTCGCTTAAGTGAGTAGAAGTGGTAAGCGTTATAAGAGCAGTAAAAATCATTCCGCTTATAATTCCAATATACGGGATGATATTAAGTATGGCGGTTAAGATGCCTAAAAAAACAGCATACTTTATTCCGAGAAACAACAACACACTTGTATTTAAAATAGCAATGATTCCCATTTCGGTAATAAGGCCCACCATGTATTTTTGAACAATTCCTTTCGATTCAACCAATACTTCTTTAACCTCTTCTTCATGTTCTTTGTTGAACACTTCAATAATAAATTGCCGGATTACATGCCTGTAAACGAGTATCAGGAAAGTATAGATAGCGATCATTATGATGAAAAATAATGTATGTGTAATGGTGAAAAATGTTTCACCAATAACTTCTGAGCCGGAACTTTTCACATTATTTGTAGCAGTATTCAGCATTACTGATTGCTGTTCCATGCTTATATTAAAACGTTTCTGCACCCAGTTTTGTAATGTTTCATAATGTGCTTCTAAATGTTCCTTGATTGACGGAATATCTTTTAGAAATCCTGCGATCTGGTGTGAAAAAAAATAAATGATACTACCTATAATTGCCAATGAAAGAATAACGGCAGTGAGAACAGCAATAGGTTTTGCTAACAGTAATTTGTTTACAAGAAAATTTACAATAGGAAGCAATAATATAGAGAGTAGAATAGAAAAAATAAAAGGAACAATAATACCCTGGCCCTGTATTAATAACAGCCCAAGCAATAATATCATCAATAATTTGAACGTAAACTTTATATAGAAAGGGAGTTCCTTAAAATTTAGTTGATTCATGAAGTTTGTTTTCCATTTATTGCCATTGGGCTTTAGCCAACGCAAATAAAGGTCAATTTACTAAAAATCCTTTAAGCCCATACTCTTCAGATTCGATTGCATATAGCACTGTATTTTTGGAAGGCTCATTTTTGTCTTCATATCGATACTGTTCTGTAATGCTAAGTTCATAGCTTCTGAAGTTCATGTCTTTTTCTGAACAGTATAAGAAATCATTTTTTTTGATAAACTTATAGTTGTATCCTTTTCTTTTAAGATTTTCTAGTTCGTCTATAAATATTTTCTCTGTTGTCATAAATAGCATGCTGAGTTTTTCAAAATATTTTTCGCCGGAAGTGTAATATGGCAGTGAAACCGATCTTGATTTATAACATGGGATACAATTACCACCGAATGGTTAATGTTCATGGATATTCTCCTGTCATTTCAAATATAAAAGTAACTAGATTTTTTTTATAGAACTTATTTTTTCAATAAAAAAGCTGTTTTGTAAAACAGCTTTTTAATGTATTGTTATCTAATTAGTCAAGATAGCGGCGAAGAGTCCAGGCAATCGTTTCCTCCTTCTCCATTAAACCGGTTAGGAAATCGGCTGTTCCGCTATCCTTGTATTTTTTATCACAGTCATCCACATTTTTTCTTAGTTGAACAATTACTGATTCATGATCGGCAAGTAACTCTTTTACCATTTCAATCGATGCCGGGTATTTTCCTGGCGCTTCTTTTAACTGGCTCAGGGAAGAAAATTCTTTTGTTGTACCAATGGTTGGGCTACCGAGTTTACTTATACGTTCAGCAATTTCATCAATCGCTTCTTCCAGTTCTTTATACTGTGCTTCGAATAATTTGTGATATTCCATAAAACTATCTCCAGAAACATTCCAGTGGAACTTTCTTGTCTTGGTATATAAGATCACAGCATCAGCCAATACCCCCGAAAGTAAATTTGCAATAGCTATTAAATTTTTTTCTGAAATTCCAATAGATGGTTTTTTCATGATTTTTTGATTTTTGTTTATAATGTTATTCTGTCACCAGGCTTATGAACCTCTGATTACTCTAAGTAAAACAGCAATGATTGCTATCACCAACAATAGATGTATAACACCGCCAACATGAAATCCTAAAAAACCAATTAGCCAGCCTATTACAAGAATAACAGCAATAATGTAAAGTAGATTTCCCATATTAATTAAATTTATAAATGATATTGTTGACTAAGAAAAAACTTTGCCACTTTGCAACAGTACATTGAAATTAATGCGTTTGTGCATAGCTGAAAGTTTGAAAAACCAATTATGAAAAAAGAAGAGGGGAAATAATTCTACGGATGGGGAAAATACAACCTAGTTTATTACCTGGTCAACAGCTTTGTAAATAATATCTCTTGTGAAAGGTTTTCCAATAAAATAATCGGCGCCTTCTTTTAATGCTTTTTGACGATCTGCATCTGTATCATGTGCAGTTATCATAATGATTTTGGTCTGTGGGTAATGAAGTTTTATGTATTCAATGAAATTCATTCCAAGCCCATCAGGAAGATGATTGTCTAAAAAAATAATTTCAGGTGGATCTTTTTTTAATGCAATTGCAGCATCTGATAATGTGTTAACGTAGTCAGTCTGTAGGTTCTTTTGCTTTAGCAAAGTACTTAACAGGTAGCAAATATCGGTTTCATCATCAATGATCAAAGCTTTCAAAACGTCATGATTTAAATATGTTGAGTGTATCATTTTTTGTTTTTACCTAACCCGATAAAAACAATTAGGCTGCCAAGAGCCGGGTTAATAAACGAAAAAGACCTGTTTTTATTTGCAGGTCGTTGATATAGAAGCAAAAAATATACCTTTTTGAATAGAAATATTAACAGAAATGCGATTATTAATTTTTTATTCCTAATTTATTGGATTTAATCAGGTCTTGTTTTCCCGGAAATGTGGAATTTATTACATGGTATAATTATAGTATTGGGACATTAGGATTTTATAACATCAATTATTATGAGGAAAAGGATCAGTACATTTTTTTTATTTAATAAACAGGTGGTTGCAGAATATTTAGCAGACAATGTTATAAAATATAGTGCATCACTTGCATATTATACAACACTATCACTTGCGCCGATGCTTGTAATTATAATAAGTGTGAGTGGTATTTTATTCGGCAGGGAGGCAATGACTGGTGAAGTATATAAACAAATAAACGGGCTTGTGGGTGGTGATGCTGCTATGCAAATTCAAACAACCATGCAGCATATTCATTTAAGTAAGGATACACCATTTGCTACGATCATCAGTTTTATTATTCTGATTATTGGCGCAACAGGAATTTTTGGTGAGATGCAGGATTCGTTGAATAAAATATGGGGACTTAAAACGATCTCACGAAAAGTTTGGTGGAAATTAATTTTAAACAGGCTGCTTTCTTTTACTATAATTATCTGCATGGGCTTTGTATTAATGGTGTCATTAATTTTAAATGCAGTTGTCGCTGCAATCAGTGGAAAATTAAATACCATGTTTGAAGGTATTGCTGATACAATGATACCAGTGGTGGACAATCTTTTATCAGTAGGCGTAACATTGGTTTTATTTGCTACAATCTTTAAGGTATTGCCCGATGCAAAAATAAAATGGAAAGATGTATTCGTTGGAGCATTGATCACAGCAATACTTTTCACGTTGGGTAAACTGGGTATTGGTTATTATCTTAGTAAGAGTAATCTTGCAACTGTTTTCGGTGCCGCCGGTTCAGTAATAATAATAATGATATGGGTTTATTATAGTTCAGCCATTTTATATCTTGGTGCCGTTTTTACAAAAGTATATGCAACCGATTTCGGCGGAAAAATATATCCCAATGATTATGCAACCTGGGTAAAAATACAGCAGGTGCCGGTTGCAGAAGTTAGCCTGGCAAAAACAGAATAAATATTTTTAACTTTAAACAATAGCTTGAAGCATGAAGAAGATTTTAATAATTGACGATGACCTGGATATGTGTTTATTACTAAGCAAATTCCTTTCGAAGAAAGGATACGAAGTAGACACTTCCCATTCCGGAAGCAAGGGATTGATTAAGTTCAAAGAAAATCATTTTGATATTGTATTGTGCGATTATCGCCTTGGTGATAAAGAAGGAAAAGATGTGCTTGTAGAAATAAAAGCATATTCGCCGCAAACCATAGTATTAATAATGACAGGCTATTCAGATATTAAAACAGCGATTGATGTTATTAAGCTCGGGGCTTATGACTATATCACAAAGCCACTTATACCTGATGAAGTATTGAATGTTTTGAAAGCAGCTTTGGATCAACCTGAAACAACAGGTACTACAATAACAACTTCTCCTTCAGGAACAAAAAGCAATGTAAAAAAACAAACAATATTAAATAGCGAATATTTAGTTGGGGAAGCAGGCGCCACACAGGAATTATACAAGCAGATAGAAATTGTAGCACCTACTAATTACAGCATTATTTTATACGGGGAAAGTGGAACAGGTAAAGAAGTAATTGCTAAAACAATTCATAGTTTGAGTGAGCGTGCCGACAAACCTTTTATAGCAATGGATTGTGGTACATTATCAAAAGAACTTGCCGGAAGCGAATTGTTTGGACACGTTAAAGGCGCTTTCACCGGCGCATTAACTGATAAAGAAGGACATTTTGAATTAGCAGATGGAGGTACTTTATTTTTAGATGAAGTTGCAAATCTTTCTATTGAAGTACAGGCATCTTTATTAAGAGTGATACAGGAAAGAAAATTCAAACGAGTTGGTGGCAATAAAGAAATGCCGGTAGATGTCAGGTTGATCGTTGCATCCAATGAAAATTTGCAGGAAGCATATCGCAAAGGAAAATTCCGGGAAGATCTTTATCATCGCTTCAATGAGTTTTCTATCAACTTACCTGCACTTAGAAATCGTAAAAAAGATATTCCATTGTTTGCAGATTTCTTTTTACAAAAAAGCAAAGCAGAACTTGGACGTGATATTGAAGACTTTGATGATGAAGTAATGAAAATGTTTATTAATTATTCGTGGCCGGGTAACCTGCGTGAATTTAGAAATGTAGTAAGACGTTCAGTACTGTTAACGCTCGAAGGAAAAGTGTTGGCGAAAACGCTTCCATGGGAAATTACAAATTCGTCAAGCCCCTTATCATCATCGGTGCCACTTGCAAAAGAACAAGGCGATAACACAGGAGAAGAAACTGTTATTAGAAAAAGTTATGACCTTAAAGATGCTTCAACCAAAGCAGAATATGAAGCAATTATGAAAGTGCTTAAAGAAGTAAATTTTAATAAAACCCGTGCAGCAGAAATTTTAAGAATTGATAGAAAAACACTTTATAATAAAATAAAGAGTTACGAAGAATCGATCGTGGATAAATAACAATTTGGAAATTAGATGATTTGGAAATTTGGAAATGAATAGCTTCTGAAATTTTGAAGCGTTTTCATTTCCAAATTGTCTCATTTGCAAATTTCCAAATTAAATTCCGGTATAACTTTAGCTAATAAATCAAAACAATTATTAATCTTAAAAATTATTTTATGGCAACAAAAGTAGAAATGACAACACTGAGTACCGTTATGGAAAAATTAAGATTAAGAAAACAAGACAATGAATTCAGGATGACAGATAAAGGTTTCGGCTCTGATAAAGGAAAATGTTATGCGCCAGAAGAACTTAAAATAATAAAAACATACCGGTTTGAAGGAGAATCTGATCCTGGCGATTCGTCTATACTATATGTTATAGAAGCCAATGATGGAAAAATCGGTTATAGCCTGGATGCTTATGGTGCTTATAGTAATCATGATGCGGGTTATGATGACTTTATAAGAAAAATACCTATGGAAGAAAGAGATGAACAGGTTATTTTTGGATAATTAATCTTAACATACAATCAATGACAAGTATTTGAAAATTTGCTATTCCTGATCATCGATTTTTTAAATTTTCAAATCAATTTTTTTTCCTGATCTAATTTGTCCAGATGCAAGCAGAACATTTAAGCCTCAAGATCCTGATCATTGATGATGATGAAGATGATTTTTTTATAACAAGTGAATACATAAAAAATATACGGGGAAATAATTTTGTAGTGGAATGGTGTTATGATTATGACCAGGCTATGGAACTTATTTGTACTGGTAAACACGATCTTTATTTTGTTGATTATTTTCTAGGTGCTAAAACTGGCCTCGATCTTATTAAAGAGGCCATTCAAATAAAATGTGAACGGCCTTTTATTTTACTTACCGGCATTGGTAATCATAAAATAGATATCGAAGCAATGAAGGCAGGTGCCGTTGATTACCTGGTGAAATCAGAATTGGATAATGAAAAACTGGAAAGGTGTATTCGTTATTCATTTGAAAGAGCAAAATCACTAAAAGCATTAAAAGCGAATGAACGTAAATTCAGGAATATTTTTGAACGTTCTGCTGATGCTGTTTTTTTAGCTGATGAAAAACTGGTCTTTAAAGATATTAATGACGCTACAACAAAATTACTGGGTTATTCAAAAAATGCATTGCTTTCATTAAGCCTTTTTAAGCTTTTCAATGTTAAAGAACAAGAAGAAGAATTGAAAAATGAACTCAGCAATAAACATGATATAGAGGATAAAGAAATTGTTTTAAAAACAAAAGACGGCGATATTAGATATTGCATTCTTTCTCTTTCAAGCGAAGAAGGCGAAGAAGGAAAATATTACCAGGGCATCATTCATGATATTTCTTTTTTAAAGAAAGCAGAGAAAGCAACATTGCGTATGGAAAAGCGTGGCGTTGCAGACAGGCTGGTACATGTATTGGCGCACGAGGTTAGAAACCCGCTTAATAATATCAATCTCTCTCTTGAACAACTTATTCCTGAAATGGAAAATACTGATTCAAAAATTTATTTTGATATCATTCATCGCAACAGTAAGCGAATCGAGAGCCTGATAACAGAACTGCTTAGCACAAGCCGGCCCGCAGAGATCAAACAGGCTCCACTTTCGTTGCAAAATATAATTGATGAAAGCATTGCTGCCGCAACAGATCGCATCATGCTAAAAAAGATCACACTGCATAAACATTTTCCAAATGAAGAAGTAGTTGTTCTTGCAGATGCTGAAAAATTAAAAATAGCTTTGTTGAATATTATTATTAATGCTGTTGAAGCTATGGAACCTGAAACAGGAAGGCTCAGTATTTCATTGAAAAATAACGGCGGGCAATCACAACTCATTATTGAAGACAATGGCTGTGGTATAAGCGATGAAAATCTTTCAAGGCTATTTGAGCCTTATTTTACTGCTAAAAGAAATGGAATGGGATTAGGATTAGCGGCTACACTAAATATACTTCAATCGCACCAGGCGGAAGTAGAAGTAAAATCAAAAGTAAATGAGGGGAGTAGTTTTATTATAACGTTCAGGAATAATAGCAATTCTATACCTTAGTTGTGCCTCGATAATTCGTGGAAAATTCGTGTTCCTTATCTTGCATTTGCCCAATACAACGGCAATATCTGAATTATCTGTTCAACAAATATCGGGTCTATATTTTTTATTGCCAATGAGTTGTTTCCAAGGATTTGCCATTCTTCATTGTCCATTTCAACAAGTGTGTACAGGTATTTTTTATTTGCATTGTAGATCTCGTACATTTTATACTTGTCCTTCATGAAATTAAAAAATCCAAAATTCAATACAGTATCATTCACTATTTGTTTGTGCCAGGTAAGTATTTTTGGAACATGTATCGGGTTTCTTGCAAAGTCTCTTATTTGTGCACCAATATCCTGCGCAAGTTGGGTAAAGCCCATATCCTCTTCTACCCATAAACCTGTCTCCACATCAGTAAAGAAAATATTCTCATACCCATTCTTAAAAATGACTTTAAACATATTGTGATGACGGTTTGGTATTTCCGTAACCCAGGCAAAACTCTCAACGCCGTCAACCATCAGGTATATTATATTATTCATAACCTTTTTTTATAATTAGTACATAAAACCTGCCAATGTTCAAAATAGAAATTTTAATTGAAAACTCATAACCACATGTAAAAAATGTTGTCAGACACTGTACAAATAAGGCAATAATGTGGAAAAATTCGCTGCTTTTTAGTGGTTGTGTGGAATTTGTTACACATAAAGTGAATGGTGAATGGTGAAATCTTTGAGATTATTATTTTTCTGCGGTCTATGTTTTACTTCTGACTTCTTATAAGACCTGCAAATAGTATTTACTACAAATTCTTTAAAGACTTCAAAGATTTCACCATTCACTATTCACTATTCATCATTCACATACTGAATACGTAAACAATGATAAAAAGGTTGAAACCTAATTTAAATGAGCCACTACTTTAAGCCCGATAACAGAAAAGATCAATGTCGAAATAAAAAATAATCTCCAGAATGTTGCGGGCTCTTTAAAAAAAATAATACCGACGATCACAGTTCCCACAGCACCAATACCAGTCCACACTGCATAGGCAGTGCCAATGGGCAATGATTGCGAAACCTTATACAATAAATACATGCTTATAGAAAGGCAAACAAAAAATCCTCCCATCCATATCATTTTAATATTACCGGTTGCATCCTTTGCTTTTCCCAGGCAGGTGGCAAATGCAGTTTCAAAAAGACCGGCAATGATGAGGAGGATCCAGTTCATATGAGCATATTTAAAGTGAATGGTCTATGGCGAAATCTTTATAGGTATTTTTTTTCTGCAAACTACATTTATTTAAAAATGCATTACAAATTATTTCAAATAAAATCAATTTGTGTCTTCGTGCCTTAGTGGTAAATAATTAAGCTTACAAATTTTAGTTACCTCAAACTAAAGTAAATACGCTAAAGCTTTCACCATTGACAATTCACCATTCACATCTTTGCATTAAATTCCTTCGATTTATTCTTAGCAATTGATAATGTATTCCATTCTCCTTTCTTCAATTGCTTTGCAACAAAAACAATTTGCCCAACATGATATGCATAATGCGTAAGCTGCCTGTTGATTGCTTCCATAACCGTATGTGCTTCATTGCGGATGTAAACGATCGTTGACAATTGCTCATCACTCAATGGATCAATTGCTGCAAACAGGCAGGCCCATCCTTCTTCCCATTGCTTCAATACTTCCTGTTTATCATTAATTGTATTTTTAAACTCGGCATCCCTTTTCCGCCATGGCTTTTCACCATCGGTTGTTAAAAAATTGGTCCACCGCGATATCATATTACCATGCATATGTTTTACAATCACTGCAATGCTATTGCTATCATCATTGTTAGCAAAAAATAATTGGCCAGGTTCTAACTGCTCTATAGATTTATCGCCTAAAGACTTGTAACGGAGAAATTCTGATTTTGCATTTCTTAAATAAACATTGTTTGTATTCATGGCTGTCATTTTTTCTATAACAAATTTAAACATGTTGTTGCATTTTTTTACCACAAAGGCAGGAAGAACTTTAGCTTAGCGCCTTTGCACTTTAGTGGTAAATTATTTTACCTTTGAATATGAATTACCTCGCCCATGCATATCTATCTTTCAGCCGGCCAAAGATCCTTGCCGGGAATATGATCAGTGATTTTGTAAAAGGGAAAAAGCAATATGAATTTGAGGCAATGATACAAAAAGGAATAAAACTTCATCGTGCTATTGATAGTTTTACAGATGCTCATCCAGTTATAAAAGAAATGAAAAAACCTTTTCGGGAAAAATATGGGTTATATGCCGGCGCATTTACAGATATCGTGTGCGATTATTTTCTCGCCAATGACAAAAATGAATTTGCTTCACCCGAACTGCTGGCATCGTTTAGCAGAGACAGTTATAATGACCTTGAAAAACAAATAACATTGCTCCCGGAAAAATTTCAACAGTATTTTGTTTATATGAAACAACAGGATTGGCTTTACAATTATCAATTTGAATGGATCATTCAAAGAAGTTTTACAAGTATAGTACGAAGAGCAAAATATATGGATGATGCAGATACTGCATTTTTAATCTTTCAAAATAATATTGAAACCATGCGCCCATATTATAATGAGTTCTTTCCGGTTTTAAAAAAGTATGCAATTCAAACTTTGCAGGATTTAGAAAGGGCCAATTAATATATCTTTGAAAAAAAATTACCATGAAGAAATTCTTTTTAGCAAGTGCGCTTTCTTTTTTAAGTATGATGATTGCTGTTGCACAGCCAGGTCTTCCTCCTATTGATAAATCACCTATGGATGAAAGTTATTGTCCAGGTAATTTCCCACAGTTGAAGATTAAGGATAAGGTAACCGATCCATTGCTGGCAAGAGTAATATACAGCCGTCCACAAAAAAACGGGCGTGTAATATTTGGTGATCTCATCGAATACGGAAAAGTATGGCGCCTGGGTGCAAACGAAGCAACCGAAATAGAATTTTACCAGGATGTAAAAATGGGCAATGTAAAAATTAAGAAGGGCCGTTATACTTTATATGCAATTCCTGATACAGGCAAATGGACAATCATCATAAGTAAAGAAACCGATACCTGGGGTTCATACGGTTATGATATAAAAAAAGATGTAGCAAGAATCGATTTTCCGGTTCAAAACCAAACAGAAATTGCTGAAGCGTTTACAATATTATTTGATAAGTCTGATAAAGGATACAATCTTCAGTTTTATTGGGATAATGTAAAAGTCACTGTACCAATTTCAAGCTCTTTATAAAATATGGAATTCATTAAACATTCATCAAAATCTCTTCTGGCACTGCAGTTTTTTGCTGTTATTTTGCTGTCGTGCAATTCCAATAAAAATAATTCCGGCAATACAATAATTACGTCTGATACAATACAAAATAAAGAAGCCGTGAACCCATATGTCACCAATGACCGGTCACCTATGGATATGAGTTACTATCCCCATGATTTTCCTGTTTCAAAAATGAATGGAACAGATACAACAATTCCGGTAGCAAGAGTGATCTACAGCAGGCCACAAAAAAAAGGCAGGATCATTTTTGGAAATACTTCCAAAAGCCTTTGTGAATATGGAAAGGAGTGGAGGCTTGGTGCCAATGAAGCAACAGAACTGGAATTTTTTATAGATGTAATCATCAATGGAAAAAAAATTGACAAGGGGCGCTATATAATCTATTGCATTCCTTATCCAGAAAAATGGACCATCATATTAAGTAAAAATTTATTTTCATGGGGCCTGCACATGGATAAAACAAAAGATATTTTTAAAGTAGATATTCCCGTAGAATCGCAGGCACCAATTGTAGAAGATTTTACAATGGTATTTCAACCAGCTTCCTATGGAACCAACCTGGTGATGGCATGGGATAATGTAAAAACAGCACTACGAATAAGAACGACTCCATAAGCAAAACATTTTTGGCTTTGCATTGGGGAATCATGATATTTACAATATGTGTGGTATAGCTGGTATTATATCTTCAAATCAAATTTATTTAAACGCAAGGATACTTAAAAGTATGGCCGATTCACTGGCGCATCGTGGACCGGATGGAGAAGGTTTTTGGATAAATAAAAAAAAGAATATTGGTCTTGCTCACAGGAGACTCGCCATTATTGATCTTAGCCCGGCAGGTGCACAACCTATGCATTATGCACAACGATACAGCATCGTGTACAATGGCGAAATATATAATTATATAGAATTAAGAAAGGAATTAAAAAAGGCAGGATATCATTTTGTATCAAACAGCGATACCGAAGTGATACTGGCAGCGTATGATTGTTATAAAGAAAAATGCGTTCTGTATTTTGAAGGCATGTTTGCTTTTTCTATCTGGGATGAATCAGAACAAACATTGTTTGCTGCACGTGATCGTTTCGGAGAAAAACCATTTTATTATTATAGCGAAAAAAATATTTTTATTTTCGGTAGCGAAATGAAAGCATTGTGGGCAGCGGGTGTGCAAAAACAAACCGAAAACAAAATGTTGCTTAATTATATTACGCTTGGTTATGTTCAGAATCCTGCAGATAAAGCGCAAACATTTTTTCGTGATATTTATTCATTGCCACCAGCTCATTATCTAAAATTAAATGCTGAAAATTATAAGTTGGAAATCGAAGATTACTGGAACATAGATAAACAGGCTATAATAAAAATAAATGAAGAAGAGGCGATTGAAAAGTTAGATAAATTATTTTCTGGTTCAGTTTTCCGGCGGCTAAGAAGCGATGTTCCTGTGGGAGCAAGCCTGAGTGGCGGCCTCGATAGTTCAACCATCATTTATTATTTAAAGCAACAGTTGCGCAATTCATCAAGCCAGTATAAAACGTTCTCTGCTGTTTTTCCGGGATTTGAAAATGATGAATCAAAATATATTGAACAGGTTTCAAACGAATTCAATGTTGAAAGTTATACAACGATACCATCTGCCATTCAACTCATAGATGATTTTGAAAAATTAGCATGGCACCAGGAAGAACCTTTCCCATCAGCAAGTATTTATGCACAGTACAAAGTTTTTGAACTTGCAAAACAACATAATATAAAAGTATTGCTGGATGGACAGGGCGCAGATGAAATTTTAGCTGGCTATCATAAATATGTGCATTGGTATTTGCAGGAAATGGTAAGCAGGTATAAATATTCAGGATCTAAAAAAGAAAAATTGTTATTGCAAAAAAACAATGTCAATTTTAAATGGGGCGTAAAAAATATCATCGCTGCTTTCCTACCTTCACATGCATCCATTGCACTGGAGAAAAAAGAATACCTCCGGATCATTCATCATGTAGATGTAAGTAAAAATTTATTGGCATGTTTAAAAGGGCGAGAGTGGGAAGGCATACACAAACCGGTTGTCACCAAACTGAATGACATTTTATATTTCTCCACGATGCAACATGGCTTGCAGGAATTATTGCGCTATAGCGACCGCAATGCCATGGCATATGGCCGGGAAGTAAGATTGCCTTTTTTAGATGCAGAACTGGTACAATTTATTTTTTCACTTCCTTCCGGGTTTAAAATAAATAATGGGTTCACCAAATCGATACTTCGAAAACTGATGAATGATAAATTACCACAGAATATTGTTTGGCGCACTGATAAAATTGGTTATGAGCCGCCGCAAAAACAATGGATGGAAAACCAGGTAATGAAAGATTATATCTATGAAGCAAAAAGCAAACTTGTAAAGGAAGATATTTTAAAACCACATGCATTGCAAAGAAAAACAAAAACCCTTCATGCACATGATGCAGATAATTTTGACTGGCGATATTTGTGTGTTGCACAGGTATTAAACAAGTAGGCTCAATCAAAATATTTATTTATGAAAAAACTCGTTTTTTTAATTTTCCTCGTTATTAATATAAAAGCAATCGTATTTGCGCAAACAAGTAATGATTCTCCCCGTATCGAAATAAAATATGTAGATCCGGATATGACCAGCAAAGCAGATGTTAGCTGCGAAAAATTTGAGTCTTCTTTTGATAAATCGGAGTATAGAAATTATACAGTGACCGATCCATTTATTTTAAATAAACTTAAAGAGAATTATCAAAAGATTACTTATTACAAAGAAGCTGACGACATTGATGTGCGCTATAAACTTTCTGTATATTTCACTGGTAAAGAGAAAACGCCTTTAGTTATATGCATGGATAACCGTAGTGAAGCAATGATAAACGGGCAATCAGTAAAAAGTGATAAATTCTTCGGCTTACTTAAAAAAGTAATTACATTGATCCCTAAAGAATTTTCTGTTAAGCAATAGCACGTTATTAGTGATGCGGTTTACAAATTATTTATAACTATTTTTGCAACTCATAATTTATAAGTAATGAGTAACAGAGACGAATTAGCAGGAAAAAAAATTGCAACAAAGATCATACATGCAGGCGCAGAACCCGATCCAACTACGGGTGCGATCATGACGCCCATTTATCAAACATCTACGTATGTGCAGGCAGCACCAGGACAAAATAAAGGCTATGAATATGCACGTTCACAAAATCCTACACGTGCTGCATTAGAAACAGCATTGGCGGTTATTGAGAATGGGAAGTTCGGCCTTGCCTTCAGCAGCGGTGTAGCGGCTACAGATGCCGTTATTAAATTATTAAGTCCAGGCGATGAAGTGATTGCAGCCAATGATATGTATGGTGGTACGTATCGTTTGTTTACAAAAGTGTTTGAAAAATTCGGCATCAAATTTATTTATGTTGATACAACAAATACAGAAAATATAAGCGCAGTAGTAACAGCAAAAACCAAACTGATCTGGATTGAAACGCCAACCAATCCATTAATGAACATTACTGATATTCACGCTGTATCAAAAATTTCAAGGAAAGCAGGGGCAATGCTTTGTGTTGATAATACTTTCGCTTCACCTTACCTGCAAAACCCTTTGGACCTGGGTGCTGATATTGTAATGCATTCTTCTACAAAATATTTAGGTGGACATAGTGATGTGATACAAGGTGCATTGATCATGAACGACCAAACTTTGCGTGACCAATTATATTTTATTCAAAAAAGTTGTGGCGCTGTTCCCGGCCCAATGGATTGCTTTTTGGTTTTGCGTGGAATTAAAACATTGCATGTACGTATGAGGCAGCATTGTGATAATGGATTTGTGATCGCTCATTTTTTACGCAAGCATCCAAAAGTTGAAAAAGTTTATTGGTGTGGTTTTGCAGATCATCCGAATTATAATATTGCAAAAATACAAATGAGAGGCTTTGGTGGTATGATGAGCTTTACATTAAAAGATGAAAGCATTGAAGCGGCTACAAAAGTTTTATCATCAACAAAATTATTTTCTCTTGCTGAAAGTTTGGGTGGTGTAGAATCACTGATCAATCATCCTGCAAGTATGACTCATGCAAGTATCCCAAGAGAAGAAAGAATTAAGAATGGTCTGGCAGATGGTTTGATAAGATTGAGTGTTGGTATTGAAGATGCCGATGATCTTATTGAAGATCTGAAACAAGCGATTGGATAAATCATTTTTTTTAATAATTGCTTGCTTTCGCCATTGAACATTGAATATTGAGCGTTAAAATATTGAGTATTTCCTTGTCGGCATAAACCTCGAAAATTAAAAAAATCCTCTGTGGCAAAGACATTAATTTTGCCTGCATGCAGGTAACCGACTTAAAAGATTTTCTAAATAAAAAGGTTGATCAATACAATCGACCTTTTTTTATTGAAGCCGATCCAATCTGCATACCACACTTGTTTACAAAAAAACAAGATATAGAAATTGCAGGTTTTTTTGCAGCCATATTTGCGTGGGGAAATCGTACTACTATCATCAATAAGTCGAAAGAACTGATGAAGCTGATGGACAATGCGCCTTATGAATTTTGTCTTCATCATTCAGACAATGAGCTTAAAAAATTACTTTCATTCAAGCATCGTACATTTAATCCAACAGATCTTTTTTATTTTATTTCTTTTTTCAACATGCATTACCAGCAAGATGATTCTTTGGAAACTGCATTTACAAAATGGATGAAAAAAGGAGATGTCAATATTGAAAATGCACTCAACGGATTTTATCAATATTTTTTTTCTTTGGAACATGTACCCAAAAGAACAATAAAACATATTGCCAGTCCGGATAAAAAAGCAAGTTGTAAAAGACTGAATATGTACCTGCGCTGGATGGCACGAAAGGATAAACATGGGGTAGATTTTGGTATATGGAAAAATATTTCAGCATCGCAATTAGTAATACCATTGGATGTTCATGTAGCAAGGGTTGCCAGGCATTTTGAATTGTTACATAGAAAGCAAACTGATTGGCTGGCAGCAGTAGAGCTTACAAGCGAAATGAAAAAACTGGATGCAAAAGATCCGGCTAAATATGACTTTGCTTTATTTGCATTGGGTGTATTGGAAAAGTTTTAGGAAACGACCACAGACCACCAAAGAAAAAGTTATAAATTAGAAGATAATAACGAGAAACTGATAACGAGAAACAAGAAACGAGTAACGATGTCTTCAAACAATCTGATCATTCAAAACATTCTTGATAATAATGATATTGTTTCATTGCAGGAATCGGAACTGCATGAAAAATTGTCAGCATATATCAATAGCCTTATCCTTAAAAATTTTGATGAATTAATATATGTACTCTATCGTGTTGATGTGAGTGAACATAAATTAAAAACCTTATTAAAGGAAAACAGCAAAACAGATGCAGGGAGCATGATCGCTACATTAATAATAGAAAGACAGATCCAGAAAATAAAATCCCGCGAGGAGCACCGGCGGGATAATAATATAATTGACGACGAAGAAAGCTGGTGACTAACGTTCAACAACATCTTCTTTTCGTGGTTTGCGTGCAAACATAAGTTCCTGAACTTTTCCCTTGTCTTCTTTTTCCTTTTTTAAATTGAACATGGTTCCAAATACATGATCCCATAAAGTACTGCTAACGCCAAAACCATGATCATCATTTTTATAATGATGCAGGTGATGATTGCGCCACAATCCTTTCATCCATTTAAAAGGAGGGTTCCATGCATGAATGGCATAATGCATACTTCCATAAACAAGATAGCCAAGTAAAAAACCAGGAAAGAAAGCGAATACATTTTTTCCAAATGCCAGGAACATTAATGAAAATAAAGTAGCTGCAAGAATTAAACTCGGCGCAGCAGGCATAAACAATCTTTCCCTATCCCTTGGATATTCATGATGATTGCCATGAATGATATAATGAATTTTTTTTCCACGCTCACTTTCGGGATGGTAATGGAAAGCAAAGCGATGTAAAATATATTCTGTAAAACTCCAGAAGAACATACCGGCCAGGAAAAGTAAAAAAACATTCAGTCCGCTAAAATGTAATGAATGCAATGAGTAATAAGGTAGCAGGATCAAAACCGGAGAATACATACCCCAGATCACCAATGGATGCGTTTTGGTAAGATATTCCAGGTATTGATTCTTAAATAATTGAGCCTGGCCTTTGTTATGTATTTTTTCGAATTCCATAAGCTAATTAACTATACAAATATAATTAATGAGGTTAGATACTAAAAACCACACCAATGTTACAAATGTAAAAGTACTCACAAAAAAATAAATCAAAAAATTCCCGATTTAATAAATCTTGTACATCTCATGGTTTTTGTGGCAAATTTCATGAACAAGCCTAATCTGTACACGAGGATTTTATTCCCTATTTTTACAAAATTAAAAAAGCTGCTGATGAAATTAGTTACTTACCTGAAAGGTGGACATGACCAACTGGCATTATTGGTTGACGGTCTATTGTACGATACAGATATGCTTCACCCCGACCTGCCAATAAGTATGGCCATGTTTTTAAATTACTGGGATGATGTGTTGCCGCTTGCCCAGGCTGTAGAGCGCAGGATTAAAGATGGAATGGTAAGAAATGTAATGGCAACTTCTTTTGCGGATTCTGAATTATTGGCCCCCGTTCCTAATCCTACAAGTTGCAGGGATGGTTATGCTTTCAGGCAACATGTGGCTGCTGCCAGGCGTAACCGCAAGGTTGATATGATCCCCGAGTTTGATCAATACCCGATTTTTTATTTTACAAATCACAATAGTATTCAAGGCCCTGGTAATATTTATTGCATGCCTGATCATTTTGAAAAACTTGATTTTGAACTGGAGGCAGCTATTGTAATAAACCGGCCAGGTAGAAATATTAAAGCAGAAAATGCCGATCAATATATTGCCGGTTTGATGATCATGAATGACATGAGTGCAAGACGACTTCAAATGGAAGAAATGCTTTTGAATCTTGGCCCTGCAAAAGGAAAAGATTTTGCAACAGTGATCGGCCCCATACTCGTTACACTCGATGAATTGGAACAATATGAAATTCCTGCCAAAGAAGGGCACACCGGAAAAACATGGAACCTTCCAATGAAATGCACAGTAAATAATATACCTGTTAGTGAAGGGAATATCGGTGATATGGATTGGACTTTTGCCGAAATCATTGAGCGATGCAGTTATGGTGTTAATCTATATGCCGGCGACGTAATAGGAAGCGGTACTGTTGGAACAGGTTGCTTTTTAGAATTGAATGGAACAGGAAAATTAAATGATCCTAACTATAACGAACAGTGGCTAAAAGAAGGCGATGTGGTGGAAATGGAAATTGAAGGACTTGGTAAGCTTAGTAATACGATTGTAAAAGAAGATAGTGATTTTAGTTTGTTGGCGCTTAAGAAGGAATTAAGAATTAAGAATTAAGAATTATGAATTTGTTTATAAGAATTTAAAGTTTATAATTAATTCAAAGTATAATTTATTAACTAACCCAAAGTCGATTGCCAGGTAAATTTTCAAATCATGACGAACACATTCATAATTCTTAATTCATAATTCTGAATTCCACCATGCTTTCATTAATACTCAAAGACCTCACCCCCGCCGATAAACAAAACTATCTACAACACGCCATTGCACCACGACCGATTTGTTTTGCATCTACTATTGATAAGAAAGGAAATGTTAACCTGAGTCCATTTAGTTTTTTCAATTTATTTTCTTCAAATCCTCCTGTTGTGATATTTTCTCCGTCTAGAAGGGTGAGGGATAATACCACAAAACACAGTCTGCAAAATGTTTATGAAGTTCCTGAAGTAGTTATCAATATTGTTGATTATGATATGGTGCAACAAACGTCACTTGCAAGTTGTGAATTTCCAAAAGGGACAAATGAATTTACAAAAGCAGGTTTTACAGAAGAGAAAGCGACAATCGTTTCGCCACCGATGGTTAAAGAGAGCAAGATAAAAATGGAATGCAGGGTGATAGAGATAAAACCATTGGGCACAGAAGGCGGAGCAGGAAACCTGGTCATCTGTGAAGTGATTTGTATGCATATTGATGAAAGTATTCTTGATGAAAATAAAAAGATTGATCAATCTAAAATGCATCATGTTGCAAGGTTGGGAGGTGATTGGTATTGTAAAGTAGATAAAAGCAATTTGTTTATGGTTGCAAAGCCACATATTAAGATTGGTATTGGCATTGACGCATTGCCGGAAGACATTCGCAAAAGTGCTATTCTTTCAGGAAATCATTTGGGCCAGCTTGGTAATGTAAATGAAATGCCATTTGTTGATCCTGCATTTCATGATGATAAATTAAAAAACATCATTCAATACTACGCAATAAATCCTGTAGAAATGGAAAAGGAACTGCATTTATATGCTAAGGAATTGTTGGACAATGGAAAACTACATGAGGCCTGGCAGGTGCTGCTAACGGAAAACTGATTTGAAAATTTGAAGATTTGAAAATGAGATGATTATCGCTTTGTAAAGCTTTAATGATTGCCATGCAAAGCTATTTTTCATTTTCAAATCTTCAAATCAACCCATCTTCAAATTGTATTGCTTTTCTCGGAAATTCTTTCTAATTTGTAAGAAGTAACCAGTTTATTAATAAAAATTCCCTGTATGAAAAAAGCGATCTTTATTTTTATAGCGGTACTGTTAAGTATGACTGGCTTTTCACAAACCAATCCTAATAATAAATACACAATAAAATTTCTTAGGCCAAAAGAAAGTAATGCTGGTTATTTATCGTTAACTGCCAAACCTAAATGGGATGCAAAACTTTTTAATGATGAGTATAACCAATTGCTTGCGATCAATAGGAAAAAGGAATTGTACCCAATACTTCTTACCGATAATAGGTTTGTTTCCCAGGCTATCCCTACACGTTATGGTTCACAAAATTACATGTGGGTATCAACTCAACCTCAATACAAATCTTTTGGGGAAGGGATCGCCAGTGATATTATATGCGGCTTCATTAATTCCAGGACGAAGAAACATGGCCTTAATTTCAAACCTGCAGAAAAAGGCTACTATACACCGGTAGGTATTAAATACTAATTTGATAATTTGTAGATTAATTGATTTGATAATTATGTTCTATCAAATGAAACTGTATTTTAATCATCAAATCACCAAATTTCCAAATCATCAAATTACCTTCACGGAATGAAAAAAGTTTTGATACTCCTCCTCTTTCCTGCCATTTGCTTAGGCCAAAATAAATACGATTATAAAAATCTTGTATTGGAAGGTGGTGGTATACGCGGACTTGCTTATGCAGGTGTGTTCAAAGTATTAGAAGAAAAAGGAATTTTACAACAGGTAGAGAAAATCGGCGGTTCGTCGGCTGGTTCTATTGCGGGTATGTTAATTAGTATTGGTTACAACGCTGCAGAAATTGATAGTATCATGATGGAACTTCCGTTACAGAAATTCAATGATGGTTATGGAGGACTGGTTGGCAAGTATGCACGTTTCAAAAAAAATTATGGACTCTATAAAGGAGAAGTATTTGAAAAGTGGCTGAGGCAAATGGTTGCTCATAAAACGGGTAACCCGCTCTTAACTTTTGAACAACTTCACGAACTGCATCTGAAAAATAATCTTTATAAAGATCTTTATTGCACTGGTACAAATCTTAGCAAACAACAATTGGAAATTTTTTCTTTTATCAATACGCCTTCTATGCCCATCGCATTGGCAGCAAGAATAAGCGCAGGTATCCCATTATACTTTGAGCCGATAGCACTCGACAACCAATTGCAAAAAATAAAAAACCAGGATACAATTTCTTTTATTAATTATTATGTAGATGGCGGCATGCTTTGTAATTACCCGATCAGCATGTTTGATACCTGTGAATATAACAGCAACCCATTGCTTTGTGATAAAGTATCATTCAATCCGCAAACGATTGGGATAAAATTAGAAAGTCAGCAACAAATCGATTCATTGCATAATAACAGTATTAAAATACCTCCTTATAATATCAATAAATCTTCAGAATATCTTTTTGCATTTTCAAATCTACTGATGGAACAACTTAGCAGAAAATATCCCGGTCTCGAAAATGAGCGTGGAAGAACAATCTATGTAAGCCAGGGAAAAGTATTTTCCAGGATTAAAAAAACAAGTCAGCAGGATAAGCTGTTACTTTATGAAAACGGTATTAAAGCGGCGAATGAATTTTTTGCAGAGAAAGCAAATTAGAATTTGGAAATGAGTTGATTTGGAAATTTGGAAATGAAATACATCTCATTCAACACAGCCTCAATTATCAAATCACCAAATTTCCAAATGAAATACATCTCATTCAACACAGCCTCAATTATCAAATCACCAAATTTCCAAATCACCAAATTATCTTATTCCGCCAAAAACCTTCTTAAGTAAATCCGTTGTTCTCGCTGCAAAATTATTCCTGATATTTAATTCTTCTTTTGCAACAAGTTGAAACAATGCCTCAGTAGCTTTTGTTGTAACAAAGCCTGCCAGGTCGGGATTTAATTTATTAAATGTAGCAGGAAAGCTGTTGTATTTATTTACCATATCAGCATAATATTTTGTGCCTTGTACTTTGTCAAGGGAAGATTTTATCACTGGTAAAAATGCAGCAAATAATTTGTCTGTCGTTTTCTCTCTAAAAAAATGAGTAGCACTTGTATCACCATTTCTTACAAGGCCAATCGCATCACTCAGTGTCATGCTTTTAATAGCATCAACAAAAATTGGTTTTGCATAACCAGCAGCATCTTCAGCTCCACGGTTGATTTGTAAAATAGCTTTGTCAACCATACTGTTTAGCCCAATATCCCGTAAAGTATTCTCTATTTTTTTTGCATCGGGTGGCAATAATATTTTATAAAGTTCACTTTTAAAAAAACCATCTGTACTATTAAGTTGAAGAACTGCTTTTGCAAGGCCTTGTGCGAGGGCTTCTTTAATACCATCACCAGCTTCGCTTTCTGAAACACCTGTTCCCCCGGTAGTAGTAGGTAATTGATTAATTACGTCGCAGGATGCGAGTGTAACAATTGCAAATAAAAGCGTCAGCATTCTTTTCATGATAAATAATTTGATGGCGAAGATGCAATTTTATATCCAAAGTAAACAAATTGAAGATTTGAAGATTTGAAAATGTGCTGATGAAGCGGAGTATATTTAAAATACTTCAAGCTAAAGAGTGGTTTTCATTTTCAAATTTTCAAATCAACTTTGTTTACCTTTGCAAACCCATAGCAACAAAAAATGCTGCTATTAATTAAGATTGTATGAGTACACAACATTTGTCTGAACAGGAAATTATAAGAAGAGAAAAACTACTGGAATTGAATAAGCTTGGTATCGATGCATATCCTGCCGCATTATATCCCGTTACTACAACTGCTGCTTATATTAAGGAACATTATAAAGGAGAAGAAAATAAAGCTGATTTCGCAGAAGTGTGCATCGCAGGCCGTATCATGAGTGTACGTGATATGGGAAAGGCAAATTTTGCTGTATTGCAGGACGCATCCGGAAAGATCCAGTTTTATATAAAGCAAGATGATATTTGTCCTGGGGATGATAAAACATTGTACCAGATTGTTTGGAAAAAATTAATGGATATAGGCGATATCATAGGTATAAAAGGATATGTATTCACTACAAAAACAGGTGAGACTTCTGTTCATGTAAAAGAATTCTCCATATTGAGTAAGGCACTTAGGCCATTACCAATTGTAAAAGAAAAAGATGGAGAGGCTTTCGACGAAGTAACAGATCCTGAATTCAGGTACAGGCAACGTTATGCTGACCTGATCGTAAATCCAGCAGTAAAAGAAGTTTTTATTAAAAGAACAAAACTTGTAAATGCAATCCGTGAATTTTTAAATGAAAGAGGAGCGCTTGAAGTTGATACACCTGTATTACAAAGTATTCCGGGTGGGGCAGCAGCAAGGCCATTTAGTACGCATCACAATGCATTGGACGTACCTATGTATATGCGTATTGCCAATGAATTATATTTAAAACGTTTAATCGTTGGTGGTTTTGAATGGGTGTATGAATTCAGCCGCAATTTTAGAAATGAAGGAATGGATCGTACACACAATCCTGAATTTACTGTGCTTGAATTTTATGTTGCATACAAAGATTATGAGTGGATGATGGAGACAACCGAGCAGTTGCTTGAAAAAGCTGCCGTCGCAGTAAATGGAACTGCAACCTGCATGATGGGTGAAAAAGAAATTAATTTTAAAGCGCCGTACAAACGTATAACGATGTACGATGCAATAAAAGAATATACTGGTTTTGATATCAGCGCCATGGATGAAGAAGGCATCAGGGGCGTTTGCCAACAACTAGGCATACACGCTGATGCAAAATGGGGCAAGGGTAAATTGATAGATGAAATTTTTGGCAGTAAATGCGAAGGCAATTTTATACAACCAACTTTCATAACCGATTACCCAATCGAAATGAGCCCGCTTACAAAAAAGCATCGCAACAAACCCGGGCTGGTAGAACGTTTTGAGCTAATGGTCAATGGAAAAGAAATGGCAAATGCCTATAGCGAATTGAATGATCCACTTGAACAAAGAGAACGTTTTGAAGACCAGGTAAAATTGATGGAGCGTGGTGATGATGAAGCCATGTTCATCGATCATGATTTTTTAAGAGCACTGGAATATGGTATGCCGCCAACAAGTGGTATCGGGATTGGTATCGATCGTTTGTGTATGGCATTTACAAACCAGGTGAGTATTCAGGATGTATTGTTTTTTCCAATGATGAGGCCGGAGAGAAGCGGTGAATAGTGAATGGTCAATTGTGAAATTTATTTGCTGTATTATGGTATATACTACTTATGAATATTCTACAGTTAAAAAAAATATCGGAATTAATCAACGATTCTAATGAGCCAATTGCCATAGATTTTCATGATGATATTCTTACGCTAAAGACACAGAAAAATGAAATGTATACCGCCTTTAGCTTAATTGGTATTATGATGTCAATTATTTTGTTCATTTTTTATGACAGGGCAAGTATGAATTTAAAACTTGGCTTAATATTTTTTTTGATCTCGTTTCTACAGCTTTTAAATAAGCAACGAATAAACATGAAGATTGTGTTTGATGCGAATATGAATACAATCACTATCAGGCCTGTTTTTTTTCTTCAAAGATGGATTGCTCAATACATTTTTAAATCGACCAGGCCAGTTTATTTGAAAGAGTTTCCTAAGGTGAATGTTAGTTCTGAATTTAAAAGCAACCAATCATATTACGGGATTTATATTAAAAAAGGTTTATTCGGAATAACCTTGCTTGAATTTAGAAATAAGGAAATTGCACAAGCAATATCCGAAGCCATTAATAAACTTGGTTGATAGAAACACTAAATAAATCCATTCATTTAATTCACTTTCAGCCAACCAGTAATACTCATTCTCGATTTATTCGCAACCAATACCTCGTGTTCCAATTCACTGCTTTTAAAAAAAACAGCTTTGCCATTTTGCGGGGAAATGTTTTGCAACTGATTATCCTCATGATGAATACATAATTCTCCACCATCTTCCTGCTTCCAGTTTTTATTCAGATACATGATCATGGAATATTTTCTGCTATCGTTATTGCGAAACTGGTCTAGGTGTTTTTTATAAAAGTTACCAGCAGCATATAATGTGTAGTGAAATTCATAACCTGTTATACCAGTGTAGCATGTACTATTCAGATGGCTAACAAAATTATCCATCAGATCAAAAAATTCATTTTCATATTGATCATTGTGTTTACGGTCGAGCCAATAAATAACATCACTTCTGAATAATTTGTTGTGTGTTACATTTACATCATTACCTGTTCCTGCAGACAATAATTGTTTTCCAATATCTAGTTTAATAAGATTTTCTTCCAGGTGTTTTGAGAGTGATTCACTTAAAAAATTTTCTGAGATACCTACTTTATTTTCTATAAAACTATTGATGAGTGTGTTGTAGCTCGTTTGCAATGAAAGTGATTAAATGATGTATGATGTATGATGTATGATGTATGATGTATGATGTATGATGTATGATGTATGA